>JANNXJ010000017.1:0-14451 GCA_031409515.1 Gammaproteobacteria bacterium | reverse complement strand
CCACCGGTTCGGCGCGCTTGTGAAATTGGGCACTTGCCTATTTTCCCTTGTGCTATTTGTGCATTGTCCCCATTTTCACTGGCGCTCCTACGGGCGCTCCTCAAGCTTCGCCCAGGAATCCCGCAGGGTGACCACCCGGTTGAACACGGCCTGGCCAGGGCGGTGATCCGCCCGGTCGGCCACAAAGTAGCCCAGGCGCTCGAACTGCAGAATCGCGCCCGGCGGCACCTCCAGCAGCGACGGTTCCAGCCAGGCCTTGCTCTCGATGCGCAGTGAGTCGGGATTGAGGAAGGTCTTGAAGTCCGCGTCCTGCCCATCGGGACGGGCCACACTGAACAGCCGGTCGTAGAGCCGGACTTCCGCCCGCACGGCCTGGGTCGCGCTGACCCAGTGAATGGTGCCCTTCACCTTCCGCTCCGCACCACTCATCCCGCTGCGCGTCTCCGGATCGTAAGTGCAGTGCACCTCGGTCACGCGACCCTCCGCGTCCTTGATCAGGTCGTGGCATTTGATGATGTAGCCATAACGCAGCCGCACCTCCCCACCAGGCCGCAGGCGGAAGAACTTCTTCGGCGCGTCCTCCATGAAGTCGTCCTGCTCGATCCACAATTCCCGGCCGAACGGCAGCTGCCGCTCGCCGAGATCGGGGCGATCCGGGTGGTTGGCGGCAGGCAGCAGCTCGGTCTGCTCTGCCGGATAGTTCGTCAGCACCACCTTGAGCGGGTTAAGTACCGCCATGGCACGGCCGGCCCGCAGATTGAGATCCTCCCGCACACAGTTCTCCAGCAGACTCATCTGGATCAGGTGCTCCTTCTTCGTGACCCCCGTGCGGCCGACGAAATCCCGCAGCGCCTCGGGCGGGTAACCGCGCCGGCGCATGCCGGCGATGGTCGGCAGGCGCGGATCGTCCCAGCCGGCCACGTGTTGCAGTTCGATCAACTCGGCAAGCCTGCGCTTGCTGGTGATGGTGAAGGCCAGATTGAGCCGGGAGAACTCGATCTGGCGCGGGCGGGCGGGTAACTGCAGGTTAGCGAGAAACCACTCGTACAGCGGCCGGTGATCCTCGAACTCGAGCGTACACAGTGAGTGCGTGATGCCCTCGAGTGCGTCGGAGATCGTGTGGGCAAAGTCGTAGAGCGGGTAGATGCACCAGGCATCCCCCGTCCGCTGGTGGGTGGCCCGCCGAATCCGGTAGAGCACCGGATCCCGGAGATTGATGTTGGGCGAGGCCATGGCGATCTTCGCCCGCAGGACGTGCTCCCCGTCGGCAAACGCCCCCGCGCGCATCCGGCTGAAGAGCTCCAGGTTCTCAGCCACCGTGCGGCTGCGGTGCGGGCTCTCCCGGCCAGCCGCCGTCAGTGTCCCCCGATACTCCCGCATCTGCTCCGGGGTCAGGCTGTCCACGTAGGCCTTGCCAGCCCGGATCAGCGCCACCGCACAGTCGTGGATCTGCAGAAAGTAGTCCGAGGCGTGGGTCAGCCGGTCTGACCAGTCGAAGCCGAGCCACCGGACCTGATCAATGATGGCATCCACGAAGGCCTGATCTTCCTTCAGCGGATTCGTGTCATCGAGCCGGAGGAAACACCGTCCGCCGGTCTCTGCGGCCACGCCGAAATTCAGGCAGATGGACTTGGCATGGCCCACGTGGAGGTAACCGTTGGGCTCGGGTGGAAAGCGCGTGACGATGACGCTGTGCCGGCCGGCTGCCAGGTCATCGGCAATAATCTGGCGGATGAAATCCCGGCTCTCGGGCGCAGCGTCGTTCGCTGCTTCTTTCGCCGGGTCATGCATGGCGTCGCTCACTGGCTCAGCGCACCGTCAGATTCGTGCGGGTCTCGAGCGCGGAGAGGATGTCGCGCTTGCGGAAGAATGAGGCGGCAAAACGACCGGCCGCCTTGCCGGGGGTCATCCAGGCGATGCGCGCGCCCTGTTTCGTGCTGGCCAGCGCTGCCTGGGCCAGAAATGGCGTCACGGTTTCGACGGTATCCCCGAGAATATTCAGCGTGCGCTTCGCCCGCTCCCAGTCCGCCGCATCCTGACCCTTCGAACTGTAGAGCAGCAGGTCGGTGGCCACGATGCCGGGGCTCAGCGAACCCACGAGCACATTGGTCCCGGCGCACTCTTTAGCGAGCGACGCTGTCAGGTAGCGGATGGCGCGCTTGGTGGCGCCGTAGACCGACAGACCCGGCCGGGACAGACCGTCGCTGCCGAAGCCCTCGAAAGTGAAAACCTTGCCCCCCGCCGGCTGGCCGCGCATCCCGGCAATGGCAACCTGGCAGCCAAACAGAGTCCCCAGGAGGTTGGTCTCCACCGTGGTCTGCAGCTGGTCCCCCGGCAGGTCGGCCAGCAACACCCGGTCCGTGGCCACGGCAGCGTTGTTGATCCAGATGTCGATCCCGCCGAACCGGGCCACCCCTGCCGCCCAGGCCGCCTGAACAGAAGCCAGCTGGCGCACGTCGCAGACTACCCCCAGGACGTCGCCCAGAGGGCTGAGGTCCCGGGTTGCGTCGGTTACCGCGGCGTCACTGCGGCCCGTAACGATCACCCGATGCTGAAGCCGCAGGAATTCCCGGGCGAGGCCCTTGCCGATGCCGCGGGTGCTGCCAGTGATCAGGATGGTCTGCATGGGCTGCGTCCTGTGCGTGAGGGCGCGACCTTAAGGTATCGGCGCCCGACCTGTCCATGCCGCAACCGCCTCCTGGCCAGCGGCCCGTTCAGTCTGTCGCGGGCACACCACGCGTTGACTGTACTGGTTGAAAGCTATAGTTTCGGCGCTTGACCTGCACGCCACGATGAGCTTGCGGCAGGCACTGTCTCTGGGGTGAGGAGCTTTCCGATGTCCAACGCAAAAACCGCTGTCATGACCCGTACTGGCCTGGTTCTGGCCACTATGGCGACGACCCTGCTGACCGGCCAGCCGGCCATGGCCCAGGAGGAGATTACTGAAATCATCGTTACGGTTCGCCAGCGGGCTGAGTCGATCCAGGACGTCCCGGGGTCCGTCTCCGCGTTTACGGCGGCTGACATCGAAGCCACGGGCATCCAGCGGGCCGAGGACTTCATCTACCAGACGCCCGGGGTGTCCCTCGTCGCCAACACCGCCGAAGTCGGCGACACCCAGGTGAACATCCGGGGCATCAACGGCACGCGGGACGCGGAAGCCAACTACGCGCTGATCATCGACGGGATCCTGATGACCAATCCCGCCGCCCTGAACCGGGAATACATCAACCTCCAGCAGATCGAAGTCCTCAAGGGCCCCCAGGGCGCCATCTACGGCCGAAACGCCGCCGCGGGGGCCTTCATCATCACCACCCAGAAGCCCGGCAATGAGTGGGGCGGACAGGTCCGGGGCAGCTTTGCGGAGGATTCCACCGAGGTCTTCTCCGGTGTTTTCTCTGGCCCGGTCAGCGATACCCTGGGAGTGAGCGTTTCCGGCAGCTTCCGGGACAGCGACGGCTACTACAACAACGCCTACTACACCTCCGCTCGCTTCCTCGGGCCGGGGTCCGCTCCGGACTCGGCCAACGTGGACAGCTTCAAGAGCTATGACGTCGGCACCCGGGCCATCTGGGAGCCCTCGGAGAACCTGACCGTGGATGCCAAGCTGCGCTTTGGCCAGGTGGAGGCCAATTCCATCGCCTTCAACTCCGTGTTCCAGATCCCGAGCCTCGTGCCCACGCTGGAATTCATCGGCCAGAGCCCCGAAATGGCGGCTTTCGGCAACGAGGACGTCAACGGCCACAAGTTCCAGTTCGACAACAACATCAAGCCCTTCAATAACCAGGACTCCCTGGAAGCATCCCTGAAGGTTGACTACGACCTGGGCTGGGCCGATCTCACCGGCTGGGGCCTCTACAGCGATATCCAGAACAACCTGGGGGCCGACGGCACCAGCGGCGCCTTCGGCTTCTTCTTTGCGGAACAGCAGTGCATCGATACCACCAATGCCCTGGGCTTCTACCCGGTCGCCCCGCCCCAGCTGATCGTGCCCCAGGACGCCTTCGGTCCTGGCACTGGCGGCCCTGCCGGCTCGCTGTTTGGTGCCTATACCCCCACGGCCTGCGACGGCACCCAGTACCAGGAGCGGAACCAGACGGACTACTCCTTCGAGATCCGGCTGGCGTCGAAAGGCGACCAGCGGCTGCGCTGGCTCGGCGGTCTCTACTACCTGAACATCGACCGGGAAGTTGGCGTGAACACGGGTATCGACCGGGGCTTCGGCGTTATCGCCAACCTCTACACCACCGATCCGCGCAACCCGACCGAACAGCTGGCCCGGGACCAGTTCACGACCAACGTCTACGCCGTCTTCGGCCAGCTGGCCTATGACCTGACGGACACCATCGAGACGTCCTTCGCCCTGCGCTACGACCTGGAGGACCGGAAGGTTCAGAACCAGGTCCCGGTGGACGCCACCACCCAGTACATCAACACCTGCGATGCGACGGCTCCCCCCGGCACAGGGGGCGCGTTCATCAACCCGGGCCTCTGCGCCACCGGCAACATCCCCAACCAGAGTGAGGACTTTGACGCCCTGGAGCCCAAGGTGTCGATCACCTGGGACGCCACGGACAACGTCACGGCCTATGCCACGGCGGGCGTCGGCTTCAAGAGCGGTGGCTTCAACAACTCCGGCTCCGCCGTGACGGTCAACAACTTCATCAACAACCCCCTCCTCGGCCCCGGCGCGCCCTTCGAGGGTGACTTTGATCCGGTGCTCCCGGGTGGCTGCGCGTCACTGACGTCCTGCGATGACACCTACAAGAAAGAAACCTCCTGGGCCTACGAGGGCGGCGTCAAGACGGAGTGGCTCGATAACCGGCTGCGGGCGGAAGCGGCGGTCTACTGGGTCAACGTGGACGACATGCAGTTCTTCGAGTTCTTCGTCGGCGGCTTCGGCCTCCTGCGGGTCGTGGAGAACATCGACAAGGTCAAGATCCAGGGCCAGGAGTTCTCCCTGCACTTCGACGCCACCGACTGGCTGACGGTCTACGCCGGTGCCAACTTCATCACCAGTGAGATCAAGAAGAACAACGTCCGGCCGGACAGCGAGGGTAACGACTCGCCCTACACGCCGGACTACACCTGGAGTGCGGGGGCGCAGGTGCAATACCCGGTGTCCGGCAGCTATGACTTCGTGGGCAGTGTGGACATCGCCGGGGTGGGCGAGACCTGGTTCCACGTGATCCAGAACAACGACCGGCCCACGATCTTTACGCTGAGCATTCCGACCCTGGGACCGGGCAACGCCTCGGTGGCCAAGCGGGACGCCTACTCGCTGGTCAATCTGCGGGCCGGCATTTCCGGTGACCGCTGGTCCCTGGTGGGCTTCGTCCGGAATGCGCTGGGCGAGGACTATCTGAACGAGGTGATTCCGGCACCGGAGTTCGGTGGTTCCTTCATCAGCCCGGGAACCGAGCGGCGCCTTGGCGTGGAGGCCACGCTGAAGTTCTGATTGGGGACATGCCTCATTTCCCAGGACTCTTAAAAGGCGCCGGCTCTAGCCGGCGCCTTTTTTTGTTGCCAGGGGCGGGGTGGGAAATGAGGCATGTCCCCATTTCCTAGCGCGCCAGGAAGCTCGGTACCCGGAGGTTCGCATCGACCCGGTTAAAGGCGGGGGCCTTCGTGACACCCCCGCTCTCCAGGCGTTCGCCGGTACTCTTGGCCCGCACCAGTTCGGCAAAGATCGCCAGTACGGACCTGGACAGGCGCCCGGCCTCAGCCTGGGACATCTTCCGGACTGACACCTGCACGGCCGTTTCCTTTTCCGTCGGCGGTACTGCCGTCATGGCCTGCCGCAGGGCTTCGAAGCGGGGCTGGACGGCCTGGGGCACATCGTCCTCAGCCAGTGCCTCCAGATGGTCCACATAGGCACTGATGAGCCGCTGCTTCAGCGGTGCGTCCGAGGTGAGCGTCCGGACGGCAGCGTAGAACTTGTCGGCAATGTGACACATGGAACCCTCGTTTTCTTTTTCTATAAACGTCTTACGGCGGTCTTTTTCCGCACGCCCCACCCCGCATACCGGGGTGAAAAATCAACGTGCAATCAAGATCTAAGACGCGAAACTATAGGGGGTGCCGAGCCGCCGTCAAAGGCGGGACAAGGGATCTGTGAGGTCCGTCACGGAGGGCCGCAGCATTGTGGTCATAACGCGACAGCGGCGCGGTAAAAGCGGTCGACGGCTGTGTGCCCCGGCCGCGCTCACCGGGTACTCCCGGTAGCGGCCGGGGTCTCCAGCCGGCGGCCGCGCCTACGGAGTGCGTTGTCCCGGAATGCTCAGTAAGGCCGCGACAGGTAGCGCCCGATGGCCTTGCCGACGATCTGGCCGTCGTCGTAGATCCGCTGGCCCCGGAGGAAGGTGGTCTTCACCCGCCCGGAGAGCTCCATGCCCTCGAAGGGCGTGTAGCCCTGCTGGGACTCGGAATCGGCGGCCCGGACGGTCCAGGTCTCGTTGGGGTCCAGGAGCGCCAGATCCGCATCCAGGCCGACCTCGATATCGCCCTTGCTGTGCAGGCCGAAGCGGCGGGCGGCGTTGTAGCTGGTGAGGGCGGCCATCTGGTTCCAGGTCAGGCCCCGCTTGCGGCCTTCGCTGACCAGGGCGGCCAGCAGGTACTCGGTACCCCCGAAGCCGGACTTGGCCAGCCAGATGTTGCCGGGCTTCTTCTTGTCCACCTTGTGCTCGTGCTTGCAGCAGGCGTGGTCACTGCACACCCAGTCCAGGTTACCGGCCACGAGCTGCTCCCAGAGGTAGTCCACGTCTTCCCGGGGGCGGATCGGCGGATTGACCTTGGCCAGCGCCGCCGCCTTGGAGTCAGTGTCGAGCATCAGGTGACCGATGGTCACCTCCCGGCGGAAGTTGATGTGGGGGAACACGGCAGCCATCTGCAACGCCGCCAGGACCGCCTTGCGGGAGGTCAGGTGCAGCAGGTTGATGTTGGGCAGGTCCGTCTCGTTGGCCAGGTAGGACGCGATGAAGATGGCGAGACCTTCCGAGTGGGGCGGGCGGGAAGCACTGTAGGCCGGCAGGCCCTTGAGGGTGCCCTCCTCCTCCACGATCTTCGTGTAGGCCGACATGATCTCCGCCGTCTCGCAATGCAGGCTCAGGGAGAGATCCCCGGCCTTGTCCGGGTACCTGTCCATGGCCTTGCGGATGCCCCGCATCACGAACTCGAAGTGGGCGATGTCGTATTTTTCGTCCTCATTGATCATGAGGAATTCGCTCTGGTTGGTGGACCGGCCGTGGAGTCCATGGCCACCGTAGAACATGTAAATCTTGAAGGACGTGACGCCGTAGGTGTCCACCAGTTCGGGAATTTCCCGGATATGGCGCTTGTCCATGGGCGCCAGGTGATAGGCGTAATCGACATGGAAGTTGCCGCTGGAGAGCTGCAGCACTTCGGGGAAGAACTTCTTGTAGGAGCCGCCCTTGTTCAGGTAGTAGGCACCGGTGCGCATGTAGTTGAGGCTGCTCGTGACGCCACCCTGGGCCGCAGCCCGGCTTTCAGTGACCGCGTCCTGCTCGAGGGGCGAGTAGATGCCCGTGTGCATGTGCGGATCGACGAGACCGGGAAAGGCGAGGCGGTTCTTGCCGTCATACACCTGCGCCGCAGACTCCGCGGGGATGACCGGCGCGATCTTCGCGAAGCGGCCATTCTTGATGGCGATGTCGCCCTGCTCGACCATCGCGGCCCCGGGCCGCACCACCCGGACGTTCTTGATGAGGAGGTCGTACTGGGGCTTTGCCGGGGTGGAAGTCGCCTTCTTGGTCGCCATGATTGCCTCTTTTCTTGTCGTAGAGATTCGAGACCCGCAAGGATACCCGGTGGTGCATCCCGCGGCCACCGGCTGGAAACCCCGCCCGCTGACGTGAGTACACGTCTTTTCGCGGGCGAGGCACCAGCCACTGGCCGCTCGGCGCTCAGCCGGAGTAGCGGCAGCACGGGCGGGTGTCCCGTCTGGCGCTCACCGGGTACTCCCGGTAGCCAGACGGGATCCCGGCCGGGATGCCGCGGACTACAGGATGCGGAGTCGCGCGTGAACGCGCTCCTACGGGGGGAGGCCCAGGGCGCCGGGGTTTAAGAGGCGGTCGGGGTCGAGCAGGCGCTTCAGATTCTCGACGAGAGCCCGGGTCTCCGGCTTGCGACTCGCCAGATAGGGGTAGTCCTTGCCCACCTGCAGGTGACTCGCGCCATTGCGGCTGCAGAGTTCCTGGATGCGGCCCTTCAGCTCCTTCACCAGCGCCCGGCCCTGGGGGTTGGCGGCGTGTTCCGGCACGTTCGGCAGCAGGGCCGCCGGGTACACGCGCCGGTGATAGATGGTGCGCGCGTCCTCCCACAGGAAGGTGGGCTCGTAGATAAACGCGTTCGTGCTGAAGAACATCAGCATGCGGGTGAGCTGCACCCGGTGCTGCCGCATCCGGTCCCGGTACTCGGCCACCAGCGCCTCGAATTCCGCGTGGTGCTTGAGCACGGCGGAAAACGGCAGCACACCGTGGGTGGGCTTCCAGAGCTCACCGTTGGGCCCGAGGATCGGCGTGATTTCCATGAAGGGATTGGCATTGAAGTACGCCGGAATCGAGTTGGCGACCTCGGCGCCGTACTTCGAGGCAATGGCCCGCACACTGGCCAGCTTGAGCTTCGCTTCGGCGGGGGTCAGGCCCTCGGTGCCGAAATGCGCGGAATACACCGCGTTCTTGAGGAAGTTGCGGCCGGCGACGCCCATGCGCATGACCTGGACAGCACCGTCCCAGGGATTCGGGGCAGACAGAAACACGGACCGGGCGGCGTCCAGCGGGCTGGCGGACGCCATGGTGGTGAGGGCCGTCTTCTGCTGGCGGGGATCGAGGGCGAAATTCTGGGCCACGACCCCGAGCCGGGCGATTTCCATGAGCGCCTTGAGGCAGTTCTCGCCGGTGGGAAAACCAAAGGAGCCCGCCGCGAAGCCCACTGGCTTCTGCATCAGGCGCAGCGTCATGCGGGCCTTCACGCCGAGAGCGCCCGCATCGCCAACGAACAGCCCCGTGAGATCCGGGCCGTAGTAGCGGAAGAACGGCAAGCTGTTGCTGCCGCCGCCAGACCCCGTGGACAGCATCTCGCCACTGGCCAGGATCACGTCCATGCCCAGCAGCGATTCCGCCGACACGCCGTAGAGACCAGACCCGTAATTGACGGCGTAGTGGGACATTCCGCCACCCACCGTCGCGGCCAGGCCCGAGAACGGGCCCCACATCGGCGTCCGCAGGCCCTGGGCGCTGACCGCCGCGTAGAGCTTCGCCCAGGTCACGCCGGGCTCGACGGTCACATAGAGGTCTTCTGCATTGATGTCGATGCGGGTGAGGCGGGACATGTCGAGCGTCAGCGTGCCCGCCTTCACCGGCAGGTAGGCATCGGTGTAGGAGGCGCCCCCACCCCGGACCACTGTCGGCGCTTTGAACCGGGCACAGAGCCGCATGACTTCCTGCAACTCACTCACCGTGCCGGGCTGCACGACCGCGGTGGTCAGCACGTCGGCCTGGCGGAAGACATCCGTGGAGTAGAAGGTGCGGGAGTCGTCGTCGGTCAGGACATGCCCGGCGCCGACGATGGCGGTGAGGCCCTCAAGCAGGCCCGTTGCAGGCACGTTCTGGGGTGCGACGCTCATGGTGGCATTGTATGGTAGGAGCGCGTTCACGCGCGATTCCGCTGTCGATCGCGCCTAAAGGCGCTCCTACGTTAGAATTCTCCCCATGCCCACCCCAACCCACATCCTGGGCATCTCGGCCTACTACCACGACAGTGCCGCCGCCCTCCTCCGGGACGGGGAGGTCCTCGCTGCTGCCCAGCAGGAGCGTTTCACCCGGAAAAAGCACGACCCGGACTTCCCGAAAGAAGCCATCGAGTATTGCCTGGCGGAAGCCGGCATCGGCCTTAAGGACCTGCACAGCGTCGTCTTCTACGACAAGCCGCTGATCAAGTTCGAGCGCCTGCTGGAAACCTACCTGAGCTACGCACCCCACGGCTTCCGCTCCTTCGTGGCGGCCATGCCGGTCTGGCTCAAGGAAAAGCTCTACCTCAAAGCCACCCTCAAGAGGGAACTGGCCGCCCTTCCCGGTTTCAAGATGGCCGGCTGGAAAACCCAGGACCTGCCCCAGTTGCTGTTTGCCGGGCATCACCAGTCCCACGCCGCCTCCGCGTTTTACTTCAGTCCCTTCGACCGGGCCGCGGTGCTCTGCCTCGACGGCGTGGGCGAATGGGCCACAACCACGGCCTGGGTGGGCAACGGCCGGGAGCTCAAGCCACTCTGGGAAATCGACTTCCCCCACTCCCTGGGCCTGCTCTACTCGGCCTTCACGTATTTCACCGGCTTTCGCGTCAATTCCGGCGAGTACAAGCTCATGGGTCTCGCGCCCTACGGTCGCCCGGTTTACGAAAACCTGATCCGGGAGAAGCTGATCGACCTGAAGGACGACGGCACGTTCCGGCTGGACATGCAGTACTTCAACTATTGCACCGGCCTCACGATGACCAACGACAGGTTTGCCGCGCTCTTCGGCGGGCCACCGCGGGCGGCGGAGAGTCCGGTGACCCAGCGGGAAATGGACCTGGCAGCCTCGATCCAGAAAGTGACGGAGGACGTGGTACTGCGGCTCGCCCGGACGCTCCACAGGGAAACGGGTGAGGAGAACCTCTGCCTGGCGGGCGGTGTGGCCCTGAACTGCGTGGCCAACGGCCGGCTGGTCCGGGAAGGGCCCTTCAAGAACATTTGGGTGCAGCCCGCCGCCGGTGATGCGGGCGGCGCACTCGGCGCGGCGAGTATCGTCTGGCACGAGTACCTGGGCAGGGAGCGGCCAGCGGCCACTGGCAGTGATCGCATGCGGGGCAGCTATCTCGGGCCGAACTACGGCGCGGATGAAGTCCGGCGCCAGCTCGATGCGGCGGGCGCCGTGTATCAGGAACTGCCCGACACCGAACTTCTGCCCAGGCTCGCGACCATCCTGGCCGACGAGCAGGTGGTCGGCTGGGTCCAGGGCCGCATGGAATTCGGGCCCCGGGCCCTGGGTGGCCGCTCCATCATCGGCGACCCGCGCAGCGCGAAGATGCAGAGCATCATGAATCTCAAGATCAAGTACCGGGAGTCCTTCCGGCCCTTCGCCCCGGCGGTGCTGGCGGACCGGGTGGGCGACTACTTCGAGCACTCAGGAAGCAGCCCCTACATGCTGATCGTCGCCCCGGTGCGGGAACACCTGCGTATCCCCCTGACCGCAGAACAGGAGCAACTCTTCGGGGTGGAGAAGCTCAAGCTCAAGCGCTCGACGCTGCCGGCCATCACCCACGTGGACTACTCCGCCCGGGTGCAGACCGTCCACGAGGAGACGAATCCCCGTTTTCACCGCCTCCTCACGGAGTTCAATGCCCAGACCGGCTGCCCGGTTCTGGTGAACACCTCTTTCAACGTGCGGGGCGAGCCCATCGTGTGCACGCCCGCCGATGCCTATCGCTGTTTCCTGCGCACGGAAATGGACTACCTGGTCGTGGAGAATTTCCTCATGGCCAAGGCCGACCAGCCGGAGCCGGCGGACAAGACCGACTGGCGCACCGAGTTCGCCCTGGACTAATGATGGACTGATGATGAGCGCGCAACACACCATCCCCGAACTCGACCGCAAGGGCCTGCGGGACTTTGGCCTCGTCACCGGGGGCATCATCGCGGTGCTGTTCGGGCTCTTCTTCCCCTGGCTCATCGAGCGGCCGATCCCGCGCTGGCCCTTTGTGATCCTGCTGGTGCTGGGTGGCCTGGGGCTGGCCGCGCCCCTCGCCCTGAAGCCCGTCTATCACTGGTGGATGCGCTTTGGGCTGCTGATGAGCAAAATCACGACGCCCATCATCATGGGCCTCGTGTTCTACGGCGTGATCACGCCGATGGGCCTCGTCCGGCGACTCCTCGGCAAGGACTCCCTGGCACGGCGCCTCAAGCCCGAGGAGCAGAGCTACCGGATCAAGAGCGAGGCCACCCCACCCCAACGCCTGGAGAAGCCCTTCTGATGCTCGATCTCATTAAAGACCTGTGGGACTTCATGCGGGAGCGGAAGAAATTCTGGCTCGCGCCCATTATCATCGTGATGCTGCTGCTCGGCGCGCTGATAGTGCTGAGCCAGGGCTCGGCGGTGGCGCCCTTCATCTACACGCTGTTTTAGGCGGCGCTGTAGGAGCGCCTCGTAGGAGCGCGTTTAGGCGCGATCGTTGTGGGAAGATGGAATGGTATCGCGCCTAAAGGCGCTCCTACAGACGCTCCTACGCAGGAACCAACATGCCAAAAGTTGCATTGATCACCGGCGTCACCGGCCAGGATGGCGCCTACCTGGCGGAGTCGCTGCTCAAGAAGGGCTACGAGGTGCACGGCCTCAAGCGCCGCTCCTCGTCCTTCAACACTGACCGCATCGATCACCTGTATCAGGACCCCCACGTGGACCACCGGCAGTTCATCCTCCACTACGGGGATCTGACCGACGCCACCAATCTCATCCGGGTCGTGCAGGAAGTGCAGCCGGACGAGATCTACAACCTGGCCGCCCAGAGCCATGTGGGCGTGTCCTTCGAAACCCCGGAATACACCGCCAACGCGGACGGCCTGGGCACCCTGCGCCTGCTGGAGGCCATCCGGCTGCTGGGCCTGAGCCAGCGGACGCGTTTCTACCAGGCCTCCACCTCGGAGCTCTACGGCCTCGTGCAGGAAACCCCCCAGCGGGAAACCACGCCTTTCTACCCCCGGTCACCCTACGGCGTGGCCAAGCTCTACGCGTACTGGATCACAGTGAACTACCGGGAGGCCTACGGGCTCTTTGCCTGCAATGGCATCCTCTTCAATCACGAATCGCCAATCCGGGGCGAAACCTTCGTCACGCGCAAGATCACCCGGGGTCTCGCCCGCATCCGGGTGGGGCTGCAGACCACGCTCCATCTCGGCAACCTGCACGCCCTGCGGGACTGGGGCCACGCCCGGGACTATGTGGAGGCCCAGTGGCTGATGCTCCAGCAGGAGAAACCGGAAGACTTCGTGATCGCCACCGGCAAGCAGCGCTCGGTGCGGGACTTCGTGACCCTCGCCGCCAGCGAACTGGGGATCACGCTGACCTGGGAGGGCGACGGCGTCGACGAGGTGGCGCGCGTCAGCGCGACCACCGCCGGAGCCATCGGCCCCAAAGCAGGCGACATCATCGTGCGCATCGATCCCCGCTACTTCCGGCCCACGGAGGTGGAGACGCTGCTGGGCGACCCGACCAAGGCCCGGGACAAGCTCGGCTGGGTGGCCACCACGCCGCTGGAAGACCTGGTCCGGGAAATGGTGGCCTCGGACCTGAAGATTGCCGAGCGGGACGCCCTGGTGGCCCGGGAGGGCTACCGGGTCTTCAGCCATCATGAGTGAGAGCCCGGGGCTTAAGACCGCCCGGATCTACGTGGCGGGCCATCGCGGCATGGTGGGGTCCGCCATCGTCCGCCGGCTGGAGGCCGAAGGCTGCACCAGTCTGATTCTGCCGGCCCGCGAGGCTCTGGACCTCACCGAGCACGATCAGGTGCGGGGCTTCTTCCAGAAGGAACGGCCCGAGTACGTCTTCCTGGCTGCGGCGCGGGTCGGCGGGATCTACGCCAACAGCCACTACCCCGCGGACTTCATCCACGCGAACCTCGCCATTGCCACCAACGTCATCCAGTGCGCCCACGCCGCCGGCACGTCGCGGCTGCTGTTCCTGGGCAGCTCCTGCATCTACCCCCGGCTCGCGCCCCAGCCCATGCCGGAAGAGTGCCTGCTGACCGGGCCGCTGGAGCCCACCAACGAGCCCTACGCCATTGCCAAGATCGCCGGCATCAAGCTCTGCGAGTCCTTCAATCGCCAGCACGGCACGGATTTCCGCAGCGTGATGCCCACCAACCTCTACGGTCCGGAGGACAACTTCGATCTCCAGACCAGCCACGTGCTGCCGGCCATGCTGCGCAAGTTTCACGCAGCCAAACAGGCAGGCGCAGACAGCGTCGAGGTGTGGGGAACCGGCACGCCGCGCCGGGAGTTCCTCCACGTGGACGATCTCGCCGAGGCCTGTCTCTTCGTGATGACGCTGCCGAAGGAGCGTTACGGGTCTGTCACCGAGGCTATGCGCTCCCACCTCAACGTGGGCACCGGCACCGACGTTTCGATCCGGGAACTGGCCGAGCTCGTGCGCGAGGTGGTCGGCTTCAGGGGCGAGATCCGGTTCAACCCGGACTACCCGGACGGTGCGCCGCGGAAGCTGCTGGATGTGGCGCGGCTGACGGGGCTGGGGTGGCGGGCGAGCACGGCGCTAAAGGAAGGCATCGCGTCGACCTACGCCTGGTACCTGCGAAACGCCGTGTAGGAGCGCCTTCAGGCGCGATCCCCGTCCCGCGAGAATAGAGTGCGGGAGGGTCGGGCGGGGTGGGGGTCGGGCGTGTGGGGGG
>JANNXJ010000016.1:0-270727 GCA_031409515.1 Gammaproteobacteria bacterium | reverse complement strand
TTGGGCGGGGTGCGGGCTTGTGGGGGTCTATTTGTCGGCCCGTTGGGCGCCCTTGTGGTATTGGGCCAATCCCAAATTTCCCAACTCCATTTGGGCCTGCCCCCCTTTCCCAAACGCCGCTCCTACGTCACCGTTGCCTTGAGCACGCCGTCGGCTACTCGTGCGGTGATGGCATCTCCCGACTTCAATTGCGCTGAACTGCGCACCACAGTGCCGGTCGCGTCCAGGACAATGGCGTAGCCGCGCTCCAGGGTACGGAGCGGGCTGACGGTCTGCAGTCGGCCGCTGAGGACGGCGAGTTGGGTCCCGGGAACCGTCAGCCTGGCGCGCAGCGCAGAGGCGAGCCTTAGCCGGGAACTGGCAACCCGGTCTGCGGTCGCTCGCACCCGCGCGGCTGGCGAAGCACTCCGCAGGCGGGCCAGTGCGTTGTGTACCCGCAGGCGATCCAGCGTCAGCCGGTTGCGCAGGGCCACGGTGAGCTGCCCCCGGAGCTCGTCCAGCCGCTGGGCGTTTTGCCGGAGCATGAAGCCCGGGTGGCAGCGCGCCAGCCGGGCAGACGCTGCCCGCAGCGCGAGTCGCGCGTCATTCAGGACCCGGCGGGCCGCCAGCGCCAGGCGCCGTTCCAGTACCTCCACCCTGCGCAGCCAGTCCGTGCCGTCGGGAACCACGAGTTCCGCGGCACCGGAGGGGGTTGGCGCCCGCACGTCTGCCACCAGGTCGGCGATGGTGACATCGACCTCGTGGCCGATGCCGGCGACCAGCGGAATCGGGCAGGCCGCCATGGCGCGGGCCACGATTTCCTCGTTGAAGGCCCAGAGGTCCTCCAGGGAACCACCCCCCCGGGCGAGGATAAGCACGTCGCACTCTGCCCGGGCGGCGGCGGTTTCCAGCGCCCGGACGATGTCGAACTTTGCCTGCTCGCCCTGGACCTGCACGGGATACACCACCACGGGAATGGCCGGGAAACGCCGGCGCAGGATATGGAGCACGTCCCGGATGGCCGCCCCGCTGGGGGACGTGATGACGCCGATCTGCCGGGGCAGGGGTGGCAGGTCCTGCTTGCGGGCTTCGTCGAACAGTCCCTCGGCAGCGAGCTTGCGCTTCAGCTCCTCCAGGCGGCGCCGCAGCACTCCTTCCCCCGCCGGCTCCAGGTGGTCCACGATGAGCTGATAGTCGCCCCGGGGCTCGTAAATGCTCACCCGGCCCCGCACCAGCACCTGCTGGCCATTGGCGGCGGCGACCTCGGTATTGCGGCCCCGGCTGCGAAACAGCGCGCAGCGGATCTGGGCCTTGTCGTCCTTCAGGGAGAAATACAGGTGCCCTGAGGCCGGGCGGGCCAGGTTGGAGATCTCGCCCTCGACCCAGAGGAGGGGCAGGTCCTGCTCCAGCAGCTGCCGGGTCATCCGGTTCAGCTGGGAAACGGACAGTACCTTCTTGCCGGGGGCAGCCACCATGACCGCAGTTTACGTGCCCGGATGCCCTGCGTAGAATGGCTTATGCGGATTACCCACGACGCCCTGACCTTCGACGACGTCCTCCTCAAGCCGGCCTACTCGGAGATCCTGCCCCGGGAAGTCAGCCTGCAGACCCGGGTGTCCCGTGACATCACGCTGAACATCCCGATCCTGTCCGCTGCCATGGACACGGTCACCGAGGCTCGCCTGGCCATTGCCCTTGCCCAGGAAGGCGGCATGGGCATCATCCACAAGAACATGAGCCCGGCCGACCAGGCCCGCCAGGTGGCCCAGGTCAAGAAGTACGAGAGCGGCATCGTCAACGATCCCATCACGGTCCGCCCGGACCAGACGATCCGCGAAGTGCTGGCCATCACCCACGCCCATAACATTTCCGGCGTGCCCGTGGTGGACAAGGGTCGCACGGTCGGCATCGTGACGAACCGGGACCTGCGCTTCGAGACGCGCCTCGATGCTCCGGTCTCGTCGGTGATGACGCCGGAGAGCAGGCTCGTGACGGTCCGCGAGGGTGCCGACAAGAAGGAAGTTCTGGACCTTCTACACAAGCACCGCATCGAGAAGGTGCTGGTGGTCGCGGAGAACTTCCAGCTCCGCGGCATGATCACCGCCAAGGACTTCCAGAAGGCGAAGGACTATCCCTACGCCTGCAAGGATGCCCGGGGCGCGCTCCGGGTCGGGGCCGCCGTTGGCACGGGCGGCGATACGGCCGAGCGGGTCAAGGCGCTCGTTGATGCCGGTGTTGATCTGCTCATAGTCGACACCGCCCACGGTCACTCCAAGGGAGTGCTCGACCGGATCAGCGCCATCAAGAAGGAATACCCGAAGCTCCAGGTGGTCGGTGGCAACATCGTCACGCCGGAGGGCGCCCGGGCCCTGGTCGCGGCGGGGGCCGACGGCGTCAAGGTGGGCGTGGGCCCCGGCTCGATCTGCACCACGCGAATCGTGGCGGGCGTCGGCGTGCCCCAGATCACGGCAGTGGCCGACGTGGCCGCGGCGCTCGAGGGCACCGGCGTGCCGCTGATTGCCGACGGCGGCATCCGTTACTCCGGCGACTTCGCCAAGGCCATCGCCGCCGGCGCCCACTGCACCATGATCGGTGGCCTGTTCGCCGGCACGGAAGAAGCGCCGGGCGAGGTCGAGCTGTACCAGGGCCGTTCCTACAAGTCCTACCGAGGCATGGGGTCCCTGGGCGCCATGGCCCAGCGGCACGGCTCCAGCGACCGGTACTTCCAGGACTCGTCCTCCGAGCTGGAGAAACTGGTCCCCGAGGGCATCGAGGGCCGGGTGCCCTACAAGGGCAGCCTCTCCGCGATCATCACCCAGCTCGTTGGCGGCCTCCGGGCAGCCATGGGCTATACCGGGTGCGGCAGCATCGACGAAATGCGCACCAAGCCGGACTTTGTGCGGATCACCGGCGCTGGCATGCGCGAGAGCCACGTGCACGACGTGACCATGACCAAGGAACCGCCCAACTACCGGACGGAGACGTGACGGAGGACGCCGCCGCCCGGCGCATCCTGATTCTCGACTTCGGGTCCCAGTACACCCAGCTCATTGCCCGCCGGGTTCGCGAGGCCGGCGTGTATAGCGAGATCCTGCCCTGGGATGCGGAGCCTGCCGACATCCGTGCCTTCGGCCCGGCCGGCGTGATTCTGTCCGGGGGTCCCGAGTCCGTTATCTCCGGCGCCACCTTCAGCGACGTCACTCCCACGATCCCCGCGCTGGTGTTCGAGCTCGGGGTTCCCGTACTCGGTATCTGCTACGGCATGCAGTCCATGGCGGCCCAGCTGGGCGGGGAAGTGGAGTCGTCGGCTCACCGGGAGTTCGGTCACGCCACGGTGCAGCCTGCGGAGGCGAGCGAGCTGCTGGACGGGCTGGCTACCGGCGCCGCCCTGAGTGTCTGGATGAGCCACGGTGACCGGGTGCGGCGCCTGCCCCCAGGCTTCAAGCCGATCGCCAGTTCAGCGAACGCGCCGCTCGCCGGCATGGCGGATGAAGCGCGTCGTTTCTATGGCCTCCAGTTCCACCCGGAAGTCACCCACACCGAACAGGGCCAGAAAATCCTCGAGCGTTTCGTGCGTAACATCTGCGCCTGCCCGGATACCTGGCGCTCCGGCAACATCATTGCCCGGGAGATCGCCAAGGTTCGCGCCCAGGTGGGCCGGGACAAGGTGCTCCTGGGTCTGTCCGGCGGGGTCGATTCCTCCGTCGTGGCGGCGCTGCTGCACGAAGCCCTGGGTGACCAGTTGATCTGCGTGTTCGTGGACACAGGCCTGCTCCGGCTGCATGAGGGCGACCAGGTGATGGAGATCTTCGCGGCGCACCTGGGTGTGAAGGTCATTCGCGTGAATGCCGAAGAGCGCTACCTGGCGGCGCTCAGAGGCGTTGCCGATCCCGAGGCCAAGCGCAAGGTCATCGGCCGGTTGTTCGTGGAGATCTTCGACGAGGAGGCCGGCAAGCTCGAGGACGTGAAGTGGCTGGCCCAGGGCACGATCTACCCGGACGTGATCGAGTCGGCGGGCACCAAGACCGGCAAGGCCCACGTGATTAAATCCCACCACAACGTAGGCGGCCTCCCGGAGAACATGAAGCTGAAGCTCGTGGAGCCCATCCGCGAGCTGTTCAAGGACGAGGTTCGCCGCGTGGGCGTCGAGCTCGGCCTGCCCCGGGAGATGGTCTACCGCCACCCGTTCCCGGGTCCGGGCCTCGGCGTGCGGATCCTGGGCGAGGTGCAGAAGGAGTACGCCGACCTGCTGCGCAAGGCCGACCACATCTTCATCGAGGAGCTGCGGCGGGCCGATCTCTACGACAACGTGAGCCAGGCCTTCGCGGTGTTCCTGCCCGTGCGCTCCGTGGGCGTGATGGGCGATGGCCGGAAATACGACTGGGTCATCGCGCTCCGCGCCGTGGAGACCATCGACTTCATGACGGCGCGGTGGGCGCACCTGCCCTACGAGTTCCTGGACCACGTCTCCCGGCGGATCATCAACGAGACCGCGGGTATCTCCCGCGTGGTCTATGACATCTCGGGGAAGCCGCCCGCCACTATCGAGTGGGAGTAGGGCGATTCCTAAGGGGTATGCGTTGTCGATCGTCGGGTTTGCGCAAGTACGGCCCTACAATCGGCGCCGACTGAATAGCATCGGCTCCAGCATCCGATGCGCGGCAGTCATCATCGGCGGCAATATGAGCCATTGAAATAGTGGCGAAAGACCAATGCCGAAAATCAGCGGCATGCTCGCTGTGTAGCCCCAATTGCCCACGAGGTAGACGTTGTACCATTCGCTCCATGCCGTGAAAGCCATCGCGCCAGTCACCACAACGATGCAACCGGCCCACGGCTGCGCCATGGGCCAGTCAGTACCCCGCAAAAAGATGTTTGCCACAGCGAACATCGTGAGCGCGATCAGGACGTCGCCAAGAGAGCAGTGCAGCAGCGCTGCCACGACCGCCATATGATCCGGCGAAGCCCAGAGCGTATAGAGCCGGGCCTGTACGATTTCCCACGTCAGATTTAAGACGAAGGCCAGGGCCGACCAGAGACCTGCACGCGCTATAAAGCTGGGCGTCCCGGCTTTACCAGTCACCGGTGTTCCGCCGTTTAGCCCGACATGCCATGGTGCCACCAGATAACGAGGATTCGCCTGCGTCGACTGTTGTCGCGATCGGAATTCAGGTCACGGCTATGTCCGCTGCGGTCGTTGGTGCTGGTCCCGCGCCCTTGATCCCCGCGAGCCTGGTGCGCTTGAGCAAGAGCGCGTTGATGGCCACGAGCGCCGAGCTGCCCGACATCGACAGCGCCGCGACCTCAGGGGAGAGGGTGAACGGGTAGAAGACGCCGGCTGCCAGCGGGAAGGCAATCACGTTGTAGCCCACTGCCCACCACAGGTTCTGGTGCATCTTGCGTAGCGTGGCCTTCGACAGCTCGATGGCGCCGACGATGTCGTAGGGGTCGCTCTTCATCAGGACGACCTGGGCGCTTTCCATCGCCACGTCAGTCCCTGCACCGATCGCAAAACCCACGTCTGCCTGGGTCAGCGCAGGGGCATCGTTGATGCCATCGCCGACCATTCCGACCTTGTTGCCCTGGTCTTGCAGTTCCTTGATCTTTGCTGCCTTCTGGCCGGGAAGGACGTCGGCCAGCACGATGTCGATACCCAGCTCCTTGCCGATCCGGTCGGCCGTGGACTGGTTGTCCCCGGTCAGCATCGCGACCTTGATGCCCCGTTCCTGGAGCTTGGCAATCGTCGCTTTCGAGGTGGGGCGGAGGGCGTCTGCGATGGCGATCAGGCCGATGAGCTCGCCGGCCCGGGCCACATGGACGACCGTGCGGCCACTGCCCTCGAGTCGGGCGGCATCTGCTGCCAGTACCTCGAGGTCAACGCCTTCAGACTGCATCAGCTTGCGGTTCCCCAGCAGGACCGGGTCTGCCCCAACCCTGGCGCGGGCGCCCTGGCCATCAATGTTGGCGAAGTCCGAGGCGACCTCCGCGGTAGTGGACCCGGCCCGCTTGAGCACCGCCAGCGCCAGCGGGTGCTCCGAAAACCGCTCGACCGCAGCTGCAGTGGCCAGCAAATGGGCCTCGTTGATGCCAGGGGCCGTCACCATCTCGACCACGTCGGGTTGCCCAAGTGTGAGCGTGCCGGTCTTGTCGAAGACCACGACGGTCAGCCTGGTGGCGTTCTCAAGCGCGGCAGCACTCTTGAACAGGATGCCGTTCATCGCCCCCAGACCGGTCCCGACCATGATGGCCATGGGCGTGGCCAGCCCGAGCGCGTCGGGGCAGGCAATAACAAACACGGTGATCGTCAGTGTCAATGCAAACAGCAGGGGCTGGCCCATGACCCAGAACCACACGCCGAAGGTGAGCAGCCCGACTGCGATAGCGGCCAGGACCAGCCACTGGGACGCCCGGTCGGCCATCAGCTGACCGGGTGCCTTGGAGTTCTGCGCTTCCTGGACCAGCTTGACGATCTGCGCAAGTGCAGTGTCGGTGCCAACTTTGGTGGCCTTGTAGCGGAAGCTGCCGCTCTTGTTAATTGTGGCACCGATGACAGCATTCCCGGGCACCTTCTTGACCGGCATCGACTCGCCGGTCAGCATGGACTCGTCGACCTGCGAGCTGCCTTCAATGATCTCCCCATCGACCGGGATCTTGTCGCCCGGTTTGATGATGACGGTTTCGCCGGCGAGGACGTCCGCCGTGGGCACCTTGATCTCAACGCCTGCACGCACCACCGTAGCCATTGGGGGCGCCAGGTCCATCAGTGCCCGGATGGCGTCGGAAGCACCGGCCCGCGCCCGCATCTCCAGCCAGTGTCCCAGCAGGATAAACACCAGGAGCACGGCCGATGCCTCGTAGAACACCTCACCTTCGTAGAAAAAGGTGGCACCGACGCTGAAAACATACCCAGTGCCGACCGAGAGCACGATCAGCGTCGCCATGTTGGCGACCTTGTTACGCGCGGCCCGCCAGGCTGCCACCAGGAATGGCCATACGGGATAGGCGATGGCGCCGGTGGCGACAATGAACAGGAAGACCTTGCGCTCGAGGCCGAAAGGCGTCGCGAACTCGCCGAACATCGCGCCCATCGGCGAATAAAGGAAGACGGGAATCGCGAACACCAGAGCCACCAGGAAGCGGTTGCGCATGTCCCGCGCCATGTCCTGCATCGACATGCCCGGCGCATGACCCATGTCATGCATCATGTCGGCCTTCTGGTCGCCTGATGAAGTCCGGTGCCCTCCATGCGAGCCATGGCCAGCGTGGGCACTGCCAGTCATCTTATGGTCTGCCGGAGCGCAGACATGGGCAGGGACCAGTTCACCGCGGCAGTCGTAGCCGCACTCGATCACGCGTTGCCGGATGGCTTCAATGGCGATTACCGAATCGTCATAGTGCACGGTCGCGCTGCCGGCGATGTAGTTGACGTCGACATGGCGGACACCTGAAAGCGTCGACAGCTGCCGCTCGACGCCCGCCGCGCTGAGGCTGGAGACCAGCTCGCCCACTTCGACAGTGCTTATGGTCATGGTGGCAATTGTGGACGCGGGCTGCCGATCCGGGTAGCCCAGCGACAACCTGCGACCTATTTGGGGGGCATGGACTGCAGCATTTGGTCATGTTGCATCATCTGCTCCATCATCATCTGCATCATGTCCAGGCGGTGTTCCAGCATGTTCTGGCGCTGCATCATGTCCCCGCCAGCTGTGTCCTTCTGACCGCCCATTGCCATTCCGCCGCCCATCATCATCGGGCCGCCCATACCCTGCATAGCCTTCATGCCGTCCTGCATCGTCTTCATGTGGTCCTGCATCAGCTTCTGGCGTTCCTTCGGGTCGGTGGTCGCCCGGAGTTTGTCCATCTGCTGCTGCATAGTTTTCATGTTTGCCTGCATCTGCGACATCTGTTTATCCATGTCCATAGTCATCGCCGGTTTCGCGGGCGCTGACTTGTCCTGAGCGAATGCGACGGGCGTCAACAGGGCGCAGGCAATGGTCGCGGCGGCCAAGAGTGAGGTTCTCATGGTGTTCTTCCCTTCAGTATTGATTGCAGTGAGAGTGAACTTGTTGGTACCGGTTGCTGGCCCAGGATGCGGTGGCGTCCGATGGTCCAAGTGCTTGCGTCACTTCTTGCCGAAGATGACGTAGCCCAGTACGGCGCTCAAAGCGACGACCAGTAACGTGGGAAGCCACATCCCGTTAACTCCGCCCATGCTTCCGGTGCCCATCAGTCCGCCACTCATCATGGTGCCGGTCGCCATTCCGCCGCCGAAAAGGAGCAACAGCACTGTTACGACGGCGAATGCGATGAGGAGGGCTGTCTTCGTGGTAGCGTCCATCTGAAGTGTCCTTTGGAGTGAGGGTGCTCATTGGTACTGACAACAGTCGCATTCGCCGAGTCCAATACCTGTACATGTAGCCGTAAACGCGGTTGGCGTCCGTACGGGACCGCACGGATTCGCAGTGAAGCGCGCGTAGGGATCGTTCACACACGCTTTAGACGATCCCAATCCGCACCCGCGGTATGTCGGTCGTGGAACTGGCTGGATTAATGGTCGTCAACCGACATCTTGCCGGCGATTTTGAGGTCGGCGCCGGCCGTTTCAGGTGGGCCCCGGTCGCTTAGCGCCTAGCCCGGCCCTTGTGACGGTAGAGGCGACGGTAATCGGTATGGCAGACTCTGAGAAATCCAGTATCCATGCGGGTTCCCGGTCCTCGGAAACCATCGAGTGAAGTGACGGGTATTGCCCTCGCGAAATCACTCATAAGATCGCAATGTCATAGGGGTAGAAATGACGTCCAGAAAGGCACTTCCCCAGAAAACCGGCAAGCTCATGACAACCGCCGGCGGCTTCGAGACCTGGATGCAGTATGTCGACGGGTTCAAACTGCGGCACTTCTGCGGCTTCGAACTCCTCAACGACGCACGGGGGCTCTCCTGCCTCAGGGACTATCACCGCAAGGTCGTGGAGGCTGCCGTCGAGAACGGGTTCGGCGTGATCAACGAGGGCCTACACTACCGCGCCAGCCGTGACTGGGGTGAACTCACGGGTTTTTCCCGGCAGGCCCTGCATGAGATCAACGTTCGCGGCATCGAGTTCTACCGGGACTTTGCACGGGAATATTCCAGTCCTGACACGCCGATGCTGGTTGCAGGTGTGATCGGCCCCCGGGGCGACGCCTACAACATCGGCCGCACGCCCGACGCGGCCGAGGCCGAGGACTACCACGCCGAGCAGATACTTATATTTCGCAATGCCGGGGCCGACCAGGTCACGGCTATGACCTTTTCGAGTGTGGATGAAGCGATCGGTCTGGCCCGCGCCGCAAAGTCGATGGACATGCCTGTTGTTATCTCGTTTTTCGTCGCCCGGGGCGGGCGGCTTAGCGCGGGCGAAACGCTGGAAGAGGCGATCTCACGCGTCGATTCGGCGACCGGCAATGCGCCGCAATACTACATGATCAACTGCACCCACCCGACCGAGTTCGAACCCGGTCTCACGCCCGGGGAATGGACGGCACGCCTCGGCGGCTTCATGCCGAACGCGGTGGCCAGGGAGGCGCTGGACCTGTGCAAGCTGGGTCATCTTGAAGATGGTGACCCGGCTGAACTGGGCGCCCAGATGGCCACGCTGGCCCACAGGTTTCCCCACATCAACGTGTGGGGCGGATGCTGCGGCACCGATGGCCGCCACATCGGCCAGATTGCGCGCCAGGTCAGCGCGGTCCGGCGGGGCGGGTCGTCCGCATGACGCTGGGTCCAGGCGTCAGGCTCAGTACAGCAGGTGCTCCCGTCGGGTCTCTGCCCACGCAGCTTCATCCCGTCCGGCCAGCGCGTCCAGATCCCCGGGAGTTGCCTGGGGATCATCAACCCACATCCGCAATTCCTCCCCGCCGTTGATCACGTCGATGGCCAGCCGGCTGCGCTCGTATTCGTAGGGGAAGTCCCGCCACAGCAGATAATCTCTCCTTAGCTGGCGCAGCGCCTTGAACGCCAGCGCCTGCAGCCGCCAGGGCCGGAAGCGGGCGGGGTCGTAGGCCCCGTCATCCACGTGGAGCTGAATCCCGGCGCAGAGCTGCCCGGCATACTTGTGACTGGTCGGCTCGAACCAGCAGGGGCGGAGCCGGCAGCCGGCGAGCCAGTCCGGGGCGAGCTTGGCCATCTGGCTGAGCAGGGCATTCGGGTCGAGATCCGGGGCGCCGACCATCTCCAGGGGGCGCGTCGTTCCCCGTCCCTCGGAGAGCGTCGTGCCCTCGAGCATCACGGTGCCCGCGTAGGCTCGGGCCATGCTGAGGTTCGACGCGTTCGGACTGGGATTGACCCAGCTTCGCTCCTGCAGGGGCCAGCCGAAGCCGGGTGCCACGTCCGGGCGCCAGCCCTCCATCGGGATGACGCGATAGTCCACGTTGAGGGCGAGAGTCTTTACAAACCAGGCGCCGAGTTCACCCATCGTCAGCCCGTGACGCATGGGCAGCGCGCCCGCACCGACGAAACTCTCCCAGCCCGGGCGCAACGTGAGGCCCTCGACGGGGCGGCCCACCGGGTTGGGACGGTCGAGCACCCAGACCGACTTGCCACAGCGGGCGGCGTCTTCCAGCACGTAGCGCAGTGTGGTGATGAAGGTGTAGATGCGGCAGCCGAGGTCCTGCAGGTCCACCAGCAACACATCAAAGGTGTCCAGCATGGCCTGGGTGGGCCGGCGTACCTCGCCGTAGAGGCTGAGGACGGGTATGCCGTGCACCGGGTCGACGAAATCCGGCGACTCGATCATGTTGTCCTGCTTCTCGCCCCGCAGGCCGTGTTGCGGGCCGAACGCCGCCGTGATCCGCAGGCCGCCGACGGCCATCAGTGCGTCCAGCGAGTGAGTGAGATTCGCAGTCACCGAGGCGGGGTGGGCCAGCAAGGCCACTCGCCGGCCGTCGAGTTCCCGCCGCAATTCCCCATCAGCAAGGAGCCGGTCAATGCCGAAATTCATGCGTCCTGCGCGCCTCTCGTGTCTGCCGGATCGTTACCTGGCAGCTCCAGCACGAACCCGTCGGGATGGTGAAAGTCCGGCTGCTCCCCGGGGTGCCGGAGCGCCCAATAACTGATTGTGCCTGATTCCTGTTCAACGACCGCCGCGACAGCGAGGCGCAGGCCCGTGTCCCCGGGTGCAGGCAGCAGGCCATCGAGATGCACCTCGACCTGGAGATCCAGCTGCCCGTCAGTCCGGCGCCACGCAGCCCGGGGAGGGCTTGTCAGCGGAGCAGGCCGCATCCCGACCCGTCGGCCGGTGAACGTGTAGGCCGCCCACTCACCAGAGGGCGAGAAGTTCAGTTCCGCGTAGGCGGCTGATCCGGGCGTCGAAATGAACACTTCGAAACACGTGCGCTGCCACAGGTTGTCGGCCCGGGCCGGCGTGCGGCTGATCGGCAGCCGGAGTTGAGCCAGATCAGCGTTGAGCCGGTAGTAGAGGTGCAGGGCATTGCCAGGCTGTCGTGTCGCAGTCACGTCGAGGGTGCCTACCGGGCCCGCTGGCGTGGTCGGGTGGGGCAGGAGGCGCATCTCAGAAGCGCCTGTGCGGGCGGACAGTCTCAATGATAGTGACGGTCTCGCTTTCCGGATCGAACATCACCCGGGCCTTTCCCTGGGCCAGATGGGACAGCACCTGGGCCACCTTCTGCTCCAGGGTGATGTCCCGCTCGCCATAGTCCGTCCCCTCGCGAAGTACATAGGACTCGATGACCCCGCGCAGTGCCTCCGCGGACAGCTCGGTGTAGGGCACCTCCACCGGTTCCTGGGCGGGCTCGGGCTCTGGTGTGGGCCCTCGTGTGGGCTCTGGCGGGTCGGCTGGATTCACGGGGAACCTTGTAACATGGCTTAAGGATAACGGGCCTGATCTGGAGTCGGAATGCAGCCTGCTGGTGAGTCAAGCGGATCCGGTGTTGCCGTGGAGGACTCCACTTATATGCGCCGAGCCCTGGACCTGGCGCGCCAGGCCGAAGCCGCGGGCGAGGTCCCGGTGGGGGCTGTTCTGGTGCTGGACGGCGCTGTGATCGGGGAGGGGTGGAACCGCCCTATCGGCAGTTCCGACCCCACGTCCCATGCGGAAATCGAGGCGCTCCGGGCGGGCGCCCGGCACCTCGGCAACTATCGCCTGGGCGGGTCCACGCTGTACGTGACGATGGAGCCTTGCCCGATGTGTGCGGGGGCCATGATCCACGGCCGCGTGGGCCGCCTCGTCTATGGCACGCCGGACCTGCGGGCCGGGGCAGCGGGTACGGTGATCGACGTCCTTGGCGGACCTGCGGCGAACCACCGGGTGGAGGTCACGGGCGGCGTCCTGGCCGACGACTGCCGGGATCTGCTCCAGTCCTTCTTCCGCGCCCGGCGCCCGTAGGAGCGGAAAACGCGACGGCCGTCTTGCCGCGCCCGGGAAGTGGAGTTACAGTTGACGTATACGTCAACTAAGGACTCTCTCCGTGGACCGGCCCTATTCCATCCAGCAACTCGCCCAGGAATTTGACCTCACTCCCCGGGCACTGCGCTTCTACGAGGACAAGGGCCTGATTGCCCCGGCGCGCCGGGGCACGACGCGCCTGTACTCGGACCGGGACCGGACCCGGCTCCGGCTGGCCCTGCGGGGCAAGCGACTGGGCTTTTCCCTGGAGGAATGCCGGGAGATCATCGACCTGTACGACCCGGGACAGCCAGGCGGCGCTCGTCAGCTGCTGCGTCTCTGCGACAAGATCCGGGAGCACCGGGCACAACTGCTGCAGAAGCTCCGGGACATCGAGGCGACGCTGGGCACGATGGGGGAGGTCGAGGCCAAATGCCTGGCTGAGTTACTGAAGATTGACCTTAACGTAAGACGAGTCAGTCAATGACGGCCCTCCAATGACGACCTTGGCGCCCGATTTTCTCGACTTCGGTTTCGATGAGGGCACTCTCCTGCTCAGGGACACCGTGCGGCAGTTCGCGACCAGCGAGATCGCCCCCCGCGCCGCCGAGATCGATGCGTCGAACCAGTTTCCCAACGAACTCTGGCCACGCATGGGAGCCGTCGGCCTGCTGGGGATCACGGTCGAGCCCGCGTACGGGGGCGCGGGCCTGGGCTACCTGGAGCACGTGCTGGCCATGGAGGAAATCAGCCGCGCGTCAGCCTCCGTCGGTCTGAGTTACGGGGCGCACTCAAACCTCTGCGTGAACCAGCTCCGGCGCAACGGGACCGAAGAACAGAAACGCCGGTTCCTGCCCGGACTCGTCAGTGGGGAGTTCATCGGCGCCCTGGCGATGAGTGAGCCGAACGCCGGCTCCGACGTCGTCAGCATGCGGCTTAAAGCCGAGCCCACGGCGGGCGGCTACGTGCTCAACGGCACCAAGATGTGGATCACCAACGGGCCGGATGCCCACGTACTCATCGTCTACGCCCGGACGGAACCTGACGCGGGTGCGAAGGGCATCACCGCGTTCCTGCTGGAGAAGGGGTCTCCCGGCTTCAGCACCGCACAGAAGCTCGACAAGCTGGGGATGCGGGGTTCGAACACCTGCGAACTCGTGTTTCGGGACTGCGCGGTACCGACCGGCAACATCCTTGGCACGCTGAACGAGGGCGTGCGGGTGCTAATGAGCGGCCTCGATTACGAGCGCATTGTGCTCAGCGCCGGTCCGCTCGGCATCATGCAGGCCTGTCTCGACGCGGTTCTGCCCTACGTCCACGAGCGCCGGCAATTTGGTCAGCCTATCGGCGAATTCCAGCTGATCCAGGGCAAGCTCGCCGACATGTACACCACGCTGCACGCCTGCAAGGCCTATGTGTATGCGGTCGCCCGGGCAGCCGACGCGGGCAGGGCCACGCGCCGGGATGCGGCCGGGGCCATCCTCTACACCGCAGAGCGCGCCACCCGGATGGCCCTCGATGCTATCCAGATTCTCGGTGGCAACGGTTATATCAACGAGTACCCGACAGGCCGCCTGCTGCGGGATGCAAAGCTGTATGAGATCGGTGCCGGCACGTCGGAAATCCGTCGCATGCTGATCGGCCGGGAACTGTTCAACGCCACTGCCTGAGCTGGAGGTAAGTCGATGGCCGGCCGCTACTACGAAGAGTTCCAGGTGGGGCAGACCATCGCCCATGACCTTCACCGCACGGTGACGGAGACCGACAACCTCCTCATCACGACGCTCACCCACAACCCGGCGGCACTGCACCTGGATGCCGAGTACTGCCGGGGCACCGAGTTCGGCCGGGTCCTGGTCAACAGTTGCTTCACCCTGAGCCTGATGGTGGGGGTTTCCGTCCACGACACCACGCACCGTACCGCGATTGCCAACCTGGGCTGGGACGAGGTCCGGTTTCCGCTCCCGGTGTTCATCGGGGACACGTTGCGGATCGAGACCGAAGTACACGCGTTGCGGGAGAGCGCATCACGCCCCAACGCCGGGATCGTCACCTTCATCCACCGCGCGTTCAATCAGCGCCAGGAGCAGGTCGCCAGCTGCAAACGCCACGCGCTGCTGCTGATACGACCGCTGCCATGATGCCCCGCAGCTGGCTGTTTGTGCCGGGCGACAGCGAGCGGAAGCTGGCCCGATCCCTCGAGTCCGGCGCTGATGTGGTCATCGTCGATCTGGAAGACGCGGTCGTGGCAGAGCGCAAGACGCTGGCCCGGGAGATGACGGCGGCATTCCTCCGCTCGGGCAGTCCAGGCGACGGTCCTGCTCTCTGGGTCCGCGTGAACTCCCTGTCCTCGGGCCTGATGCACGAGGATCTCGCGGCCCTGGTGCCCGCCGCGCCTGCCGGCATCATGCTGCCGAAGCCGGACTCGATCGCGGACGTGCGGGAGCTGGATCGTGCCCTCAGCGTGCTTGAAGCCGCGATACCTGGCCGGGGGCTTACGCCCGTCGTGGCGATTGCCACAGAGACCGCTCTTGCCGTGGCCACGCTCTCCGGGTATGTGCGGCCGCCGGAGCGCCTCCTGGCGCTGACCTGGGGTGCCGAGGATCTTTCTGTGGAGTTCGGTGCGTGGGTGAATCGCGAGGCGGATGGGGAGTTCCGGTTCACGTACCAGCTGGTCCGCAGCCTCTGCCAGATCGCCGCCGCCTCGTCGGGGCGTCCCGCCATTGAAACGCTCGCGCTGGATTTCCGGGATCTGCCCGCTCTGGCGCGGCGAGCGGCCCGGGCTGCCGAGGATGGCTTCAGCGGCATGCTGGCCATCCATCCTGCCCAGGTGCCGGTCATCAATGCCGCCTTCACCCCCACGGCGGAGCAGGCCGAGTGGGCGCGGCGGGTGCTGGCGGCCTTCGCGGCCGCTCCTGCCGCCGGCGCCGTCCAGCTCGACGGCCGCATGCTGGACCGGCCCCACCAGCTGCGGGCGCAACGGCTGCTGGAGCGCCTGGGATGACGGTTCTCGAATCAGCACTGGATCTCACCTCGGCCGACTACGGGCGGAACCGGGGAGTCAATGCCGCGCTCATTGCCGATCTCAAGGCCCGTGTGGCCGCCGTTGCTGAAGGCGGTGGTGAGCAGGCCCGCGCCAGGCATGTGGCCCGGGGCAAGCTGCTGGTCCGGGACCGGATCCGGGAACTGCTGGATCCGGGGTCGCCGTTTCTGGAGTTCTCCCAGCTCGCGGCGCTTGGTCTCTACAACGATGAAGTGGCAAGTGCGGGCCTCGTCACCGGCATCGGGCGCGTTGCCGGCCTGGAGTGCGTCATCGTCGCCAACGACGCGACCGTGAAGGGTGGCACCTACTACCCGCTCACCGTGAAGAAGCACCTGCGGGCCCAGGAGATCGCCGCCGCCAATCATCTGCCCTGCATCTACCTCGTGGATTCGGGCGGCGCCTACCTGCCCCTGCAGGATGAGGTCTTTCCGGACCGGGAGCACTTCGGGCGCATCTTCTACAACCAGGCCAACCTGTCGGCAGCGGGCATTCCCCAGATTGCGGTGGTGATGGGCTCCTGTACTGCCGGTGGCGCCTACGTCCCCGCAATGGCCGACGAAAGCATCATCGTCCGGGGACAGGGGACCATTTTTCTGGGCGGGCCACCACTGGTCAAGGCGGCTACCGGTGAGGTCGTGAGCGCCGAGGAGCTCGGCGGGGCAGACCTCCACTGCCGCACGTCCGGCGTGACGGATCACTACGCGCTGGACGACCGGCATGCGCTGGCCCTTGCGCGGCAGTCGGTCAGTCACCTGAACCGGGCGAAGGCGTCCTGGCTCCAGTGCCGTCCGCCGGCCGAGCCCCGTTATGCCGCGGACGAACTACTGGGCCTGGTTCCTGCCGACACCCGCAAGTCCTACGACGTGCGGGAGGTGATCGCGCGGCTCGTGGATGGCAGCGAGTTCAGTGAGTTCAAGCAGCTCTATGGCGCCACGCTCGTGTGCGGGTTCGCGCACCTCAACGGCTTTCCGGTGGGCATCCTCGCCAACAATGGCATCCTCTTTTCCGAATCGTCCCTGAAGGGCGCGCACTTCATCGAGCTGTGCTGTCAGCGCCGCGTGCCGCTCATCTTTCTCCAGAACATCACCGGCTTCATGGTCGGCCGCAAATACGAGGCGGGTGGCATCGCCAAAGACGGCGCGAAACTCGTCATGGCCGTGGCCAATGCCCGGGTGCCCAAGCTCACCGTGATCATCGGTGGCAGCTTCGGCGCCGGGAACTACGGCATGTGTGGCCGGGCCTTCAGTCCCCGCTTTCTATGGATGTGGCCCAATGCCCGCATCTCGGTGATGGGCGGCGAGCAGGCGGCCACGGTGCTTGCCCAGGTCCGGGGCGACACAACCCAGGACGAGGAGGCCTTCAAGGCCCCCATCCGGGAGCAGTACGAGACCCAGGGTCATCCCTACTACGCCACGGCGCACCTGTGGGACGACGGCATCATCGACCCGCGGGATACGCGCCGGGTACTAGCTCTGGGCATATCCGCCGCCCTGAACGCGCCGCTGGAGCCCACAGCCTTCGGCGTGTTCCGGCTGTGAGTGCCTGCTGATGTTTCGCAAGATCCTCATCGCTAACCGGGGTGAGATCGCCTGCCGCGTGATCCGCACGGCGCGCCGGCTCGGCATCGCTACCGTTGCCGTGTACTCCAGTGCTGACGTCGGTGCGCGCCATGTCCTGCTGGCCGATGAGGCCGTAGCCATCGGGCCTGCCCCGGCCCGGGAGAGCTACCTGCGCGCCGCCGCACTCATTGCGGCCGCCCGCAGCACCGGCGCCGAGGCGATTCATCCGGGCTACGGGTTTCTCTCGGAGAACGCCGATTTCGCCGCGGGCTGTGCAGCCGCCGGCCTCGTGTTCATCGGCCCGTCGGTGGCGGCGATCCGCGCGATGGGCAGCAAGAGTGCCGCGAAGGCGCTCATGGCGGCGGCCGGCATTCCTGTCGTTCCCGGCTATCACGGCGAGGATCAGTCGGATGCCCGCTTCATCGCTGAGGCAGGGCTGATCGGTTACCCGGTGCTGCTGAAGGCTGTGGCGGGAGGCGGGGGCAAGGGGATGCGCGTCGTCACCGGGCCCGGTGAGATGGTCGCGAGCCTCGGTTCTGCCCGGCGCGAAGCCGGCGCTGCCTTTGGTGACGAGCGGATGCTGGTGGAGAAGTACCTCCGTCAGCCCCGGCACCTGGAGGTGCAGGTGTTCGGTGATACGCAGGGAGGGCTCGTCCATCTCTACGAGCGGGACTGCTCCATCCAGCGCCGCCACCAGAAGGTCCTGGAAGAGGCGCCCGCGCCCGGTTTCTCAGCCGAGCAGAGGAGGGCGCTGGGCAGCCTGGCCGTCGCTGCCGCGCGGGCCGTCAACTACACCGGTGCCGGCACCGTGGAGTTCATCGCGGGGCCGGATGGCCAGTGCTTCTTCATGGAAATGAATACGCGCCTGCAGGTCGAGCACCCGGTGACGGAATTCATCACGGGTCAGGATCTCGTCGAGTGGCAATTACGGGTGGCAGCGGGTGAGCCACTGCCGCTCACCCAGGAACAGATCCCGCTGTCGGGCCATGCCATTGAGGTTCGTCTTTGCGCCGAGGATCCCGAGCGGGATTTTCTGCCGTCCGGAGGCACGGTGCGGGAGCTGAAGTTCCCAACCGAGGACCCCGCCGTGCGGGTCGACGCAGGTATTCAGGCGGGCGACGTGGTCACGATTCATTACGATTCGCTTCTCGCCAAAGTAATCGTGCACGGCGCGGACCGGTCCGCCGCGCTTCAGGGACTGCGGGCGGCGCTGGAGCAGACGCACGTGGCCGGCGTGCGCACGAACCGGGATTTCCTGGTGGCGCTGGCCAGCCACCCGGTGCTCGCAGCGGGCGCGGTCGACACGGGTTTCATTGCCGCCCACCGGGCTGAACTCTTAAGCCCCGGCGTTGTGACTCCCGCGGCGACGCCCGGTGAACCCTGGGCCACCCGGGATGGCTGGCGTCTGAACGGTCCTGCAGAATTTGGCTCGGCGGCGGACCCCACAGAGTCTGCGGCGCGCGCGGCGCTCCCGGTCAGTGGCGTGCTGACGGCGCCAATGCCCGGGCGGGTTGCCTCGGTGCAGGCGCAGGTGGGCGCCACCGTCCGCCGCGGGGATGTGCTGCTGGTGCTGGAAGCGATGAAGATGGAGCACTCGATCACCGCTCCCACTGACGGCGTGGTTAGCCGCCTGAACGTCGCGGCGGGCGAGCAGGTGGACGAGGGCGTGGAACTGCTGGTGATTGCGCCGGCTGAGTAGGAGCGGCTTCAGCCGCGATCCCGACACGCGTCCGGTTGGGGATCGCGCCTGAAGGCGCTCCTACAGGAATTGTCGGCTGTTACGGCCGGGGTCACTTCGAGGTCCTCGGGACCGTGCTCCAGCCACACGAGGATGTCGTAGTAGTTGCGGATGTTGCGCACGTAGGCGCGGGTTTCCCGGCCCCGGGCATAGCCCCAGCGGGCCTGGGAATACCAGCGGCGTTCCATCAGCAGCGGCAGGGCCTCCTTCACATCGACCCACCGGTCCGGATTGCCCCCCAGTTCCCGCGTCACGTCCCGGGCGTCCAGCAGGTGTCCCAGGCCCATGTTGTAACCCGCGAGTGCCAGCCACGTGAGGTCCTGATCCGGAATGTCCGGCGACAGCTTCGCGATCCGGCGTTTCATCCGCCAGAGATACTTCGAGCCGCCGGCAATGCTCTGTGCGGCGTCCATGGGGTCCTCGACGCTCATCAGATCGGCAGTATCCGGTGTGAGCATCATGATGCCCTGGGCACCCTTCGGTGACACTGCGGTTGGATCCCAGTGGCTCTCCTGGTAGCCGACAGCGGCAATCAGCCGCCAGTCCAGGTCGGCCCGCTTGGCAGCGGCTTCAAAGGCCTGCCGGTAGCGGGGCAGCAGCTGTTCGTAGTCCCGCATGAATTTGCGCGTGCCCGCGTAATCGAAGGTCTTCTTGTGGCCGTAGTACCGGTCCATGACCTGAGCCAGCTGGCCCGAGGCACGGATCTCCGCCAGGTAGGCTGCCGCTTCGTCGATGAGGCTGCGATCGCCACGCTGCTGGAACGCCCAGGCCAGTGCGTCGCCTTCGGTCATGTTGAAGGCGATGCGGAGCTCCGGGTGAAAGCGCTGGAAGATGGCGAAGAGGTTCGAATCCACCAGGGTGTAATCCGCTTTGCCCTCAGCCACGCGTTCCAGCAGTTCGCCCGCGTCGGCGGTCGGGTCTTCGGTCCACACCAGTTCGGGCACCTGGCCCCGGGCTGCCGTCAGGGTCTCCACGTAGCTGGAATTCGCCACCACCTCCAGGCGCTTGCCGGGGAGATCGGCGGCCGAGCGGGGCGGGGTCCGCCCGCGGTGATAGACCAGGTTCTGGTTGACCTGCTGGTAGGGGGGGCCGAAGTCCACCCGCTTGGAGCGTTCTGCAGTGACGGTGAGTCCGGCCGCGGCGAGGTGGGCCCGGCCCGCTTCGACTTCGGCCAGCAGGTCCCCGAAGCGCTCGACCTGCACGATCTTCAGCTTGACCCCGAGGTGCTTGGCGAAGCCCCGGACCAGTTCGTAATCCGGCCCCTCGGGTCCGGCCTGGCCAATGAAATACGTGATCGGGCTGTTGCGGGTGACCACCCGCAGTTCACCCAGGGCCCGGACTTCCTCCAGGAGGGTCGGCCGGACCCCGCAGGTGGAGAGCAGGGCGGCCAGCAGAATGATGAGCACGTGTCTCATAGGTCAGTGGCTGTGGGCATGACGCCCGACCTCATGGCCCTTCGACGGCCTGCACCGTACCATGAGGCTTTCCGGCGACTCCAGACGCCGGGTCTCTCTTCGGGGACATCGACTTATGTCTGAACTTAAGCTAAACAAAGACTTGCAATACTCTCTTCCGGATACTGTCAAGCCGCAGGGTGACAGCTGGCGCACCCGCTGCCGGGCGGCGGGCATAGCTCCCGCCGAGGTGGAGATGGTCGCCAGCCGTTACCGGGCCTATCGGGACTACATGGCCCCCCGGGGCGGTGGTCTCACCCTCGAGGCCTGGTTCCGCTTCTATCGCCAGGAGAAGCAGTCCGAAAGCCCGGACCAGACCGGCGGGGTTGTGAGTGGCTGCTCGGCGACCGGCGAGGCTGAGGTCCAGACCGTGCTGACCAGTCCGGGCGCCTTCCTCGCCATTCTTCGCGAGCAGCTGGCAGAGGCGCCCGACGCGCGCCGTCCGGCGTGACTCTCTATACTGCAGCCGGTCGGAGGGGTGCCGGAGTGGCTGAACGGCCCTGACTCGAAATCAGTGGAAGGCTAACGCCTTACGGGGGTTCGAATCCCTCCCCCTCCGCCATAGAAATTTCCGTGCGTGGTGCCTTGGGCCTGCTTCCTGACCTGATTTGAACAGACGGCGTGGGCCAGGCGCCGGGATAATGGTCCTGATTAAGGCAAATCGAGCCCGGTGGTGCCGTGAATAGGCCTAGTGTGATTCATCGGTAAGTCATACCCGTTGTATTAGACTCCGGTCACACTGAGCGGGGCCTGCCAGTCGTTTTCGTGGGGGAGTCGCTAACTTGCGCTACAAGAACTTTATCGCCGCGGGCCTCGCACTCGCTTCGACCGCTGTGCTGGCGGACCACAACAGCGACATCGGCTACACCCAGTTGCAGCAGGAGCTCGGTGCGGCCGTGCCCGACGGCACGGGGGTGGTGGTCACTCAGGTCGAAGGGAGCTTGAAGGTCAACGGCCAGTCGGCCTGGATGCCTGACCCGTCGGACTCGGCGTTCATTGGTGAGGCCCCGGCGTTCATTAACAAGACCATCACCAACGAATCCGGTGCCCCCGACGGTTTGTACTCCGGGCATGCCACCGGGGTTGGCCGGGATTTCTATGGAGGTCAGGATTCCTCTGGAATTATCACGTCTATTGCGCCGGGGATCCTCAACATCGCTGCCTACGGCGCCAACGACTGGCTGGGTGCGGGCTTTCTGCAAACGGTCCTGCCGGATACCGAATTGCCATATGAGGACCCGACCCCGGATGTCTCCACCAGCCGCATCTCGAATAGCAGCTGGATAGGCACCGCCGTGCCCTTTGAAACCTACGTCCTGCGGCGGGTGGACTGGCTCGTGGAAACCGACGAGATACTCCACCTGGTCGGGCTGAACAATGGTGATGGTGTTACCGCCAGCACCGCGCCCCTGCTGGCGAGTGCCTACAACGTCCTGGCGGTGGGTCGCAGCGACAGCCTGCATCTCGTGAGCACGCCCGCGCTGGACAGCATCTACACCGCGGGGCGCGCCCGGCCCGAGATCGTTGACCCGATCAACTCTACCAGCAGTGCCACGCCCCACGTCTCGGCAGCGGCAGCCTTGCTTCTGGAAACGGGTAGCGCCAATCCGTGCCCGCTCACGGACGCTGTGTCGTCCGGCATGACCAACCGGGCCGGCGTCCTGGTCTGCAATGCGCAACGTTCCGAGGTGATCAAGGCCGCCCTGATGGCTGGCGCTGATCGCGTGACCCACAATTCCGCGCCGAACCCGACCAATCTGGCGCTCTACCGGGGGACGGTTGGGAATCAGACGGGCAATGGCCTGGATCGCCGCTACGGAGCGGGGCAGCTGAACGTCCGGAACAGCTACTGGATCATCAAGGGCGGCGAACAGAACAGCACCGAAGACGGCAACGCCGGCGCCAACGTTGCCAGCAGCGGCTTCGACTACGACCCGGCCTTCGGTGGCTCGAATGCCAGCAACAGCGTCGCAACCTACCCGCTGCCCATCAGTGCCACGCCCCGGCTGCTGACGGCCTCACTGGCCTGGAATCTGGATATCAGCGGCCCCACGGCGGACCCCCCGGGCAATACCGGCTCGAACTTCGTGACCACGGCAACCCTGCGGGACCTGGACCTGGCAGTAATTGACCTCGCGGCGGGCGGGTTGCCGGCGGTCGCCAGTTCCCAGAGCACTCTGGAGAACACCGAGAACCTTTGGTTCCTGGTGCCTGCCAACGCGCAGTACGCCCTGCGGGTGACGCGCAAGTCGAGCTTCAAGTGGGACTATGGCCTGGCCTGGCAACTGCTGACCGATACGGATGCCGATGGTGCCCACGATGGCCAGGACAACTGCAGCGGGGTGGCGAATGGCCCCTTCGTTCCGGATACGGGCGGCAACAGCCAGCTGGATACCAACGGGGACGGCTACGGCAACCGCTGCGATCCCGATTTCAACAACAACGGCGTGGTGGATTCCCAGGATGGCGCTTTGTTCAAGGCAGCCTTTGGCTCCGGAGCGTTCCCGGATCGGGATCTGAATGGAAACGGCATCGTCGATTCCCAGGATGGCGCGTTGCTGAAGGCTAGGTTCGGCCAGGCACCGGGTGCGTCGGGCCTGCTGCCCTAGCGCGAGGGTATTCTTGCTGCTTATGTCAAAGTGTCGTTGTTTCGGCGCTCTAAACTGAGGTAGGCTCGGCCTCTAAGTCCATATTCCGTATAGAAAGAAAAAGAAACATGGCCACGAAATTTTCTACCCTGCTCACCCTCGTTGCTCTTCTTGCGGGGGCTAATGCCTCGGCAGCCAGCCTCAACATAGCGACCGCGACGCCAAACGTTACCGTTGGTCAGACGGTCACTTTCTCGGTTACGGGTAGTGGCTTCACGGACCTCACCAACGGTGGTGACTTCTCGATCAGCTGGAACCCGGTGGCCCTGCAGTTTGTGGGCCCCGTCGTCCTCGCGCCGACTCCTGCGTCCAATCCGTTTCCCTCCCGGGAGCTCGGCTTTGACACGCTCTCCGTGACAACGGCGTCTGCCGCTCAGGGCACGCTCACCCGGCTGGATGTCTTCAAGGCCTCCCAGTCCTGCGACCCCATCACCGATACCAGTGCTATTTGTCAGGCTAATCCGTCAGGGGCCATCGGCCCCGATCTCAATATCGTCAATGTCAGTTTCCTGGTCCTGAGTGGTTTGCTGGGGCTGCCAAATCAGACGGCCATCGTGAGTCTGGGAGCCGACCAGACGCAGTTCGCCCTCGGTTGGTTCAAGCCGGACGCGTCCACCAACTACGCCCTCACCTATGGCAATGCCTCCCTGCAGGTCGTCCCTGCACCCCCCGCCATCTGGCTCCTGGCCACGGCCGTGGGCGGCCTAGCAGCCCGGCGCTTTCGTCAGAAGGCTGCTGCCTGACCTGATCCAGGTTTCCACCCCCGGTCGGATTTAATCCGGCCGGGGGTTTCTAATTCCCCGCCTTCCCTTATCATGCCGGTCCCACTGAACCTACAGTCAGGATCCCATGAGTAAGGCCAGCACCAAGCAAAGCGACGTCAAGACCATCCACGAGTTCCTCGCGGACAATCCCAACGTGGATGTGTCCCGCCAGTGGGAGCGGTGCTGGGACATTCACGGCCGCATCGCCGACCGCATCGTCAAGCACTTCGGCGCGACGCTGCACCCCATCTCCAAGGGCGCTGACTACTACGCCTCGCCCGACCAGCAGATGGAAGGCGCCTTCTTTGGCTACACCGCCAAGGATGTGGACTGGTTCGTCCGCTCCTGGCTGGGCAATCGTAAGGCCAGCATCATCGATATGAATATCAACGTGGTGCTGGGGCAGGAAACCCAGGTACCGAACCTGATGATCATCTTCGGCACCGTGCCCAACCTGCTCTTCTACGCGGACTACGTGCCCCGGGTGGATCTGAAGGTGAACGAGGATTACGTGAACCGCTACTACAGCGGCGACGTGAACAAGGACTACCTGGAATTCCGCAAGAACACCGACTTTGTCTGGTCCGCCAGCCACGGCCCGGTGATTCGGGGCATGCAGTCCCCCGTGTGCTCGAGCTACATCACGGCCCTCACCGATGCGCATATCGACCAGTGCGAGCCCTACCTGAACCGCTTCGTGGACCGCTGGTTCAAGATGTACGACGACGCGCCGCGCCTGGCGCCCGAAGAACGCGCTGCCCAGCAGAAGTACGACTTCACCTACCGGGAGTACACCAACCGCTCGGACCCGATGAACGTGCTGGCCGAACGCATCTTTGGCAAGGAGCAGGCCCAGTTCATGCTGGACCGTCGGGGCGGCAAGGTGCAGATGGACGCCGACAAGGGCAAGTGGAAGGCCTGAGACGGCTCAAGTTCCGGCGGCAGAGCCGCTGGACTGGACTGGCTTACCTGGGGGCCCCGCTTGCGGGGCCCTCTTCTTTTTCCCGCCGGCGAAAGAAGTGCACCGTGGCTTCCTTCGGCGGCGGCCCGGCAGCGGCGCAATTCCCGCAGGCTCCAGACTGGGTCCCCCCTCGGGCGGCCCCCCGCCGTGCCGCCCAGCGGCGCCAGACCAGACGCCCGGCGACCAGCGCAACGATCCCAAGGGCAATGAATTCCTGGATTCCCGGCATGGTGATTTCCCTCAGCTACCGATCTGGAACGCCAGCAGCGCGCCCAGGTAGCCCAGGCCCGTCATGTAGACCCAGGCGAAGAGCGGCCAGCGCAGCGAATTCGTTTCTCGCCGGATCACGGCGATGGTAGCGGCGCACTGCAGGCAGAAGACGTAGAAGATCAGCAGCCCGACGGCCATGGGCACCGTGTAGACCAGCGTCCCGTCCGGGCGGGTGGCCGACTGCAGCCGTTCCCGCAGGGCGCCTTGGGTTCCATCCCCCTGATCGCCCACCGAATAGATCGTGCCCAGGACCGCAATCACAACCTCCCGGGCTGGGAAGCTGGCAATGACCGCCGCTGACACCTTCCAGTCCCAGCCCAGCGGCGCAAAGGCAGGGGCGACGAACTGGCCAAGCCGTCCGAGCCAGCTCTGTTCCAGGTAGGCGGCGCCTTCGGCCGCATGGACTGCGGACAAGCCCCGGTCTCTGTCCACAGTTGACAGGGCGCTGGCCTCGATGGCTTCCCGTTCAGTGGCGTAGGTCTCGCCGATTTCGGCGGGCCGGGGGAAGTAGGCCAGCGCCCAGATGAGGATGGCCACGGAGAAGATCACGGTCCCGGCCCGCACGAGAAACACCCGGCCACGCTCCATCAGCTTCAACAGCATGGAGCGCCAGCTGGGCAGCCGGTAGGGGGGGAGTTCGATCATGAAGGTTGGCGTTGGGCCGCGGAGCACGGTGCGTTTCAACAGCAAGGCCGTCAGGACGCCGCCGAGGATGCCCAGCATGTAGAGCCCCAGCATGACGAGACCCTGCAGATTGATCAGGCCACCCAGATAGTGGCGGGCGGGCACAAAGGCGGAAATCAGCAGTGCGTAGACGGGCAGGCGGGCAGAACAGGTCATGAAGGGCGCGGCCAGTATCGTGGCCAGTCGATCGCGGCGATCGGGGATCACGCGGGTGGCCATGATGCCGGGTACGGCACAGGCGAAACTCGACAGCATTGGGATGAAGGACTGACCCGAGAGCCCCACCGAGCGCATCAGGCGGTCAACCATGAAGGCCACCCGCGGCATATAGCCCGAGTCTTCGAGGAAGATGATGAAGGCGAACAGGATCATGATCTGGGGCAGGAAGACGATCACCCCGCCAACCCCCGCGATGATCCCATCCACGATGAGGCTGGCCAGGGCGCCATCCGGGAGCAGGGCGCGGACCGCGTTGCCGGTGACCGCCGTTGCCTCTGCAATGAGGTCCATCAGTGGCGTGGCCCAGGAAAAGACGGCCTGGAAGACAGCGGCCATCACCAGCAGAAAGAGCACTGCACCGATGACCGGGTGGTTGGTGATCCGGTCCAGCCGGTCGCTCAACGTCACTTCCCGGGGCGCCCGCTGTTCCGTACGGGCCACGATAGCGTTGATCAGGCCGTAACGGGCCGTGGCTTCAGCTTCTGCCAGCGGTACCCCGGCGCCGAGCCGGTGGCGCAGGTCGGCCAGTTCGCCGAGAAAGGCAGCGCCCGCCGTCATCTCGAAGCGCCGTTCGGCGCTGCCCTGCACGTCGATGAGGGCCCGCTCCACTTCGTAGTCCTGGAGGTGAGACCCCGCTGCCCGCAGCCGCTGGCCCAGGTCAGCAGCGGCCTGGCTGATTTCGGGGAGCACCTTAAGGGGGGCGGTCGCGGGCGCCTGCATTGCGCTGGTCAGCGCCGCTCGAAGGGCGTCGAGCCCTGTCCCCCTCGAGGCTGAGACCGGCACGAAGGTGGCCCCGAACTGCCTGGCCAGTTCCCCGGTGTCGATGCGGATGCCGCGGCTCTCGGCCACATCCCAGAGGTTCAGCGCCACCACGAGAGGCAGGCCCAGTTCCGCCAGCTGGCTGACCAGGAAGAGATTGCGCCGTAAATTAGTGGCATCGATGACGGCCAGGATCGCCCTGGGGCGCGGCAGGTCAGTGACGTGGCCCAGCAGCACGTCGATCGCGACCATTTCGTCAGGGGACTGGGCGGCCAGGGAGTAGGCACCGGGGAGATCCACCAGGGTGACAGTCTCGCCGGCGAGAGTGATCCGGCCCGTGTGCTGCTCAACCGTAACGCCCGGGTAGTTCGCGGTTTGCTGGCGCAGGCCCGTCAGCGCATTGAAGAGGGTGCTCTTGCCGGTGTTGGGATTACCGATCAGCGCAATGACGGCGGGCGGTGCTGGCGTGGCCCGTGCTGGCGTGGCAGCCGTCATGCTTCGCGAACGATCGTGACTCGCCGTGCCTCTTCCCTCCGGAGGGAGAGCGCGTAGTCCATGACCTGCACTTCAAGGGGGTCGCCGCCAATGGCCCGGCGGGTGATGCGCACCAGCGACCCGGCCAGCAGGCCCAGGGCCATCAGGCGCTGCACCACGGGGCCCTGGCCCTCGAGGCCTGTGATCGTCCCGGCCTGGCCAACCTTGAGTTCGTCCAGTGTCATGGCCCAATTCTAAATGAGAATCATTGTCATCCGGAAGGGCAAAGGTCACCCCACGGTGCTGTCTGACAGCAGAACAGAGGTCCGGGAGCCGCGCTATCAGGGAAAGTCCGGAGTGCAGGGGCCTGCGGCCGCCCGCTCAGCGGCTGCGAGCAGTCTTTTGGCCGTCGACTTCCTGCAGGTACGCCCGGGAAAACTCTTCGGTGAAGAGCTGGGGCGGGCCTCCGTCCTCCCGCTGGGTCAGCGCCGGGTAGCTTTCCTCGTAGAGTTCCCAGTACTTCAGCTTGTTCCCGCCGGAGAGCAAGCCCCCGCGTTTCAGGCCCTTGTCGAAGCGGCTCTTGAGCTCTTCCGGGTCAAAGCGCTCCACGTAATCCTGGACGGCCTGCAACATGGCCTTCACCAGTGCCTGCTCGTGCTGGCGGACGTCCTGGAACCCCGCCCGGGCGGCGTCCTCGGCACTGAGGTACGCGCCGTCACCCCGGTCGTTGAACAGGTAGCGGAGGGCCTCATCCACACTGGGTGAGAACTTGAGGGGATTGTTCTGGGCGGCCTGCATCATGGTCTGGGGCAGCCGGAAGGTGTCCTTCATGTGGCTGCGTTCCCGCAGCAGCTCCATGAGACCGCTCACCATGACCCGCAGCAGCTTGCCGGAACCCTGCAGGACCTCGGAGGGGGTGCGGCCTGCCACGGTCTCGGGCTTGATGCCGGCGCCATCGAGGAGCAGGGCGAGAGCGCGCTGTTCCGGATCGGTTGGTGCGGGTGCGGTGGTCGCCGCGGCGACGGGTTTTTTCGGCGCCGTCGGGACTGCCACGGGTCGCGGCGGAGTGACCTTGGCCCGGGCCGTCGATGGCCTGGCCGGAGCGAGATGGCGCTGCAGGTTGGAGTCGCGGGTGAGCTTGTCCTCGGCAACGAGTTGCAGCTCTATCGACTCGTCTTCCGGGACGAGCTGCGCGCGCACGATGGAGTCGCGCATTCCGTCGTCTGCCTGCAGTTCTTCGTCACCACCGCTGATGTCCACGGCGATCTCGAACTCGCCGATCCGCAGCTGGTCGCCGTCGAAAAGGCGCTGGGGGTGCCCCTGGCCGACCGGCGTGTCGGAACCATTGACGAAGACACCGTTGCGGCTCATGTCGACGAGGTAATAGGCGCCGCCCTGATAGTCGATCATCGCGTGGCGACTGGACACATACCGGCTCTCGTCCGGCAGGACCCAGTCACTGTCCGGGCTGCGGCCGATAGTGCCGCCCACGGCCGGGAATTCGCGCACGCGCTGGTCGCGCGGCAACTCCTTGCTGTCACTGGTGACGCGAAGACGAAGCGGCATGGAAGTCCCTCACCCAGCGGGCATGATGGCTCAATGCCCCGGGATGAAACACGCGCCTGATCACACTTCGGGGCGGCCCGGAAACCCCTTACTTGTGAAATCACTGCGTTATACTGCCGACCCCGATCCGATTCGCCCATGACTTCCAGGCACCTCTACAAAGTCATTTTCGTCAACCAGGGCAAGATCTATGAGATCTATGCCCGGAGTGTGACGCAGGGCACATTGTTTGGCTTCATCGAGGTCGAGCGCCTCGTCTTTGGCGAGCGGACCACAGTGGTTCTGGATCCCTCGGAGGAACGGATCAAGACCGAGTTTGCCGGCGTGCGCCGGACCTACCTGCCCATGCACTCGATTCTGCGCATCGACGAGGTCGAGAAGCAGGGTGTCAGCAAGGTGACGGCGGCCGAGGCCGGCAACGTCACCCAGTTTCCCGGACCCATTTACACGCCGGGTGGCCCCGGCGGCTCGGGACAGTGACAGCACCGTTCGCTGCTCCGCTGATCTGGCCTGGCGGCGCGGCGCTCTCCGAGTTCAGACTGCAGAAACTCCTGCGCGAGGTCCGGGTGAAAGTGCCCGCCGTTACGGCAGTCGCGGCCCGTTATCTGCACATCGTCGCTCTCTCGGCGCCGCTGACAGCACTCGCTGAGCGGGAACTGCGGAGCCTGCTGGATGACCGTACTGCGCCGGGCGTGGACTTGCCTGCTGACAGCGTTCTCGTGGTGCCCCGGACAGGGACAGTCTCTCCCTGGTCCAGCAAGGCCACTGACATTGCCCGCAGTTGCGGTCTGGTTGCCGTGCGCCGGGTCGAGCGTGCGGTCCGTTTCAGCTTTGCAACAACCCGGCCACTGACACCCGCTGATCTGCTGCTCCTTGCGCCCCTGCTTCACGACCGGATGACCCAGAGCCTGCTCCCGGGCGTGGTTCCCGACGCCGGGCTGGCCGCGGCACTGTTCCAGGAGGAAGCACCCCGTGCCTTGCGCCATGTGCCCTTGTTGCGGGAGGGCGTGGCGGCGCTGGAGCGCGCGAACGGGGACCTGGGTCTTGCGCTTTCGGCGGAGGAGATCAGTTATCTCGCGGACAAGTTCGGTGCCGAACGTCGCGATCCCACCGACGCGGAACTCATGATGTTCGCCCAGGCCAACTCGGAACACTGCCGGCACAAGATCTTCAACGCCCGTTGGGTCATCGACGGTGAAGAGCAGGCGCACAGTCTGTTCCAGATGATCCGGTCCACCCACGCGAAGAATCCCGCCGGTGTGCTGAGCGCCTACAAGGACAATGCCGCCGTCATCGAGGGTCAGGTCGCGAGTCATCTCCACGCCCACCCGTCGACCGGGCTCTACACCGCCACGCTGGCCCCCGTGCATACGCTGATCAAGGTGGAAACCCACAATCACCCCACGGCGATCTCGCCCTTTCCTGGCGCTGCCACCGGGTCTGGCGGCGAGCTGCGGGACGAAGGTGCCACGGGGCGCGGTGGCCGGCCCAAGGCCGGGCTCACGGGCTTCACGGTCTCCAACCTGGCGCTGCCGGGCTGGGAGCAGCCCTGGGAATCGCCGGCGGCTGCCATCGGCCGGCCAGAGCGGATCGCAAGCGCGCTGCAGATCATGCTGGAGGGGCCGATAGGCGCTGCGTCTTTCAACAACGAGTTCGGGCGGCCAAACATCACCGGCTATTTCCGCACCTTCGAGCAGGTGGACCCGCGCCATGACAGCCTGGCCCGGGGTTATCACAAGCCCATCATGCTTGCCGGCGGGCTCGGCAATATCGCGGCAACTGACGTGGAAAAAGCAGATCCGCCTGTTGGGTCTCTGGTGATCGTCATCGGCGGGCCTGCCATGCTCATCGGGCTCGGTGGTGGGGCCGCATCGTCGGTGGGTAGCGGTTCGAGTTCAACCGATCTGGACTTCGCGTCGGTGCAACGGGGTAACCCGGAGATCGAGCGCCGGGCCCAGCAGGTCATTGAGGCCTGCCGGGCGCTGTCCGCCACGACCGGCCGTTCGAATCCGATCCTGATGGTCCATGACGTGGGCGCAGGCGGGCTGTCCAACGCCGTACCCGAACTGGTGGACCACGCTCATCGGGGCGGACGCTTTGAGCTCCGGGACATTCCCAGTGCGGATTCCGGGATGTCGCCGCTGGAGATCTGGTGCAACGAAGCTCAGGAGCGCTACGTCCTGGCGCTCGACCCGACGGATCTTGCCTGGTTCTCGGCCGTGTGCGTGCGGGAGCGTTGTCCTTTCGCGGTCCTCGGTGCTCTGGATGATACCCGCCGCCTGGTCGTGACCGACCGGCAGCGGGGCGACACCCCGGTGGATATGCCCCTGGAGACGCTACTCGGCAAGCCACCCCAGATGGTGCGCCAGGTGATCCGCACGGCTGCGGTCAGTGAGCCGCTCGATCTCGCCGGCATTGAACTGACGGAAGCCTGCCTGCGGGTATTGCGCCTGCCCGCGGTCGCGGACAAGTCCTTTTTGATTCATATCGGCGACCGGACCGTTGGTGGCCTGGTGGCCCGGGATCAGCTGGTGGGGCCCTGGCAGGTGCCGGTCGCCGATGTGGGCGTAACGGCACTGGGTTTTGAGACCTTCGCCGGCGAAGCCATGGCCATGGGTGAGCGGTCACCAGTTGCCCTGCTGGACGCGCCCGCATCGGGCCGCCTGGCCGTGGGCGAAGCCCTGACCAACATCGCCGCGGCCTCGATTACCGATATCGCCCAGGTGCGGCTCTCGGCCAACTGGATGGCCGCTGCCGGTGCAGCGGGTGAGGACGAACGACTCTATGACACCGTAGCCGCCGTGAGTGCCCTGTGCCGGGAACTCTCCATTGCGATTCCGGTGGGCAAGGATTCCCTGTCGATGCAGACCCGCTGGCAGGAGGCGGGGGCAGCACGGGCTGTGGTCGCGCCAGTGTCGCTGGTGGTCTCGGCTTTTGCCCCGGTGGACGACGTGCGCCGCACCTCGACTCCCGAACTCCAGCGTGAGGCGGGTACGGCGCTCTGGCTGATCGATCTCGGGGCCGGCCGCAATCGCCTGGGTGGCTCCTGCCTGGCGCAGGTCTATGGGCGGACCGGTGGTGAGCCGGCCGACTTGGAGGCTCCAGACCTGCTCCGGAGATTCTTCGCGGCAATTCAGGAGTTGCGCGCTGCCGGGGTGCTGCTGGCCTATCACGACCGCAGTGACGGCGGCCTGTTCGTCACGCTGTGTGAGATGGCTTTCGCCGGCCGTGCCGGTCTTGACGTGGAGCTGGAGGTGTCCGGTGCGGACCAGCAGCTCGGTGTCCTGTTTGCAGAGGAGTTGGGGGCGGTCATTCAGGTGCGCGAAAGCGACGCTGGGCGCCTGAAAGAAACACTCGGCCGACACGGACTCGGAGCGCTGCTGCGCCGTGTGGCAAGTGTCACGACTTCGCCGGCTATCAGGATATCTGCCGCCGGCGCGACCCTCTTCAGCTGCTCGCGCACAGAACTCCTCCGCGCCTGGTCGGAACTCTCCAACCGGATGCAGGCGCTGCGGGATAATCCTGCAGCAGCCGCCGAAGCCTGGCAGTCACAGCTCGATCCCGAAGACCCTGGGCTGGCGCCCCTCCTGACCTTCGATCCTGCCCCGCCGGCGGTGACCAGCAGGCGCCGGCCGCGGGTGGCGATCCTGCGGGAGCAGGGTGTCAACAGCCAGCTGGAAATGGCGGCGGCATTCTCCCGGGCTGGCTTCGATGCCGTCGACGTGCACATGACTGACGTTCTGTCAGGGCAGCGCTCGCTGCGGGAGTTTGCCGGCCTTGCCGCCTGCGGTGGCTTCTCCTACGGCGATGTCCTCGGCGCCGGCGGCGGCTGGGCCAAGTCGATCCTGTTCAACGCCCGGGCCAGGGATGAGTTCGCCGCGTTTTTCTCCCGGACCGACACTTTCACGCTCGGTGTGTGCAATGGCTGCCAGATGCTGTCGGTGCTTGCCGAGTTGATTCCCGGCACTGCTCACTGGCCCCGCTTTCTCAGGAACCGCTCGGAACAATTCGAGGCGCGACTGAGCCTTGTGGAGGTGCTCCCGTCCCGGTCGGTGCTCCTCGACGGGATGGCGGGCAGCCGCCTGCTGATCCCGACGTCCCATGGCGAAGGACTGACCACTTTCGCACCCGGCGCCCAGCAGGCCTGCACCAGTCAGGGGCAGGTTGCGATTCGCTATGTGGATAACTACGGCCGGCCGGCCGAAACCTATCCGGCCAACCCGAACGGGTCGCCCGGTGGGATCGCCGGCCTGTGTTCGGCAGACGGTCGAGTGACCATCCTGATGCCCCACCCGGAGCGCGTCCACCGGACGGTACAACACTCCTGGCACCCGGCCGGCTGGGGTGAAGAGGGGCCGTGGATGCAGCTGTTTCGCAATGCCCGGCGGTTTGCGGGGTAGTTGCTCAGTCCGCCAGTCTGGTCTCTGCGAAGCGGGGCGCCATCAGACCCCGCTCTGACGCACCGTGAGCACTACGCCGCGCACGGATGTCGTTCACCATCTCCAGGGCGGTTCGGGCATTCGGTGCCAGCTCCGCCGGACTCAGGCCGAGGGGTGTCACCCGGTCGCCCCAGCGCACCACATGGGAACACACGGTGAGACCGCCGCCGAAGCCGGGCATGAGGATCGTTGCGCCCGGCTTGACCCTGCCGGCCTCCAGTGCCTCGACCAGAGCGACCGGCACCGTGGCGGCAGACATGTTGCCGTAGCGCTCCACCGTCAGGAAAACCTTGCTCATCGGGATCCCGGCGTACTTCGCCACAGACTCGATGATGCGCAGGTTGGCCTGGTGGGGGACCATCAGGTCGATCTGGTCCGTCGTGATGCCACACCTGCCCAGCGCTTTCTCCGTCGCCTGCGCCATGCCCTTCACAGCGCGGCGGAAGATCTCCTGGCCATCGAAGTCCCAGAGCGTATCGCCATACTGGACGCCCTGATTGGCGTAGGAGCAGCCCATCCCCCGCACCCGCAGGGTCTGCCGGGCATCGGCAAAGCAGCCGAGATGTTCACCAAGCACGCCGAGCTCGCTCTCGCTGGACTGGAGAATCACGGCTGCCGCGCCATCCCCGAACAGCACCGAGACGTTGCGGTTTTCCCAGTCCATGTAGGGCGAGATCAGCTCAACCCCGATCACCAGCGCGTTCCGCACCACGCCGGACCGGACCATGGCGCTGGCGGCGGAGAGCCCGTAGAGGAAGCTGGTACAGGCCGTATTGATGTCCATGGCGCCGGCGTTGTGCGCGCCGAGCAGAACCTGCACGCCGGATGCGCTGTTCGGCACCTGCTCATCGGAGCTGCAGCTGCCGTACACGATGAGGTCGAGGTCCTTGCTGTCCAGCCCGGCACAGGCGAGGGCCCGGGCGCTGGCGACCGCAGCCATGTCGATGGCCGGGACATGGGAAATGCGCCGCTCGCGCATGCCCGTGCGGCTCAAGATCCACTCATCGCTGGTATCCAGAAAGGTGGCGAGGTCTGCGTTACTCAGCACTGCCGGGGGAAGGCACTTGCCCCAGCCCGTAATCGCTGCATGGCTCATCACTGACTCCTTACGCCGGCCGATCCTTCAAAGGTGAAATCCGCACCGGAGCCTCCGGCTCGTCCTCGTCAATTCCCGCCGCCTGGTTGGCAAAGAACCGCCGTACCTTCAGCGCCTGCCGCAGTTTTGCCCGGCGCACGTAGGTCTGGGTGAGCAGATCCTTCATGGTTTCCAGCAACACGGCTGCCTGGCGGCGGTCGTACTCCGGCTCCTGCCTGCCGGCGTCCGGGTCGAAGATAATCCGGCGCACGGCGGCGAAGGTGGCGTCGTCGATGTCGCCCAGTTCCTGCACCTCGGCCACCAGATCAAAGATGCGCATCCGCCCGGCGTCGCCGACATCCTCGAACGTGGCCCGGGCGGTCTGCCGGCACATCGCCGCGAAGGCCTGCCAGAGGCCGCTGCTGAAGCACGCGAGCGCCTCGCGGAAGCGCGCCGCGACGGGCGGTGGCAGATAACTCAGGCTGAAGCGCTCCGGCGGGTGCTCCACCACCTGAGGCAAAGGGTTCAGTTCCACCCGGTCGTCCCGAAAGGCACGGGCGCGATAGCGGAGGAAGACCGGGGCCTTGCAGGCGGAGCACTGCAGGACCACGCCAACCTGAGCGGGCCGCTCGGCCTTCAGTTTGCTGAACGCCGGAAAAGCCGTCACCGTGATGGGCCCGATGGCCCCGCAGTGCGGGCATTCCATCGTCCCCGTGCCGCCAATGCGTTCGAAACGCCCGTCTGCCGTGATGCTGGCTGTCATGTGTCTGCTGTGTGCCCTTAGCGTGTCAGCGGCTTGAAGCGGATCCGGTGCGGATTACTGGCGTCGTCGCCAAGCCGTCGCCGCAGGTCGGCCTCGTACTCCGCATAGTTCCCCTGGAACCACAGCACCTGGCTGTCGCCTTCAAAGGCCAGAATGTGCGTGGCGATCCGGTCGAGGAACCAGCGATCGTGGGAAATGACGATGGCACAGCCCGGGAATTCCAGCAGGGCTTCTTCCAGCGCCCGCAGCGTTTCCACGTCGAGGTCGTTGGTCGGTTCATCGAGGAGCAGCACATTGCCGCCGGACTTCAGGACCTTGGCCAGGTGGACCCGGTTGCGCTCACCGCCGGACAACTCGCCGATGAGTTGCTGCTGCTGGGTGCCTTTGAAGTTGAAGCGGCCGACGTAGGCGCGGGCCGGCGTCTCGTACTTGCCGATGCGCAGGAGATCCTCACCACCGGAGATCTCGGCAAAGACGGACTTGGCCGGGTCAAGGGACTGCCGGGACTGATCGACGGCTGCGAGCTGCACAGTTTCTCCCAGGCGGATGTTGCCCGAGTCAGGTTTCTCGAGGCCGGTCAGCATGCGGAAGAGGGTGGTCTTGCCGGCCCCGTTGGGCCCAATGATGCCGACGATGGCGCCCGGCGGGATCTGGAAGCTCAGATCCTCGATGAGGAGTCGGTCGCCGTAGCCCTTGCGGAGGTGCGTCACTTCGATCACGAGATCGCCCAGCCGCGGGCCGGGTGGAATGTAGATCTCCAGGGTTTCCTGGCGCTCCTGGTACTCCTGGGAGACGAGTTCCTGGAACCGGCTCAAGCGCGCCTTGCTCTTGGCCTGCCGGGCTTTGGGGTTGGCCCGCACCCATTCCAGCTCGGCCTTGATGTTCTTCTGGCGGGCCTGCTCGGACTTCTCTTCCAGGGCGAGTCGCTTGCCCTTCTGGTCCAGCCAGGACGAGTAGTTGCCCTCCCAGGGAATACCCTGGCCCCGGTCGAGTTCCAGAATCCAGCCAGCGACGTTGTCCAGGAAGTAGCGGTCGTGGGTGACTGCGATGACCGTACCCGGATAGCTCTCCAGAAACTTCTCGAGCCAGGCCACCGAAGCGGCGTCCAGGTGGTTCGTGGGTTCGTCGAGCAGCAGCATGTCCGGCTCGGACAGCAGCAGCCGGCACAGGGCGACCCGGCGCCGCTCACCGCCGGAGAGATTCTCGACCTTCGCGTCCCACTCCGGCAGGCGCAGGGCATCGGCGGCGATCTCCAGTTTACGTTCGATCTCCCAGCCGTTCTTGGCGTCGATCTGATCCTGGAGTTTGCCCTGCTGCTCCAGCAGTTTGTTCATCGCGTCGTCGTCCATGGGCTCAGCGAACTTCTCGCTGATCTCGTTGAAGCGTTTGACCAGCGCGAACATCTCGCCGAGACCCTCTTCGGTGATCTCCCGCACGGTCTTGCCGGCCGGTAACTCCGGTTCCTGCTGCAGGTAACCAATACGAATGCCGGGCTGGGGTCGGGCCTCGCCTTCAAAATCCGGGTCCACGCCGGCCATGATGCGCAGGAGCGTGGATTTCCCGGAGCCGTTGAGTCCCAGCACACCGATCTTGGCGCCGGGAAAGAAACTGAGGGAGATGTTCTTGAGGATGAAGCGCTTCGGCGGGACGATCTTGCCCACGCGGTTCATTGTGTAGACGTACTGAGCCACCGGGAATCCTTGTCAGCTGCGTCAGCTAAGGCCAGCCTGAGTCGCTGCTTCTGGCCGCGTGCTGGAGTTAAAGCGATGTCGGGGCATTATCGGCCAAGGCGTACACCTTGCAAAGCTATACTGAGAAGTCTAACAACTGATCGTTCGGGTACTGCCGGTGGCTGCGGGACGCAATGAAGTGCTCGTGCTGAAGGGCGCGAACATCGCCGCTTACGGCTTTGGCGAGGGCCACCCGTTCGGTCCCGACCGGCACGAGGTTTTCCACCAGGAACTGGCCGAGCGGGGTGTTGCGCGGGAAGTCACCTTTGCCTGCGCCAGCGAGGCAACCCACGCCGAGCTGCTGGCATTCCACACGCCAGCGCACATCTCCCGGGTCGAAGCCCTCTGTCTGGCCGGTGATGGCTGGCTGGATGGCGGAGACACGCCGGCGCGGCGCGGTCTGGATGCCGCCGCCGCCGCTGTCGTTGGCGCCGCCATTTTTGCCATGGAGCACATCATGGCGGGACATGCACGCCGGGCGTTCGTCCCCATCGCGGGATTGCATCATGCAGCACGGGACCGGGCCGCAGGCTTCTGCATCTATAACGACTGTGGCGTGGTGCTGGAGTTGCTCCGGTCCCGGCATGGCCTGCGGCGCGTGGCCTACGTGGACATCGATGCGCACCACGGAGATGGCGTGTTCTACGCCTTTGAAGACGACCCGGGCATCGGCTTTGCCGATATCCACGAGGATGGCCGCTATCTCTATCCCGGAACCGGCGCTGCAGCGGAGACCGGGCGTGGGGCGGCTGCCGGGACAAAACTGAATATTCCGCTGGCGCCCGGGGCCGGGGACGACGAGTTTCGCAGCGCCTGGGAGCGGGTCGAGTCTTATGTCACGGACTTCCGGCCCGAGTTCATCCTCTTTCAGTGCGGCGCCGACAGTCTCGCGGGGGACCCGCTCACCCACCTCAGGCTGTCGCCCGCCGCCCACGGTTATGCGGCGGGGCGCCTAGCCGCCCTGGCAGACCGGTGGTCCGACGGGCGGCTCCTGGCGTTGGGCGGTGGTGGCTACAACCGCCGCAACGTAGCGCTCGGCTGGACTGCCGTCGTCGAGGCCCTCGTTGCTGCGGGCCGGGCCGCGTAACGGGGCGGCTCTCGGTTAGAATGGCGTGCTTTCCGCTCCGGAGCCCGCCCATGCTCGACAGTCACGCCAGCCTCGCCGGCTTCGACCCCGAACTTGCCCGTGCCATCGGGCTGGAACAGCGCCGCCAGGAAGAGCATGTTGAGCTGATCGCCTCCGAAAACTATGTCAGCCAGCGCGTGCTGGAAGTGCAGGGCTCGGTGCTGACCAACAAGTACGCCGAGGGCTATCCGGGCAAGCGCTACTACGGGGGTTGCGAGTTCGTGGATCTGGCCGAAACCCTGGCCATTGACCGGGCCAAACAGTTGTTTGGCGCCGCCTACGCCAACGTGCAGCCCCATTCCGGTTCCCAGGCCAACGCCGCCGTCTATCTGGGCCTGCTCCAGCCGGGGGACACCGTGCTCGGCATGAGCCTGGCCCACGGTGGCCACCTCACCCACGGTTCGCCAGTGAACTTCTCGGGCAAGCTGTTCAACATCGTGTCCTACGGTGTGGATGCCCAGACCGGCCTCATCAACTATGACGAGGTGGCGCGTCTCGCCCAGGAACACAAGCCGCGCATGATCATTGCCGGCTTCTCGGCCTACTCGCGGGTCGTGGACTGGAAGCGGTTCCGGGAGATTGCCGACAGCGTCGGCGCCTACCTGTTTGTCGACATGGCCCACGTGGCGGGCCTCGTGGCGGCCGGCGAGTATCCGAACCCGGTGCCCTTTGCCGACGTCACTACCACCACCACGCACAAGACGCTCCGCGGGCCCCGCGGCGGCCTGATCCTCGCCCGGCCCTGTGCGGACCCCGGCAAGGACGATATTCACAAGAAGATGAATTCGCTCATCTTCCCCGGCACCCAGGGCGGCCCGCTGATGCACGTCATTGCTGCCAAGGCCGTGGCGTTCCTCGAGGCGCTGCAGCCCGAGTTCAAGGTCTACCAGAAGGAAGTGAAGGCCAATGCGGCGCTCATGGCCCAGGTACTGATGGAGCGGGGCTACAAGATCGTGTCCGGCGGGACGGAGAACCACATGTTCCTCCTGGACCTGATCGACAAGGACATCACCGGCAAGGACGCGGACGCGGTCCTCGACGCCGCCCACATCACGGTGAACAAGAACGCGGTGCCCAATGACCCCCGCTCGCCCTTTGTCACCAGCGGCCTGCGCCTCGGTACGCCCGCTGTCACCACCCGCGGTTTCGGCGCCACCGAGATCCGCCAGCTGACCGGCTGGATCGCCGACATCCTGGATGACATCAAGGATGAGCAGCGGGCCGGGAAGATCCGCCAGCAGGTGATCGAGCTCTGCGGGCGTTTTCCCGTCTACCGGTAGCCCCGGCAGCGGGTACCAGCCGATGTACTGCCCTTTCTGCAGTGAATCGCTAGCAGTGGCGCGGGTTTCAGCCGGTCTCTAGACGTGGTGCAACGCCCGTGCAACGGCGAGACCCAGTCGGGGTTAGACTTGCCGCCATGCGACGGTTTAGCGCACTGCACTGCGGTAGGTTCTGCGTCCCGGCGGTAAGAATTGCTCTTGCTCTCGCCGCCTTCATGGCAGCAACCACGGCATCGGCAGTGCCAGTTCGATGGACGCTGATCGATGTGGCCTTCGACGACGGCGGTACAGCGACCGGGTCGTTCAATTTTGATTATGACCTCCGCTTTGGAACGCCAGTATCGGCGGTCCAGGTCACGACCACCGCGGGTGCGGCGTACGCAGGTGCTCTTTATCTTTACCGCGACAATATTTGCTGCGACCTTCGGCAATTGTCATTCGATACGCAGAATCCAGGAGGTGACACCAGTCAGTTTCCGGCGTACGGGTTTTTCGCAGGGCTCGCAGGTCCCATGACGAACCTTGGTGGGACGATCGCGCTCCTGCCACACCCGACGGGAAACTCTTTCGAGGGTGAGTGCTTCAGTTACAGCGCCGGCTGCTCGTTCAATGATCGCCCCAAGCGCTACATCGTTTCCGGGTCCATCTCGTCTGTCGTGCCACTGCCCCTTCCCGGTGTCTTGTTTGCGTCGGCCTTGGCGTTGCTGGGGATCAGCTGGCGTCGCGTCTGAATTTCAGCAGCTTCGGCACGAGCGACCACGTCCCGCACGTGCACCATGAACTCGGGATCGGCCCCGCCTCCCTCGATAGCCGCAGCCAGGTAGCCCGCGATCTGCTCGGGCGTCTTCAGGTAGTCGGCGCTGTCGTAGGGGGTGAAGGTTTCCGGGTTCATGGCCGAGAGTTTACCCCCTGCAAATGCGACGCGTGGATCGCTTTTGGTCAAGGGCAGCGGGCACCAGCCGCCGGTTGTACCGCGTCTTCGCCACGCGATACCGGGCAATCGCACAAGGGCCGATCGGTACCGGCGGAGGCAGGTTCTCCAGTTCGCGCTGAGGGTTCTGCAGGAAGGCCTCGATCCATGCCTCGACCTCGACCCATTTGATGCCCGACCAAGCCGTGAGCGGGCCGTCAGCGTCGTGAATGCCGACGCGGCCCTGGTAGTCCTTGGCTGTTTCCCAGATCGATAGGTTGAGCATTCGAGCGTGGCGCCGTATCCGGTTCTGCGTCTTCGCGTCCATGGTTGCGCTCCCGCGCATAGCTTTCGACAATTTCCCGCACCCATTCACCATCCAGGCCAGCGCGGTGACAGGTTTCGACGAAGTGCTCTGTACGCAGCCAGAACCGGGCTCGGCTGGGCCATGGCTTGTGATCCGAATTGTTGGGGAGGGGCAAAAAGGCGTCGATCAGCGCTTGCTCGAGCACCGAGATCCAGAGGCGAGCCCAAGGATTGTCCTCGGCTTGCGAGGCGAGCACGTCCATCAGGGCGGTGTGCCGCGGATCTAGGGAGTGCCAAGTTTCGTAAGCGCCGACCCGCGACTGGTCAACGTCTTCAGGCTCGTCCAGCCACATCGGTGCACTCAGCTGCGGTTCCCGAGCGCTTGCGAGAGGTTGAACTTCGTGCGCATGACCTGGGAGATGGGTCCGTCACGGCCAATGTCTTCGGCCACGCGGTGCAGGGTGATCTGAATCATCCGCTCGCCGTCTTTGCCGTCGCTGGTCTGCACGGAGGCGTCTAGTTGTGTGCCGCTCTGGTTGTAGATGTTCACTGTCGGTGCGCCCCCGGGTCGCGACACTGGGAAGGCAGGCAACGAGGCCGCCTCAGGCAGCCTCAGGGCGTTCGCATCGAGGGTGGGCGGGCCGAAGGTCGGCAGGGTGAACGGGCGCACCGTGAGCGGCTCCAGGCGCGGCGCTGTCAGGCTCAGTGACGGGATCTCGGGGGCGGTCAGGACCCCGGACGTGTTCTGCACGGCCAGGAGCGCCGAACCGGCGTTTAGTTTGTCGGTGGCGCGTTCGGCCTGGTCACCAGCACCTGCGAGGGATTGCAGGCTCCGCGTGGCATCGTCCGCGTTGGACTCAACCTTAATCGCCAGCGTTGCCAGATCAAGCATCAATCACCTTGAGAGAAGTAGGAGCCCCGCCCGCTGAATGACCGACGGGCGGGGCTGTTGGCGCGGTCCTGACAAGATCGCGCGCGCAACTCGAGATGAAAGGTGCCCCCAGCCGACGGAGCGCCGGCGGGGGAGCGTGTTGGCGCGGGAACCAGGAGGAAAGCGCGCCGAACGGGGAGCGGTGACCATCAGATCAGGCCGCTTTTTGTGCAAACTTCTGCCGCTCAGCCCGGTGCTTGGCGAGGGCGACAGCCCGATTGTCGATGCCAAACACCGGCCAGCCGCGCCGCACGTGGACGATGTCGGCCAGCTGCTCGTCAGTGAGTTCGGTTTTTACCTTCAGGTGGGCAGCGATCACGAACGTCGCCCGCTGGGCCCAATCGAGCGCCTGGCTGTCCCGGTCGAGTTTCACCCGGCCGACGGGATCCAGTTCGTCGATGCGGCGCCGGTGCGCGGCGCTGGCGGCACGCACCAGGCCTTCACCCAGGCCGAGCGGCGAACCCAGGATGGCGCGCAGCACCCGTTCCTCGGCGTCACCGGCTTCAACCTGTTTTAGTACCGTCATCTGCTCTTCGACGGTCATCTTGCGCAGCAGGTCGCGTACTTCCCGGTCGTCCGCGAGGGCCTTCTGGAAGTAATTTGGACCTTCCTTGTAGGGATACTCGGGCGGCGCGTAGCGCTGTGTCTCAGCCGTGGCAATGCTGGCAGAGAAATCCTGCAGCGCCTCGAACTCCACCGCCGCTTGCGCGACCGCAAGTTCCTGCGCCGGCCGCAACTCGGCAACCTTGCCGGACGGGCTGAGGTTGGTGTTTCGACCGATGGGAACCGACCGGGCGACGAATTCCTGCAGGACCGTGAACGCCCGCGAGACGGGGGCGGCCGCCTGCTCGACGTCGACGAACTCAGAGGCCTCGGTCCTGAAACTGGACTGGTCCGCGAGGGTGGCGACGATGGTCTGTTTGCCGTCGTGGAGAACTTGCTCGACGGAGCCGACGTCGGACAGCTTGTTCCGGCGCGCGAGCTCCTGAGCACGTGTGTTGATTTCGTCGACGAATTTAGACATTTGAAACCTCCTGGTGACAGCTGGACGATAGGCAAAGGGCAAGTGAAACGTAAGAGGATTGCGATGCGCGTGCCGGCGATGGCGATCCGGCGTTGCGGGGAGTTGCTGAAGCGGATCGAGCCGAGTAGGGGCCGACAGCCGGAAAACGGGACGGCACCGACCCGTTATTCGCGCACCGAAGCGGCCTCATCTGCTGGCCTCTCCGAGCGCCAACGCAAGACCGCGCTCCGCCAGCTCGGGCCGGTCGCGCCTCAGGCGGGCGACGGTGTAGGTGGTTTGGTTGCCGCCGTTAAACTTGCCATTGGCAACTTTCTTTTCCTCCCCCTTCTTCGGCCGCCCATGCTTCCCCAGCACCACCGCCTCGTCGAAGGGGATGATGTGCCGGCGGTGCAGGTTCAGCGCACGCGGGGCAGCTTGACGACCTGCAGGACCGGCTGCGAGTACGTTATTGCGTATCTGGCAGCGTCGGCCCAATGGTCGGGTCCGTGCGAGTCCAAATCCTCCCGGCGCCGCGGGTCGCGGGGTAAGAACGGAACCGTTGACCAGAAGCCGCTGCACCTCTTCGCCACGTACAGCCCGGGCTTGTCAGGCATCCCCGCCTGGCTGAGTAGCGTGCGCATGTGCTGCAGGCCGGAAATGCGATCGGCCTTGTTGGCCGCTTGGAATTCGACCCCGTTTCTGGAGAACTCCTCCGCAATGCTCTTCGCCGCCGTACCCAGGCTGCTGAAAATGCTGTCATCCGCGGCGCCTATGGCCGACATTCCCCACTGGTTCGCGATGCCCACAAGCCGCCCCGCCAGTTCAGCAACCGTGAGTCCGGTGCCATTGTTCAAATCGTCATCGCTGACCCGCGTGTCGTACTCGTCGAACAGGACGAGAGAATTTCGCGGGTAATAGCGCCCGTCTGGGCCCTCAGCTCCCGGCGATTCCGCGACGAAGTAGCACACAGCCGGCGCCGCCACACCCCAGTCCAACGCGAGAAAGAAGTTCCACTGCGGCCAGCCGTCCTGGAGCTTCACAGCCATGGCATAGTCTTGGTCGGAGAGGTCCGTCCGTTTGGCGAATCTGTCCGGCAACCGATCCCAGTCGGCCGTCATCACCTTCGACTCGTCGAGCACGTCACCGAAGTACGCACCGCGGGCAATGTTCCAATCGCCGTGGACCCACGCGCGCAGCAGCTCGGGATCGCCGGCGCAGGCGGCCGATAGTTGCTTCTGATAGTCGACGGCGTCGATGTGCTCGTTGTCGAACATCGTCGACGTGATCGTCACCGACGCACGCCCACTGATCGGCTCGATGAATTCCTCCCACGGAGTAGCCCGCAGTACGTACCGGCGATGCAGCCAGTGATGGCCTGGTCCTCCGGGGTTTGCACTCAGCAGGAACCGCACGGGTCGACCGTCACTGGAGCGGAGGCATGAGCGCATCAGGTCGAGCAGTCTGGGATCACCAAATTGGCCGGCCTCTTCGATTGCTATAACGTGAAAATTTCTCCCTTGCCACCGGGCGAAATCTCGCTCCGACTCGAGGATGCCCAACTCGACAATGCTGCCGTTCGAGAAGGTCCACGCGTGCGCCTGGCCGTTCCACTTCGCGCCCGGGTCGGCGAGCGGGAACAGCAGGTGCGTCAGGGCCGTGATATCAGCCAGGCCCGGAAAGCTCTTCCGCAAGATGGCGATGCGGGAGTTGTCGAACAAGCCGATGTATTGCAGGACGAAGCCGCCGATTAGGCACGTCGACTTACCGCCCGCACGTGCCCCAAGGAGCGCGACGTCAAGTTCAATCGGCTGCTCGCAAGCTCGCCGCTGCCAGTCCAGTAGGTGAAATTCATTCATCGGTGGGTTCCTTCGGTGGGGTGATAGCGCGGGCCCGGTACTCGGCCAGGGGCATGGGTGCGGGAATGTTGATCTGAACGTTCATCGTGGCGCCCTGCCCGGCCTGAGCGGTCTCGTCACCGATCAGGTTGTTCCAGAGCAGGCACGCGCCACGGTGAGACAGCTGCTGGCTGCTGTTGCGTTCGCTGATGGACGTGCCCTTACCAGGAGGTGGCTGGAGCAGCGCACCGATCAGCAGCTGACGTAGGCGGCCCCTGCCGCGCTGGAACGCGGCCTCGACCTTCGGGTCATTCTTGCGGAGACGGCGCCACGTCGACTCGGACACGGTCAGCGCCATCGCTATATCGATTTCCCGGGAGCCCTTCGCGGCCAGGTCCTCGATGATCTTCAGGCCGCCCTTCGGAATCGGGCGCTTCCTGGTGCGGGCTACGGGTTGGTCGTCATGCATTCAGTTCCTTCGTGTCGCGTTGTGGGGGCCACGTTGCCCCGTTTCTGGTACTCAGCCCCGGCGGGCCCGACGGCTGCCAGTGACGCCGCCAAGGCCCGCACGTTCGGCCAGGGTCGGCGGTGTGGCGCTTGCGGTTGCCTGTTCGCGAGGATGCCCTTCAGCCAGGCCCGCGCGTTGCACACGGGTTGCACTGATACGCCGAGTCGGGCTGGAACCCGCGCCGTTGCTAGCAAATGCACTGCGGTTTGCGCAGTCCACCAGCCCTGTGCCAAAAAACCGTCTAGGACGCGACTGCGGCAATTCGGCAGAAATCACGCGTAAACCTCTATTTTTATTGGGCTTCAACATGGGTCTCCACACGGTTTCCGGCATGGTCCGCCTGCTGCTGCTCCGGATGTTCGGCGAGGAGCTGTTGGACGGCGAGCGTCGACATGCCCATGGTTTCAGCGATGTCCTGAGCCTTCCATCCCAGAGCAGCCAGGCGTCGTGCTGCTTGGGCAATGCCTGCTGGATCGGTGGGTTTGTAGAACTGGGCCAGGAGGCGATACTCGAGCGTCCCGCTGATGGTTTGTCGCATGTTCGTACCCTTCTCTTAAGTAGCAATCAGCCGCGACATGGCCGCGACATGGATCAGCGCTGCACTGCCATACACCACGGTTTTCAAATACGCGGCCCTTAGGGAAGTGGAAGGCCGCGAATTAGGCGCGGGCCTATCCCTCCCACCTTCTGGAAATCCCCGCGATATACCCGCGACATGGCCGCGACTTCGCCGATTGGAGTTACTTGACCGCATGGAGGTAAGTCTTCCGTCGGCCTTTGACCTCGGCCGCAGGCAGGTCCATCTCCACCACCGCGCCGGATGAGAGCGCCCAGTCCACGACGGCTCGCACCCGGTCCCGAGTGAGCTTCAGCTCGGCTTTGGCAGCTTCCAGGGCCTTCTTGTCGGGTTTGTGTCCCGCTGCCGCCTGGGCCTTCAGGAACGCGCAGAGGCGGGTGACATCATTGGCCATGGCAGCGGCTGCGTCTGGTCGCTTTGCAACCACATGGCGAAATTGGAGGCCGTGGCGCACCAGCCAAATCGGTTCCCGCCACTTCGGCGCGTCCTGCATCTTGACGTTGTGCAGCCGGAACAGGCGGTGCTCGGCCATGTCCTCTGGATCAAGCCCAGCCGGTACTGGCTCATTCTCGACGAGCTCGATAACGAACGCGGCGCGGGCCCCGTCGCCCAATGCAGACCCTCCTCGTCCGCTGTAGAGGTCAAGGATCTTCTCGCGGGCTACCTGCTTGCCGGTGTGGTGGGCGCCAATCACCGGAGCGTTCAGAGCTTCGACGAGGCGCCGCATCTGCGTAATGGTGGCCTGCTCGCCGTCATTGACGTGCCGTTCGCCAGGGCCAAACGACACGAGGGGATCGAGGAAGACTGCAGACGGCTTCAGGTCGCGGTAGGCATCGATTAACGCATCCGTGAGTGACGTGCCGACGATGTTCCCATTGCGGTCGAGGTGGGCCAGGCGCGCTGGTTTGGCGGTGAGGTCGACGACGTACAGCTGCGACGCGACCATCACTACCTGGTCCCGGGTGAGCGCCATCTGCCGAGCCATGCGATGCAGGCGGTGGCGTATTCGCTTCAGGCCGTCTTCCGCCGTGACCAGCACCACCGGTCCGGGTCGACGCACCTTCATGCCGAAGATCGCCAGGCCCAGGATGATGGCGATCATCCATTGCAGGATGAGCGTCGACTTGCCATACCCGCCAGGGGATATGAGGGTGATCACGTCCACTGGGAAGAGGTCCTCTGCGACGAACTCGACCCCCGGTTGTTCGTCATCGAACGTGCACAGGCCTATGGCCGTGTCGGTAGCAAGAATCCGGGGGCGCTCGGGGTCGGCCATTAACATCTCTGCAGTACGGCGGGCGCGGTGCGCTTCAATCGCAGCAACTGGCCCGGTGGATCCCTTGGGTTGACAGGCCATCTCACGCACCCTCCGCGAGATATCTGTCGGGGTAGTACTTTCCAACGAGGCCCAGCCGGCAGAGCTTTACAGAGGCCGCCCCGGCCGCGATCAAGGCCCGGGCCAGCAAGTGGACGCGATCGTCGTCGACCTCGCCGTGTTCGATCAGCAGCACCGTGGCACCACGCACCGACCATTCGATAGACGAAGGCCAGCGGTTCGCCGGGCAGGCCAGCGCCTGGCCATCTTCTCGGGCCATCCGCTCGGCATTGGGGCCGCTGTAGACGACCAGAGGGGAAGGGCTAGGGGTGGCGAGCGCTTCGCATAACATTCAGCCCCCACTGCCTGCAGCGGTCCGCTGGTCGCCGCGTATCATCTGAAGGGCGGTAGTCGCGACTTTGAGCACGTCCATCAGCGCCGCGTCTGCCCGATCTCCTCGGTACACCGTCGTGGAGTCGCCGCCAGGGCGTGCGGCCACGATGACGACGTCCACCCGAGCCTCGCGGACGCGGGCGGCGATGTAGCTCAGCACGGCTTCAGGATTGCGGGTGTCGAGCGCGATCATGCCGGGCGGGATAACTGGCCCTGCTGACGGCTTTGAGCGAGTCTGCTTCACTGCTGCGCCCCCTGCTGGCCACTGTTTCTTGGCCTGCCCATGACCGGTAGACCGGCGCCGCGTCGGGCCGACCGGGTAAAGTCCTGCAGCGTCTGCAGTCGACGAAATTCTTTGTCACCGATGGTGACGTCAGCCGGGGGTAGGAGGCCGAGCTTTTTGTACCGCTTGCCGGTTGACGGCTTGAAGTTCAAATACCGGAACATGGCGCTGTCGTTGAACAGCGCGTCTTCGCTCAGGTCCGTATAATCCGGCTTGCGCCGAGGTCCTCGGCTTTTGGTTACATTCTTCATGGTTGGCACCGATTGGGCTTCGGGGCCACTACAACGCACGGGCATGGCTACTGCAATAGGATCGGGCCGAGCAGATGCGACGAAACCGGTTAAGTCTCAGGCAGATTTTTTAGGTACTTCTTGCGGAAGGTGCCGAGCGGGATCGGTCGGCCTTTGTGCCCTTCCTGGCGCAGTGTGTGCTCAGTTTTTCCGGCTTTGTTTTTCTTCTCGCCGTACATGATCTTGAAACCGTCGACCTCTAGTCCGTCTTTACCCTTCGCTTTGCTCACGAGCCACTTAAATAGCTGCTGCGCGTCTTTGTTTGGGCCAATCTCTTTGCGGGCGTATCGGGCAGCTGCTAGCAGACCAGGGGCGGGGCCGTGATTCCTGCCACTGTTGCTGCGTTGGTGCCACGTTAGCGCGATTGCGCGTTCAGCCTCGTGCCTGCGTCCGATCGTATACGCCGCATACGCAGCGCCTTCCGCGTCATTGCGATCGAGCAGGGCTCGGAGCTTGGGGATCTCGTTCAGATCGAGGGCCGCAAAGTTATCTGCGCTCGGGGCGCGCTTCCTGAGCAGCGTTCGCCACGTGCGAGAGTTGTAGCCAGACAGATTCAGGTCCGCCCGGGCCCGGTCATAGCGAAGGCGAATCAGATCTCGTATGCCGGTTATCCCGCTCGGGAGGTCGTAGGCTGTTGGCCATGTCTCTGTTGTCGGCTTCTTCTTGCTCATGCCCGCTCGCCCCAGATCAGTCGCTGGTGGTTCTCTGCGATGAACGCCAGCCCGTCCTCCCAGGCGACCTTGGCGCGACTGCCTGGGGTCACAACATGAATGAGTAGCCGCAACGTCTCCAGGCACTCGCCGTCTTTCTTGCCGCCAATCGTCATTATCCAGCCCTGCATGAAGCACACATAAAGGGGCAGTAGAGGGTTGTCGTCGTGCGTGACCAGCTCATCCAGGATTTCCACCAGCCGCTCGTGCGTCAGCCAGATTACGGCTGACAGGGGCTTGGGCGCGATCGCAGCCAACCCCTGCATGGTCTGCTCGTTGCAGTGGTTCCAGCCGTCGAGAAACTCCATACCCCGGACGAGGCGCAGCAATCCCGGCGCGTAAGGCTTCTTTGCGTCCGTTACGCCGTCGTCGCACATCTGACAGAGGTCGACGAGGAGTTGGGTCAGCTGTTCGGCGCTGACGCGCAGGCGTGCCGCGCGGTCCAGTTTCACGATGTCGCCGGCAATCATCGCCCCGGTCGGCAGCGACACCGGCCGGCGCTTTCTGGGGGTCGCTTTCTTGGTGATAGCCTTTCGAGTAGCCATGCAGTCCTCCTGTTCAGGGTTGCTGTGGTTAGGCGTCGGGGGCGGTTGCTGCCGTCCCTGGCGCCGGCGCTACGCCGACTTCGCGGCGGTTGATGAAACTAGACTGAGAACGTGTGTCGCCCAGGCGTCGAATGCCGCGCGGCGCTCCTTTTCGTACTGGTGCAACGCGTAAACACCGAAGGTACTGGCGAACCCTGTGTGATTGATGAGCTTCTTGAGGACGTGTTCCTGCACGCCGAGGCCCTGCATGCCTGTGACGAGTGTTCTGCGGAGATCGTGGAACACCCAAGCCTTCTCCCACGCGTTGGAGTTCACCATCTCGTCGAGGCGTAGCTTGACGCCCGGACGGCAGGCGCCGGGCTTCTTGCCGTTCTTCCCGAACAGGAACGGTCCGACAAACTGCCGCGGGACCATTCGCAGGACACTGCGCATCGCATCGTTCAAATAAACCACGTGCGGCTTGCCGTTCTTCGTCGCGCCCCCGGGGAACACCAGCAGGCCTTCCTTGAGATCGACGTGCCCGAAGCGCTCTTCGGGATCGGGCTGCCAGCGCAGGCCCAATATCTCCTTGCCTCTGCAGCCGGTGAGCGTCAGAAGTCTCACGAAGGGCCCGCCCGGCCACTCGAGCTCTCCAGCGGCAGTCCACACAGCCGCCAACTCGGTATCCGACAACACGCGCGTCCTCGACTTTTCCTCTCCCATCTCGATTCCGGCGAACGGGGATGGCAAGCCGCGAACGCCCGGAACGCCGCTCGGCTTGGCCGCCCATTTCCAGAAGCACTGGAGCAGCCCGAGGATACGGTTGGCCAGGACGACTTTCCGACACTCAACCAAAGCACCGTAAAGTGCCTCGCCGATCTCGGGCGTGATATCGGTGACGGCGATGACGCCGAAGGCGCGGCCGTCGACGATTGCTGCGCTGGCGTACTTCAGCAGGTGCCGAGCGTTCTTCCTGGTGCGGTACTTCGGCTCGACCACGACGCGATAAAACCTGTCAGCAGCCACTGCAAACGTCTGCCTGGCCTCCGCCCGGGCTTTCACCTCTTCGCGATGCCTGGCGGCCTCTCGCTCATTCTCCAGCGGGTCGCCGTTGCCCTCGACGATGCCGCGGCAGGCGTTGGCGAGCTTGCGAGCGCCGACCAGGGAGATTGCCGGCCAACTGCCCAGGCCCTTTGACCGCTGCAGCGTGGTGCATCCTTCGCGCGGGTGTCCACGGTAGCGGAAGACCCACGTTTTGATGCCGCGCGGGCTGACCTGCAGCAGCAGTCCCCGGGTGCAAGTTTCGGCGAGAACGTCGCCAGGCTGGGCGTTACTGACGTCGCGTTCGGTGAGTCGGTCGCGTCGCTGTGTCGGCATTTTGCGTCTCCTGGCAGTGATTCTTCCGGTGCAACCACGGTGCAACGGCACCGGGAGCTGGCGCTTCGGTCGCGATCCCAATCGCCGCGCCGAAGTCGCTGGTAGAATGCAAACACATCAAGGCTTTCATCTCCAAATCTTGGCCTGATTTGGACTTGATAAAACCCAATAGGACCGCCATTTGTTTTGCCCTTTCTGCAGTCATCCGGAAACGAAGGTCATGGATTCGCGTCTGGCCGGCGAGGGCACCCAGATCCGGCGCCGGCGCGAGTGCCTGGGCTGCGCGGAGCGCTTCACCACCTTCGAGAGCGCGGAGCTCGTCATGCCCCGGGTGGTGAAGCGGGACGACAGCCGGGAGCCCTTCGATGACCACAAGCTGCGGAGCGGAATGATCCGCGCACTGGAGAAGCGGCCGGTGAGCAGTGAGGCGGTGGAGGAAGCGCTGGCCCGGGTGACCCACCGGTTGCAGACCATGGGCGAGCGGGAGGTGCTCTCGCGACGGATCGGTGAACTGGTGATGGAAGAACTGCGCGCGCTCGATGAGGTTGCTTACGTCCGTTATGCCTCGGTGTACCGGAGCTTTCAGGACGTGGAGTCTTTCCAGGACGAAATCCGCAAGCTGAAGGAACTGGGTGACCAGGACCGCCGCCGTGACCAGCTGCCGCTGCTGCCGGACGAAACGTCGTGAATATCCCGCCGACGTTCACGGTGGACGATCGCCGGCACATGGCCCTCGCGCTGGAGCTCGCGGCCCGGGGTCTCGCCACGACGCACCCGAATCCGCGCGTGGGCTGTGTGATTGCCTCGGGCTCCACCGTGATCGCCGAGGGTTGGCACATGCGGGCCGGCGGGCCCCATGCGGAAGCGGATGCACTGGCGAAGGCCGGGGAGGCGGGTCGAGGCGCGACGGCCTACGTAACCCTCGAGCCCTGCTGTCACCGGGGCCGGACCCCGCCGTGCACCACCGCGCTGATCGAGGCCGGCATTCGACGGGTCGTCTACGGCGCCGCGGATCCCAATCCCCGCGTCAACGGTGGTGGCGAGCAGGCGCTCCTTGCGGCAGGCATCGAGGTCAGTGGTGGCCTGCTGGCTGCCGAGTCGGAACGGCTCAACGCCGGCTTCATGCACCGGATGCGCCGCGGCTGGCCGCTGGTGCGCACCAAAATTGCCGCCTCGTTGGACGGGCGCACGGCGCTGGCCGATGGCCGCAGCCAGTGGCTGACGGGCGAGGCCGCCCGGGACGATGTGCAGCGCTGGCGGGCCCAGAGCGCTGCGATCCTGACGGGCGTCGGCACGGTGCTGGCCGACGATCCGGCCCTGAATGTGCGGGAGGCAGGGCAGCCCCTGCCAGTCCAGCCGTTGCGGGTGATCCTGGATTCCCGTTTTCGGACCCCACCCGAGGCCCGGGTGCTGGCGAAGCCCGGCGATGTGCTGCTGCTGGGCGCCGGGGCCGATGTGCGCAGGGCGCCACTCGTCACCCGGGGAGTCCTGGTTGAAACCGTGTCTCTCGACGGGGGGCGGGTCGACCTGGCGGCGATGCTGCGCCGGCTTGGGGAACTGGAGATCAACGAGGTCTGGGTTGAGGCGGGTCCCACGCTGAATGGCGCGCTGCTGGCCGCGGGTCTGGTGGACGAGCTGCTGGTCTACCTGGCCCCCAGCATTCTGGGCTCAAGCGCCCGGGGAATGTTCGATATTCCCCCGCTCACGGACCTGGCGGCCCGCCCGGAATTCAGGCTGCAGAGCGCCCGGCATCTGGGCGATGATCTGCGCCTCATTTACACGCCGAAGGCGGCCACGGGAAGCGCACGCTGATGTTTACGGGAATCATTCAGGCGCTCGGCAACCTGCGGTCCGTGATCCCCACCGAGTCCGGGCGCCAGCTGGTCTTTGACCTGGGCGCCCTGGGCTCCAGAAAGTTCCAGCTGGGGGACAGCATCGCGGTAAATGGCGCCTGCCTGACGGCGGTAGCCTTTGGGTCCGGTACCTTCACGGCAGACGTGTCCGCGGAGACCCTCCGGGTGACTACTCTGGAGCAGCTCGGCCCCGGCAGCCCGGTAAATCTGGAGTCCGCACTCACGCTGGCCGAGCCCCTCGGCGGGCATCTGGTCACCGGGCATGTGGACGGGGTGGGCGAGGTTGCCGAGCGGCGGGAAGAGGGCGGCATGGCGATCCTGCGCTTTGCCCTGCCGGCCTTCCTTCAGCGTTATGCTGCCCGCAAGGGCTCGATCTGCATCGACGGCGTCAGCCTCACCGTGAATGACGTAACAGACAACCTGGTGCTGGTCACCCTCGTGCCCCACACCCTCGCGAATACAATCATGCAACACTACCGAATCGGTACGCGGGTCAACCTCGAAGTAGACCTGGTGGCACGCTACGTCGAAAGACTGCTGGGCAAATCATGACTCTGTTGGATAAAGGCATTCCGGCCGGCACCCCCGTAGGAGCGCCGACCGGCGCGATTCCAGGGGGCTTCAGCGCCGTCCCCGCGATCATCGAAGACCTGCGCCAGGGGCGGATGGTCATCATCGTGGACGATGAAGACCGGGAAAATGAGGGCGACCTGCTCATGGCTGCTGCGAAGGTGCGGCCGGAGGACATCAATTTCATGGCGCGCTACGGGCGGGGCCTGATCTGCCTGACCCTGACGCGGGCCCGGTGCCAGCAGCTCCGCCTCCCGTTGATGGTTGGCGCTACCGATCGCCAGCAGAGCACCAACTTCACTGTGTCCATCGAGGCTGCCGAGGGTGTGACCACCGGCATCTCAGCCCAGGATCGCGCCCGGACGGTCCGTGTTGCCGTCGGTCCGGATGCCACGGCGGAAGATATCGCCCAGCCCGGCCACATTTTTCCCCTCATGGCCCAGTCCGGTGGTGTGCTGACGCGCGCCGGACATACGGAGGCCGGCTGTGACTTCGCCCGCCTCGCGGGCTTCGAACCGGCGGCGGTGATTGTCGAGATTCTCAATGAGGACGGCACCATGGCCCGCCGGCCACAGCTGGAGACCTTCGCCCGGGAGCATGGTCTGAAGATCGGTACGATTGCCGACCTCATCCGGTACCGGCTGCAGCACGAGGAATCCGTCGCCCGTATCGCCGAGCACATCGTGGAGACCGAGTTCGGCCCATTCCGGCTCGTCGCCTACGAGGATCATGTCAGTCGCAACGTGCACCTTGCCCTGGTCAAGGGCGATCTGACCCTGCCTGAGCCGCCGCTGGTCCGCGTCCACGTTCAGGACACCCTGGGTGACGTGGTGGGAGTGCGTAGCGCGGAACTGGGTTGGCCCCTCCGCTCTGCCATGGAGCAGATTGCCAATGCAGGTCACGGCGTCGTGGTGCTGCTCCACTATGGCGAGTCGCCGCGGGAACTGCTGGCCGCCTTCCACTCCCTCGGGCGGCTCGCGGGTGCCGAGCGCAAGGAATCGCCTGGTGGGGAGGTTCTCCGCAATTACGGTACCGGTGCGCAGATTCTCCGGGATCTGGGCGTCCACCGGATGCGGGTCCTCAGTGCGCCGAAGCAGATGCACGGTCTATCAGGCTTCGGGCTCGAGGTAGTAGAGTACGTGGACGCGCCAGCCCGGCGCCCTGGCGGCTGATCGCAACCTATGCTCACTATTGAAGGACAGTTGATCGCCCGCGACGTGCGTATCGTCATCCTTGCGGCGCGCTTCAATGAACTGGTCGTCCGCAACCTGGTGGATGGCGCAGTTGACGCCCTGAAGCGCCACGGCGCCGGGGAGACCGACATTCATATCGTCCGGGTTCCCGGGGCCTTTGAGCTGCCGCTGGCGGCCCAGCGTCTCGCGAAGCTGCGGCGCTACGACGGCATCGCGGCTCTGGGTGCGGTAATTCGCGGGCAAACACCCCATTTTGACTTCGTGTGCGGCGAGTGCGCAGCCGGACTCAATCGCGTCAGTCTGGAGCACGGCATCCCCATTGGCTTCGGCCTGCTCACCTGCGACACGGTCGACCAGGCCATGGACCGGGCCGGCGGCAAGGCCGGCAACAAGGGTGCTGACGCCGTCCTGGCCACCCTCGAAATGGTCAGCCTCCTGCGCCAGCTGGAGGCGTAGGTTTCGCAACATGGCTGTTACTGGTCGGCACGGTTCGCGCCGCCTGCTCGTGCAGGCGCTCTATCAGCACCAGCTCGCAGGGCACTCTGCTGCCGAACTGCTGGAGCAGTTTACGGTCCAGGAGAACTTCGAGAAGATGGACGTCGAGTTCTTTCGCCGGCTACTTGGGGAAGTCCTGGCCGATACGGCTGAACTCGATGCGCTGATTGCGGATCATGCCGACCGGCCAGTGGCGCAACTGGACCCCGTAGAGCACGGCATACTCTGGCTTGGGCTTACCGAGCTGCGCGCGCACCCCGAGGTGCCGCTGAAGGTCGTGATCGCCGAGGCGATCCAGCTGGCGAAGGAGTTTGGTGCCACTGATGGTCATCTCTACATCAACGCATTGCTTGACCAGGCCGCGCCGAAGTTGCGTCCCGCTGCCTGACTGCTGAGCGAATGCAGGGTGGACGAACGCACGCTCATCACCACCTTCTTTGCCAGGCCGCAGGACCGGCGGGCAGACATCATCCTGGGAATTGGCGACGATGCGGCCCTGCTGCGTCCCGAACCGGGGTTTGATCTGGCGGTAGCGACCGACAGCATCGCCGAGGGCACGCATTTTCCGGCTGGGATTCCAGCTGCCGCTGTTGGTCACCGCGCGCTGGCCGTGAACCTGAGTGACGTCGCGGCGATGTCAGCGGAGCCCCGCTGGTTTTCCCTGGCGCTGTCCTTGCCCGGCGCGGACCCTGCGTGGGTCGGCGGGTTTGCCACGGGCCTGTTCTCTCTGGCGGACCGGCATGGCGTGGTCCTGATCGGCGGCGATACCGTGCGTGGCCCACTTGGCGCGACAGTAACGGTCCTTGGCCGGGTGAAGCCCGAGCGTGCAGTCCGGCGCACCGGCGCACGGCCCGGCGACGGCATCTGGGTTACCGGTAATCCTGGCGATGCGGTCGCCGGCCGGCTGCTGCTGGCAGACGGCACAGAGGGGTCGGACGCTGCGGCGTTGCGCCAGCGCTTTCTCTATCCGGAGCCCCGGGTAGAGGAGGGCAGGGCACTGGCTGGGATTGCCTCGGCCATGCTCGATGTTTCCGATGGTCTGGCCGACGATCTTGGCAAGCTCCTCGCCGCCAGCGGCGTGGGCGCTGAACTCGATGCCGAAGATCTCCCACTGAGCCCGGAACTGCGGCGAGTCCGGGGCAGCGAGGCCGTTGAATGTGCACTCACGGGTGGCGACGACTACGAGCTGTGTTTCACGGTCCGCCCTGCGGATGCCGGACGCCTGCGGGAGGTCTCGGCGCACTGGTCTGTACCTGTAACCCGCATCGGCACTGTCGTGCCTGGTTCGGGTGCCCGGTGGCGCCTGCACGGCCAGCCACTGGCAGTTCCTGACACCACCTACCGGCATTTCTGATGGTGGCCCATTCCCCTCGTGCTGAACTTGCGCGGCAGGTACTCCGCGACCCCGTGCACTGGCTGCCCTTTGGGCTGGGATCCGGACTGTTGCCGGTGGCTCCAGGTACGTGGGGGTCCTTGCTCGCAGTCGGCATCTTCTGGGCACTGCCGCCGGCGCCACTTGCAGTCATGCTGCCGGCACTGGGCGTTGCCTTCGCGTTTGGCTGCGTCGTCTGTGGCATAAGTGCGCGGCGGCTTGGGGTGCATGATCACGGCGGGATCGTGTTCGATGAAATCGTAGGCATGCTTCTCGTGCTGTCCGTCACACCACGAACCGCGGGCTGGACGCTGCTGGCTTTCCTGCTCTTCAGGGTTTTCGACGTCGTTAAGCCGTCCCCGATTCGCGAGGCTGATCACAGAATACCGGGCGGTCTGGGCATTATGCTCGATGATGTTCTGGCGGCCATTTACGCGGCATTAGTCGTCAGAGGAGTCATGTTACTGCCGCCGTTCTAGCAGCCCGGTCAGGTCTTCGCCGCATGGTCCAGCAATCGACTCCGAGCGCCGGCTCCATAGCTGCGGTACCGAAGAAGATCGGGAAGTACCTGATCATCAATGAAGTGGGCAAGGGCACCACCGGGACGGTCTACCTGTCCCACGACCCCTACTTCCGGCGGGATGTGGCCATCAAGGTCTACACGACTGCTCCTGACGACGATCCCTCAAGGGCGAAGATCGCCCGCAAGATGTTCTTCAACGAAGCCCACATGGTCGGGATGCTCCAGCACCCGAACATTCTTCCCATTCTCGATGCGGGTGAAGAGGACGGGAAGTATTACGTGGTGATGGAGCACGTGCAGAGGGCCCGGACGCTGGAGGCCTACTGCCGTCCTGACAACCTGTTGCATGTCGAGGACGTGGTCAAGATCATCTACAAGTGCGCCAAGGCACTCCATTACGCCCACAAGCGCGGCGTTATCCACCGGGATATCAAGCCCAGCAACATCATGCTGACGAATGACAATGATGTCCGCATTATTGACTTCGGCATTGCCATTCTCCGGGACTCCGACATTTCCAAGATCGAGGGCATCGCCGGCTCGCCGAGCTACATGTCGCCAGAGCAGGTGCAGGGTAATGACCTGACTCCGTCGTCGGATCTCTATTCCCTCGGGGCCGTCATGTACGAACTGCTGACTGGTTTCCGGCCGTTCCGTGCCAGCTCCCTCTCGAAGCTGCTGAACCAGATCGTCTACGCGACGCCGCCCCCGATCCACACGCTGCGCCTGGGAGCGCCGGAGGAGCTGGAGGAAATCGTCGCGGTCGCTCTCCAGAAAGACCCCGCCAACCGGTTTATCAACGGCACCGATTTCGGCGCGCGCCTCACCCGGGTGTACCACCAGTTAAAAGGTCAGTGGGATGGCATTGACCAGCAGGAGCACTTCGACATTTTGCGGCGCCTGTCGTTCTTCCACGACTTTTCCCAGTCGGAGATCCGGGAGCTGTTGCGCGCCAGTGAATGGCGGGAGTACTCGGCAGCTGACGAGATCGTTCGCGAGGGCACCGCAGATGACCGCTTCTACGTCATCATCACCGGTAGCGTGGCCGTGGAGAGTAACGGGAAGTCCCTCGGCACTCTGCGCGAGGGCGACTGTTTCGGCGAGACCGGCTACATATCCGGCGCACGGAGCACGGCGGGAATCCGCGCCCAGGCCGCCGTGACGGTCCTCTCCGTCAGTTCGACCATGCTGGAGCAGGTGTCTACGGAGTGCCAGCTGCGCTTCAACAAGGTTTTTCTGCGGACCCTGATCCGCCGCCTGCAGGGCGCCAACATTCCGGGGGAGTAGGGGCAGGCCAGGGGTGGTAGCGTATCCCCATGGTTATCGAACCCCGTCAGGTGCCCCCGGGGGCCCTGTTCCGCTGGACCGGTCAGGCACTGCAGCTCATCGTTCGCGGCGCCGGCGCCTGGCTGGGACTCATCCTGCTCCTGTGCCTGGCAATCTTCGCCGGACAGCGCCTGCCGCTCCTCAGTGGCATTCTGTCCTTGCTTGCCTTGCTCGGCAGTATGCTCGTCGCCGCCCGGGTGGATCAGACCGAGAATGCATCCATCACGGATGTGCTCAGTACGCTGCGCCAGCACGGCCAGACCCTGCTGGCGTACTCGGTGACCATCGCGCTGGTGGGCGCCCTGATCTGGGTGCTGTTACTCGCCCGCCCGGGTATTCCCTGGTGGACCGTGCTCTACTCGGAACGAAACATCGTTACGGCGCTTTCGGAGAGCTGGTTCATCGCCCTGCGGCAGGTCTTTGTCTATTCCGCCTATGCGCTGGGCCTGTCCTTCTTCAGCCTGAACATCCCGGGACTGACTTCATTCCTGCAGTTCCCCTGCACAACCCTGCTGGGCCTGCCCTTCCGTGCTGCTTACAGGGCGGGCGCCGCAGCCCAGATGAAGAACCTGGCCGCAATGCTGGGTGTCGGACTGCTGTTTGTCGTGTTGCCCGTTGTCGTGGTTCTGGTGCTGCCGCCCCTGGTGCCCTTGCTCTACTGTTTTCTGGGGGCGCTGGCCTACGTGGGGTTCCGCGAGATCTTTCTCGGGATCGGCGCCAATCGGGAACGGGCTAGCGCGGGCCTTCGTCTGCCGGGTCTGGATCCAGGTCTTCCTCCGCTTCCGGGTCGTCCGTCGCAAAGTCCTTGAGTTCGCCGCCCATCAGCACCTGGACACGCTGCTCTGCAGCCTGCAGCGCACCCTGGCACTCGCGGCTCAGGCGAACGCCGCGCTCAAACTCCTTCAGCGAAGTGTCCAGCGGGAGTTCGCCGGATTCCAGCTGCTCAACGATGGTTTCCAGCTCCGCCAGGCTCTTCTCGAGATCCACGGGCTTGCTGGCTGCTTTGCGACGGGAGGTGCTCATAACAGGATAGGTTGACAGAATCACGGTCGTCTTCCTATATTTAGACCAAGTCTAAACAACAGCAGGAGAAATCGAATGGCTCTCAAGGGCAGCAAGACGGAAGGCAATCTCAAGGCCGCATTCGCCGGCGAATCCCAGGCAAATCGCCGGTACCTGTACTTCGCCGGCAAGGCGGACGTCGAGGGGTACAACGATGTCGCGGCGGTATTCCGTTCCACCGCGGAAGGCGAAACCGGCCATGCCCACGGGCATCTGGACTATCTGAAGGACGTGGGCGATCCGGCCACGGGTCTGCCCATCGGCCCGACCGCGGACAACCTCAAGGCCGCCATTGCCGGTGAAACCCACGAGTACACCGACATGTATCCCGGCATGGCCAAAACGGCCCGGGACGAGGGTTTCCGTGAGGTCGCGGACTGGTTCGAGACCCTGGCCAAGGCCGAGCGGTCCCACGCCAATCGCTTCCAGAAGGCTCTGGACACTCTCGGCAAGTAAGTCGTCGCGTTAGCCGGCCGGCGGTCCTCCAGGGGCCCGCCGGCCGGTCCTCAATCAGGGACACCAATGGCCACACGCGAAGGCAGTCTCGACGCCCCCACGCGTCATCCGCTCGACTGGCAATCCACCGACTTCTGGAACAAGGCTTCCCTGGAGACCGAGCTGGAGCGGGTCTTCGACATCTGTCACGGGTGCAGGCGCTGTTTTAGCCTCTGCAATGCCTTTCCCACACTTTTCGATGCGGTGGACGCCTCGCCCTCCGGCGAAGTGGACAGCGTGCCCAAAGCTGCATTCGCCGAGGTTGTGGACCAGTGCTACCTCTGCGATATGTGCTACATGTCCAAGTGTCCCTACGTTCCGCCGCATCCCTTCAACGTGGACTTTCCCCACCTGATGCTCCGGGCCAAGGCCGTCCGCTTCCGGGAGGAGGGCGCCCCGCTGCGGAGCCGGATCCTGTCGGCAACCGATCTGGTGGGCAGCATTGCAGGAATTCCAGTGGTGGCCGAGGTGGTCAACGCCGTCAATGGCAACCAGGCTGGGCGCCTGTTGCTCGAGAAGACTCTCGGCGTTGCCCGGGACGCGCCGCTGCCCCGTTACGAGAGCGATACGGCCCGCAAGCGCCTTGGACGCCAGACAGCCCCATCTGCGCCAGTGGAAGCGGTCAACGGTACCAGCGGCAAGGTCATCCTTTACACCACCTGCTACGGCAACCGGAATCTCCCGGCGATGGTCGAGGATCTCGTCGCCGTCTTCCGGCACAACGGCATTACCGTGCAGCTCGCGGGGTCCGAGCAGTGTTGTGGCATGCCCAAGCTCGAGCTGGGTGATCTGGACTCCGTGGCCCGAGCCAAGGAGGCCAATGTGCCGGAACTCGCCCGGTGGGTGGCAGAGGGCTGGGACATCATTGCCCCGGTGCCGTCCTGCGTGCTCATGTTCAAGCAGGAGCTGCCGCTGATGTTTCCCCAGGATGCCCAGGTGCAGGCGGTGGCGCGGGCCTTCTTCGATCCCTTCAACTACCTGCATCTGCGCCACAAGGGCGGCAAGCTGCGCACGGACTTCACGAAGTCCCTGGGGACCGTGTCTTATCACGTGCCCTGCCATCTGCGGGTCCAGAACATCGGTCTCAAAACGCGGGATGTGCTGCAGCTGGTCCCCGGGACGACGGTCCAGCCCATCGAGCGGTGCTCCGGCCACGACGGCACCTATGGGGTCAAGGTCGAGTTCCGGGCGGCGTCGGTCCGGATTGCCACGCCGGTGGCCGAGCAGGTCCAGGCCAGCGCTGCTGACCATTTCTGCAGCGACTGCCCCATGGCAGCCGCGCAGGTGGCGGGTCTCGCCGGCCGCAGCGACCACTCGCACCCGATCGAGCTGCTCCGGCAGGCCTACGGGATCTGATTCGTTCCGGAAGGACCGTATGCACAAGCTCACGCTGGACGACCTCTTTCCCCTCGAGACCTACGCCAGGCTGCGCCCGGAGTTTCGGGAGCGCGTCATCGAGCACAAGGCTCACCGCCGCCTGGCCCTTGGAGACCACGTCTCCTTGTCCTTTGAGGACCGGCTCACCATGCACTATCAGATCCAGGAGATGCTGCGCGCGGAACGTATTTTCGAGCCGGACGATATTCGGGCGGAACTCGAGACCTACAACCCACTGATTCCCGATGGGACCAACTGGAAAGCCACGCTCCTTATCGAGTATCCCGATGAGGACGAGCGGCGCCTTGCGCTCGCTCGCCTGCGGGGCGTTGAGGACAGGGTCTGGGTGTCCATCGGCGGGCAGCCGCCGATTTATGGCATCGCTGACGAGGATCTGGAGCGTTCCAACGCCACCAAGACGTCTGCCGTGCACTTTCTGCGCTTCGAGTTGCCGCCCGCTGCCGTTCAGGCTCTGCGGGCGGGGGCCGGCGTGTCGGCCGGTGTGGATCACGCAGAGCTGGCGGTGCGCGCGGACAGCCTGCCGGAGATGCTGCGCGAATCCCTCATTGCCGACCTCGCCTGACTGCCGCACCAGTCCTCACCAGCACCTGTTCTTGCTTAATCCGGCGGGTACTCTAAGATTCGGCCGGTTGTTGTGCATCGTTCCTGAATTCTGATGGCTACCCGCTACGAAGCTGCTGACATTGAGGTCCTGAGCGGCCTTGATCCCGTGCGCCGCCGCCCCGGGATGTATACCGACACGAGTCGGCCGAATCACCTTGCCCATGAGGTGATCGATAACAGCGTGGATGAGGCTCTGGCAGGACACTGCAGGCGCATCGACGTCAAGCTCCACGCCGACGGCTCGGTGGAGGTCGCCGATGATGGCCGCGGGATGCCCGTGGACAAGCACCCGACCGAGAAGATTCCGGGGGTGGAGCTCATCCTCACCCGGCTCCATGCGGGGGGCAAATTCTCCAATAACAACTATCAGTACTCCGGCGGACTGCACGGGGTCGGCGTCTCGGTCGTCAACGCCCTGTCGAAGAATCTCGAAGTCTGGATCCGGCGGGACGGCCACGAGTACAACATGAGCTTCCGTAACGGCGAGCGGGTGGGCAAGCTGGAACAGGTCGGCACAGTCGGCAAGGCCAACACCGGCACGAGGCTGCGGTTCTGGCCTGATCCCAAGTTCTTCGATTCCGAGAAGTTTTCGGTCCCCGATCTGGTCCACGTCCTCCGGGCCAAGGCGGTGCTCTGTCCGGGCCTGCGGATACGCTTTGAGGTCGAGAAGCCGGAGCAGAGCCACGAGTGGCTCTATGAGGGCGGCCTGGGCCAGTACCTGGCCGAGAGTCTGCCGGACGCCGACATGCTGCCCAACCCACCCTACGCCGCCAGTCTGAAGGGCGAGCGGGAGGAGGTGGAGTGGGCGCTGGCCTGGGCCGACACCGATGCTCCGGCCATCAACGAGTCCTATGTCAACCTGATTCCCACGGCTCAGGGCGGCACCCATGTGGGTGGCCTGCGGACTGGCCTGACTGACGCGCTCAGGGACTACTGCGAGTTCCGCAACCTGCTGCCCCGGGGCGTCAAGCTGGCGCCCGACGACGTGTGGGACGGCTTGCACTACGTGCTGTCCGTCAAGATGCAGGAACCCCAGTTCTCCGGTCAGACCAAGGAGCGCCTCAGTTCCCGGGAGTGCGCGGCCTTCGTGGGCGGCGTGGTCAAGGATTCCTTTTCGCTGTGGCTGAGCCAGCACACGGAAGAGGGCGATCAGCTCGCCGAGCGCGCCATCCTGGCTTCGCAGCGCCGGACCAAGGCTGCCAAGGTGGTGGTGCGCAAGAGGATTACCAGTGGCCCGGTGCTGCCCGGGAAGCTGACAGACTGCACCAGTACCGATCCGGAGCGCTGCGAGATTTTTCTGGTCGAAGGGGACTCGGCCGGTGGGTCAGCCAAGCAGGCCCGGGATCGGGAGTATCAGGCCGTGCTGCCCCTGCGGGGCAAGATCCTGAACACCTGGGAGGTGGATCAGGGCGAGCTGCTGGCGTCCCAGGAAATCAGCAATATCAGCCTCGCAATCGGCGCGGAACCGGGCAGTGCCGACCTCACCGGCCTCCGGTACCACAAGGTCTGCATTCTTGCGGATGCCGACTCCGACGGCCTGCACATTGCCACGCTCATCTGTGCGCTGTTCGTCCGCCACTTTCCTCAGCTGGTGCGCGCTGGTCACGTCTACGCCGCCATGCCGCCGCTCTTCCGTATCGATGCCGGCAAGGAGGTCTACTACGCGCTGGACGAGGCCGAGCGGCAGGGCGTCCTCGATCGGCTTACTGCGGAAGGAGTCCGGGCGAAGCCCTCGGTGACCCGGTTCAAGGGCCTCGGTGAGATGAACCCGATGCAGCTCCGGGAGACCACGATGCTGCCGGATTCACGGCGTCTCGTGCAGTTGACCGTTGAAGCGGGCGATGACACGGAGCAGTTGCTCGACATGCTCCTCGCCAAGAAGCGCGCCGGCGATCGCCGCACCTGGCTGGAGGCCAAGGGCAACCTGGCCGAAATCTGACCCCATGGGTACCCGGAAGAAATCAGCAGCGAAGTCAGGCGGGAAGGGTGCGGTCGCGCCGGCCCTGCAGAGCCGGCTTGAATTTCAGTCCGTCGAGAAGGTGCCGATGCGAGCCTTTACCGAAAAGGCGTACCTCGATTACTCGATGTACGTCATCCTCGATCGGGCGCTCCCGCACATTGGGGACGGCCTGAAGCCGGTCCAGCGGCGGATCATCTATGCGATGAGCGAGCTGGGCCTGCTGGCGGCCACCAAGCACAAGAAGTCCGCGCGCACGGTCGGCGACGTGATCGGCAAGTTCCATCCCCACGGTGACTCCGCCTGCTACGAGGCCATGGTCCACATGGCCCAGGCCTTCGCGTACCGCTACCCGATCGTTGACGGCCAGGGCAACTGGGGTTCTGCTGACGATCCGAAGTCCTTTGCAGCCATGCGCTACACAGAGGCGCGGCTGACGCCCTACGCAGCCACCCTGCTGGATGAACTCGAGCAGGGCACGGTGGAGTGGGTGCCGAACTTCGACGGCACCATGCAGGAGCCTATGCTGCTGCCAGCCCAGTTGCCCAATCTGCTGCTGAACGGGGCCAGTGGGATTGCGGTGGGCATGTCCACTGATATTCCTCCCCATAACCTCCGGGAAGTCGTCACGGCCCTGGTGCGTCTGCTGGAGGAGCCTGAGACCACGCTCAAGCAGCTCTGCCAGCACATCAAGGGGCCGGATTTCCCCACTGGCGGGGAGTTGGTGACGCCGCGCAAGGAGCTCCAGGACATCTATGCAACGGGCAACGGCACCCTGCGCCTGCGGGCCACCTGGGAGCTCGATGATGGCGACATCATCATCACCAATCTGCCCTTCCAGGTATCCGGCAGCAAGGTACTTGAGCAGATCGAGGCTCAGCGCCAGGCGAAGAAGCTGCCCCTCGTGGATGATCTGCGGGACGAATCGGATCACGAAAGTCCGACGCGCCTGGTGATTTCGCCCAAGGCCGGCAAAGTGGACGTCGATGCGCTGATGAGCCATCTGTTTGTTACCACGGACCTCGAGCGCACCATTCGGGTCAATCTGAACGTCATTGGCCTGGACGGTCGGCCCGCAGTTCGGGACCTGAAGTCCCTGCTCGCCGAGTGGCTGCAGTTCCGCACTGCCACGGTCAAGCGGCGGCTCCAGTATCGCCTGGGGAAAGTCGAGGAACGTCTGCACATCCTCGAAGGCCTGTTGATTGCCTACCTGAATATAGACGAGGTGATCCGGATCATCCGGAAAGCCGACAAGCCCAGGGAAGCCCTCATTGAGCGCTTTGGAATCACCGAGACCCAGGCAGAGTCGATCCTCAATCTTCGCCTGCGCCAGCTGGCGAAGCTGGAAGAGATCCAGATCCGCACCGAGCAGAACGAGCTGGCTGCGGAGCGTGATCGCCTCCAGCAGATTCTGAAGAGTGCTGCTCGGCTCAAGACGCTGATCCGGGACGAGTTGCTGGCACTGGCGGAGAAGCACGGGGATCCCCGGCGTACCGCTATCGTTGAGCGCGAGGCAGCGCAGGCTCTTGCTGAAACCGAACTGGTGACGAGCGAGCCGGTGACTGTCGTCCTGTCGGCCAGTGGCTGGGTCCGGGCTGCCAAAGGCCACGACATCGACCCCGTCAGCCTCAGCTACAAGTCAGGCGACAGCTATCTCAGTTCCGCCCCGGGCAAGAGCACGCAGACTGCTGTGTTTCTCGACAGCACGGGCCGTGCCTATTGCCTGGCGGCCCACTCGCTCCCGTCGGCCCGGGGGCAGGGTGAACCACTCACGGGACGGCTCAATCTGCCCGCTGGTGCGAGCTTTCGCGGGCTGTTGCTGGGTGAGCCGGAGATGCGCTGGCTCGTGGCGAGTGACGCGGGCTACGGCTTCTTTGTAAAGCTCGGTGATCTCCATTCGCGCAATCGGGCTGGCAAGGCCTGCCTGCGGGTGCCGGAGGGTGGTGACGTGCTGATTCCATCTCCCGTCCTGGGGACGGAATTCCCGGGCAAGGCGCTGGTCGCGGCCCTGAGTTCCGAGGGGCGGCTGCTGGTTTTCCCGGCCGCTGAGTTACCGGAACTGCCCCGGGGCAAGGGCAACAAGATTTTCGGGATCTCATCCCGCAAGTTCAAGGCGGGGGAAGAAAAGCTGTCCGCTGTGGTGGTTCTGGAGCCTGGACAGACGCTCCTGCTGTTCAGCAATCAGCGCACGATGACGCTGAAGCCCGGGGATCTGGCGGAGTATCGGGGCGCGCGGAGCCAGCGCGGCGGCCTCCTGCCACGGGGCTGGCGGAAGATCGATCGGGTTACCGCAGTAACCCCCTCCTAACGCGCCCTCTTGCGTGCCGACGCGGCCCGTATGTTGGTCTCGCTGATCTGTGTCGCCTCGTCCAGATCGTTCCCCAGGGCTTGACGCACCGCGGACATGTCGAGCACCTGGCTTGCCGTCAGTTCCTCTTCGTAGTCGCGCTCCAGAAGCGTCAGTGCCTCCAGCAGGGTCTGCGCCTGCTGTTGATCCTTGGTGGCTGAAGCGGCGAGGGCGTGAATATCCACCGTTCCGGACTGGGAGGTGGCCTCCGCGTCGGTCGGGTCGCCCACCAGAAAGTCCACGGTCCGAGCCGGTTCAGTCAGGACCGGCGCGTACTCGTCTTCCTCGTCTGCCACTAGCGCGCTGGCTGCCTGGGTCTTTTCCGCGTTGAGGCGCTTCTGGATGGTGGTGTCCGTGCTGTCGAACAGTTCTTCCAGTTCGGAGGTAACGTCCTCACCCGCGAACTCCGAGGCGAGGGTGTCCTCGGCGGGCGGGCTGTAGGAAACAGTAAAGGCAGGCTCCAGCGCCCGTGTAACCAGGGGTGCTGGCGCCGTGGTGACTGCTGTCGCGAGGGCGGTGGACCCGAAGGGGGGCTGGGCCTCATGCCGGGGCACTGCTTTGGCCACCGGGCGCTGGCGGTCCGTCCGGCGTCCCCGGGCCCAGAGCAAGCCGCTGATGATCAGGCCGAACAGGATACCGGCGCCTGCGGCCAGCACGGTATTGGGTTCATCGACCTCTGTGGCGACGGCTACCGGTGCTTGTGCCTGTACCTGTGCCTGTGCCGGAGCGCGACGCGCCACGGGCGCCGGCACTGGGGCCGCCGGCCGTGGGGTCTCGGCAACCGCAGCCACTGGTGCGGGAGCTGCTGCGGCAAGAGCCTCGGGCGTTGCAGCCGTGATCGGCGTTTCCGCTGCGGGGTCTGCTGCAGGTTCTGGCGGGGCTCCCGGTGTGAGCCCGGCCTCGGCGGTCGAGGCCGGTGCTGGCTGAACTGGCGCTGCGGCTGCGGGAATCAGAATCTCACTGCCCAGCTTGATGAGGTTTGCATCGTTGCGGATGAAGGCATCCGGATTTGCCGACTGAATGGCGGAAGCCACCACCCACAGGGAAACTGTCCGGCTGCGAACTCGGGCTGCGATCGACGAGAGAGTATCGCCTTCCGCAACTCGATAGCGTGCGCCGGGCTCAAGCGTTGCTCCGACAGGTCGGGCGGTGGAGCGCCGCTGCACTGGCGCCGGGCTGGCAGTAACGGGTGTGGCGGGCTCAGTAGCCGACCTGACAGCTGCGACCGGCGCGCTGTTGTCTGGTGTGGCCGCTGGCAGGTCGAGCATCAGAACGTATTGCCGGATCAGGGCGGGTGCCCCGGGGCACTGCACCTTCAGTTCCAGTTCGTACAGGGGCTCATACAGGGCGGACGCGCTGGTGATTCGCAGTTCATACAGGCCTTCACGACTGGCTTCGGGCGTCGTAACTTGTGTGCCAGGAACCCTGCGGAGATCCGCTGTCTGGTAGCTCGGCTGGACGCACCCAGTGGCGAGGGCCTCGCCAGAGCCCATGCTCACGGGAATGGTCGCATCGAGACGCTGCCCCAGCGTTGAGCGCACATTGATATCACCGAGAGTCAGTGCCTGCCCGGAGGGTGCCAGCACCATCAGCAGTGATCCCGTCAGTAGTGGGCGGGCGAACAACTGCCGGATCGCCAGGCGAAGCTGTGAAGTCGCGATTTGAGCTGGCTGGCGCAATCGGCGCATGGGTTGGCCCTGAAGATGCTGTGTGTCTACCGCTAAGAAAACATCTGCCGGGCGGCGGGTAAACGACCCATGTCTCGTTCTGTTATGTCGTGGCCTGTCCCTGGTCAGAGCTGCCCCGGGAGTGTGACTGACCGCACGTCGCCCCTAGCCCGTGGCGCGCTGCTCGGTAGCTCCAGTGCCACCGAGTACCACACCGTGGGTCTGGGTGAAGTTGCCCTGGACGAAGGAGATCCCCAGCTGCCAGAGCACGGCCATCGTGTTGGCGTTCTCGACCCTTTCCGCAATGGTCTTGATCTTCAGCTCCCGGGCCCGGGCGGCAATCTCGCCCACCTTTCTCTGGAGGTCCTTGTCCCTGTGCAGACCCTGCATCAGGCTGCCATCCACCTTGACGAACTGCATGGGCAGGTGACCCAGCAGCTGGCTCGAGTCGCGACCAGCGCCGAGGTGATCCACGGCGAAGAGGAAGCCGGCCTCCCGGAGTCTCTCTGCCAGTTCCTTGGCCTGCTTCAACTGCTGCAGGGCGAGCTCCTCGCTGATCTGGAAGCAAACCTGGGAAGGCTTGAGGCGCATGCTGAGCGCCCGCGCCTTCAGCCACTCCAGCAGGGAATCGTCGAGCACCGAATCCCGGGACAGGCGGACGAAAACCAGGTTGGGCTGTTTGGCAACACAGAAGGAGAAGGATGCCCCTATCACCCACCGGTCGATGTTCTTCATCATGTGGGCGCGTTCAGCGGCCGGGATGAAGTCGGCGGGCAGCACCGGTTCACCCTGTTCGTCGATGAGTCGCACACGGGTATCCAGCACACCCTGGACTTCCTCGTGCAGGCCAACCACCGGCTGGTGCACCAGGCGCAGGCGATTCTGCATCAGGGCTGCGCGTATCCGTGCGACCCACAGGGAGTCTGTCTGGCGCAGTCGCTCCGTGATGCCAGTGGTGTCGCTCAGCACCACGCGATTGCCGCCCTGATCCCGACCCTTGCGGCAGGCCTGCTCGGCCTCGGCCAGCAGTTCACCGGGATTCTGGACTGATGCCCTGACCTCGCACAAACCGATGGTGCAGGACATGGACGTGGACTGGGTGTCGACCTCGAAGACCTGGTTGGCCACGGCCTTGCGGAGCTGGTTGGCCCAGGCCTGAACGTCCGTCATGGTGCCGCGCTCAACCATCACAGTGAACATGGTTCCACCAAAGCGGCCGTAGAGGTCTGCAGGTTGCATGAACTCCCGGAGCAACTCGGCCAGGCGCATGAGCAGCGGTTCTGTCCCGAGCAGTCCCACGTCGGACTGGACCCGGGCAAAGTGGTCCGGACGAATGTAGGCAAGAGCCCGGATGCCGCCTGCCTGTTGACTGGCCAGGCGTGCCGTCAGGTGCTCGAGGAAGTACTGGCGCTGGTAGAAGCCGGTGGACGGATCCCTGGCTACGGCCTGCTCCAGCAGATCTTCCGGAGTGTCTTCGGGCTGCCGTTCCGCGGGCACGACGATGCGGACGGCGGGATCGCCATCCACTGTCACCCGCTTGAGGCGCAGAGCCAGCGGCAGTTCAGACTCGTCCCTCCGGTAGGCGACCACCGGGAGTACCCCGTCTTCCTGCCACTTGTCCTTGAGGCAGGCGACCAGCGCACCCTTCAGCGTCGCCTGGTCGGCCTCCCGGAACAGGTCCATGAAGGGCTGGCCAATCAGTTCCTCTTCGGCCTCCACGCCAAGGAGAGCGGCCCAGGCCGGGTTTACCGCGACGATGATCCCATCGTGAACATCGGCGATCGCTTCTGACGCCCCGGTCATGAGGCTGCGGAGTTCCTGCTTGTACTGGCGCGCGGAACTCAGGACACCCTCGAGGGCGAGGCGCAGCCTGTGCGCGTGGAGTTCCCTGCCGACGACAGCCCGCAGACGGTTGCGATGGGTCAGGGAGACGACGTCCCGCGCACCACTCTCCATCGCCGTGGCGATACCCGGTTCATCAACCTGGGCCTGAACCATCAGGAGTGGCGGTGGCGGCGAACACTGGGCGACCGCAGCAGCGACCGTGCTGAAGTCCAGATCCGTATCACCGGAAAAGAACAGCAGCATCTCTGGCGGCCGCGCAGTTAAGCAGTCCACCAGTGTCGGCAGGTCGTTCACCCGCTGGCAGTGCACCGGATGACCGCTGTCCCGAAGAACCGAATTGATCGTCGTCGCGTGATCGTCACTACGGCTGATGACGAGAAGCGGAATGCCTACGGAGTTGCCCAACTCCACACCTACTGAGACCCTGTAACGGATCGGGATTCTGCGGGTCGGGGCGCGGGGATTATGTGACCGCAGTTCGATTATGTGGCGCGGCTGGAGTTATGTCGTGCCGAAAGATCCGAGCGGTGTTTTAGCGGGTTTCCCGGCTGTTTCCCTGACGAGCTTTGGCACCAGATAGCCAGGCAGCTGCGCCATCACTTCCGCAATCAGTGCTACTGCCGTGCTGTCAGGCACGGCGAAATGTGCGGTGCCGGCAACTGGATCCAGTTGGTGCAGGTAGTAGGGGAAAACACCAGCGCCAAACAGGGCGCGGGACAGGTCCACGAGGACGAGAGCGGAATCGTTGATGCCGCGGAGGAGTACTGATTGATTCAGGACGGGGCCCGTAATTTTTCCCAGAGCCCGGAGAGCCTTGTTTACCTCGGCGTCGATCTCCTGGCGATGATTGGCGTGGATGACGACCACTACCTGGGACCGGAGGCTGCCGAGGAGCGTCAGCAGTCGGCCATCCACGCGCTCCGGCAGCACGACCGGCACCCGGGAATGCAGCCGGATGCGCTTGACGTGGCTCAGACTGTCGATCGCCCGCAGGAGATCCTCAAGGCGCTGCTCCCCCAGCACCAGCGGGTCGCCGCCACTCAGGATAACCTCCTCGAGGGAGGTATCAGCGGCGATGACCTCCAGCGACGACTCCAGGTGACTCGCAGCCGCGCTCTGCTCGGCGTAGGGGTACTCCCGGCGGAAGCAGTAGCGGCAGTGAATGGCGCAGGCGCCGGTGGTGATCAGCAGGGCCCGGCCCGCGTACTTCTGGAGCAGTCCTGGGCTCCGGGCGCTGGCCAGGTCCCCCACGGGGTCCGCACCAAAACCCGGGGCTGAGAGGCCTTCGGCCGGCGAGGGCAGAACCTGCAGCAGCAGGGGGTCCAGTGGGTCGCGGGGGCGCATGCGGGCGACGAAGCCCAGCGGCACGCGCAGCGGGAAAGCGGCAGTCCCGTCCCGGGTCATCGCAGCGTCCCCCAGGCCGCACTCGGCCGCCGTCAGGCCCAGAGCGGCCAGCAACTCAGCGGGATCCCGCAGGCCCCGCGCGAGCGCAGCCTGCCAGGAGTGGCGATTAACGGGTCCGGGGGTGGTCTCGGGTCTGGCGGGGTGCATAGATCAGGCTAGAATACCCGGCTCCGAAAACGAATGGGTTTCTATGTCGAACTACAGTGCAAGTGATCTCCGCAGTGGCAGCAAGGTCCTGATTGATGGTGATCCCTGCACCGTGGTCGATAACGAATTCGTCAAGCCCGGCAAGGGTCAGGCCTTTAACCGCGTGCGGATCCGCAACCTGCGCACCGGCCGGACGGTGGAAAAGACCTACCGGAACAGCGATTCCATCGAATCCGCCGACGTGGTCGACCGGCCGATGCAGTATCTCTACGTGGACGGGGACATGTGGTACTTCATGGACCCGCAGACCTTCGAGCAGATTCCCGCTTCAGGCACTGCTGTCGAGGACGCGAAGCAGTGGCTGCGCGAGCAGGACACCTGCACCGTAACGCTGTGGAACGGTGTGCCGCTGCAGGTCGTACCGCCGATCTTCGTCGAACTGAAGATCATTGAAACCGATCCTGGTGTGCGGGGTGATACAGCTACCGGTGGCATGAAGCCAGCCAAGCTGGAGACCGGCGCCGTGGTCAAGGTGCCGCTGTTCATCAACGAAGGTGAAGTGATCAAGGTCGACACGCGCACCAGCGCGTACGCCTCGCGGGTCAAGTAGGGAAGCTGATCGCCTCCTGCAGCGCGCCGGGCCGCTAATTCACCCGCCCGGCACTGGCTGAGGGCCGGCAGTCCCTCACGCCCCACAGCGCTTGCGGGCGCGGATCACGCCGGCGGGGCGGGGGAACGGCAACCCTCGCACCCCACCGAACGCCACCGGGCCATCATCTGGACGTCCAGCGCCGCTGGTCAATCGCGTAACTGTTATGGTGCCTGAGTCGTCAATCTGTGCCTTACATACGGTACAGATTGGAGCTAGTCTGCCATCTCAAGGAGGCTCTATGCGACTGGCCAAGCCCATTCTCCTCGTCACCACGCCGCTCGGGGTCGTCGGTGGCCTGCACGCTGCCTACAAGATCTCGGGTGGTCTCGCCTTCCTGATGCTGGCCATGGTGGGAGTGATGGCCTGCGCGATCGGTTCCGTGGTGTTCACCATTCGTCGCGAGAAGGCTGCCGAGGAATTGCGGCAGCGGCGGACGTCAGGGGGAGCGGCGGCATGAACGATCTCAAGCCCCTCGTCATCCTGCTGCTGATGGCCATTGTGGTGAGCCTCGGTCGGGGCCTGTTCCACATGACATCGGGACCGGACCATTCCGCGGCTACCGTCCGGGCTCTGACTGTGCGCATCAGCCTGTCTGTCGCACTCTTCGTTCTGCTCTTTGTCGGCTGGCACTTTGGCCTGATTGAGCCCCACGGACTCGGGCGCTGACCCTCTACCGGCAACTCGCGGACGACATCGCGGCCCTGATTCGGGAGGGCGCCCTGTCATCGGGCGCACGCCTGCCGTCTGTCCGGCAGTTGTGCCGGGACCGGTCGCTGAGCCCCGCCACCGTGCTGCGGGCCTTTGATGTATTGGAGAGTGCCGGGCGCATCGAGGCGCGGCCGCGCTCGGGCTACTACGTCAGTGCCCATTGGGCTCAGGAGCCCGCCGAGCCGCGAGCGTCCCGGCCACCCGTGAGTTCCACCCGGCTCGACGTCAGCGAGCTGGTGTTCGAAGTCCTCGAGGCCGTACGGGACCGCCAGGTCATACCCCTGGGCTCCGCGTTTCCTGATCCCACGCTGTTTCCGCTGGTCCGCCTGGCGCGCCATCTCGCGGCCAGTGCGCGCCGGATGTCTCCCTGGGACACGGTCCAGCACCTCCCGCCGGGCAGCCTGGAATTGCGCCGCCAGATCTCGCGGCGTTACCTGCGGCACGGTGCCCGGGTATCACCGGAGGAAATCATCATCACGTCTGGCGCGCTCGAGGCGCTGAACCTGAGCCTCCAGGTTCTGACCCGCCCGGGTGACGTGGTAGTAATTGAGTCCCCGGCGTTCTACGGGTGCCTCCAGGCCATCGAAGTCCGGGGCCTGCGCGCCGTCGAAGTCCCGACCCATCCGCAGGACGGCGTCGATCTCCCGGCCCTGGACCGGGTGCTGCGCAAGCATCCGGTCCGCGCCTGCTGGCTCATGAGCAGCTTCCAGAATCCGCTGGGTTCCTGCCTGAGCGACGTAGCGCGGCGCGAGCTGGTGCGACTCCTCGCGGCCCACGACGTGCCCCTCATCGATGACGACGTTTACGGGGACCTGTACTTCGGCCGAAAGCCGCCGGCCACTTCCAAGTCCTTCGACAAGAAGGGGCTCGTTCTCCACTGCGGCTCGTTCTCCAAATCCCTGGCGCCTGGTTACCGCATCGGCTGGGTGGCCGCCGGGCGCTACGCTCAGGCGCTCCAGCGGCGCAAGATGCTGAGTACGCTCGCCACCAGCATTCCTGTGCAGGGCGGCCTGGCGTCGTACCTGGACGACGGGGGCTACGAAAAAGTCCTCAAGGGTCTGCGCCGGGAGCTTATGGCGCGACAGACGGCGGCCCTGGCTGCTCTGCGCCGGCACCTGCCCGCGGGCTATGCAGTGGCCCGGCCCGAGGGCGGCTATTTCCTCTGGGTGCAGCTGGCGGGAGGCGTCGATGCCATTGAACTGCACTGGCGCGCCCTGGCGCGGGGGGTCAGTATCGCGCCAGGTCCGATCTTCTCGGCCCGACGGCAGTTCCGGGATTGCGTGCGGCTGAACTACGGCCACCCGTCGCCAGCAGACTTCAACTCGGGCATTGCTGTGCTGGGCGATCTCGCGCGGACGCTGCGTCAATGAGTCTCACCATACCGTCGAAGCTGGAGACCGAGTCCGTGGTGAAGGTGCCCCTGTTCATCAACGAGGGCGAAGTAACCAAGGTCGACACGCGCACCAGCGCGTACGCGTCCCGGGTCAAGCAGGGAAGCTGATCGCTTCCTGCAGCGTGCCCAGCCCGAGTAGCACCATCACCACCCGGTCGAAGCCCACAGCGACGCCCGCGCAATCCGGGAGACCGCTCTCCAGTGCTGCCAGTAGCTGCGGGTCGGGGAACACGTCCCGACGCCCCAGTCGTGCCCTGAATGCCCGGTCTTCGCTGAAGCGCCTCTGCTGCTCGGCTGCGTCGGTGAGTTCACGATAGCCGTTGGCAACCTCGATTCCCCCGCAGAAAATTTCGAAGCGCTCAGCGACTCGCGGGTCTTCCGGGTTCAGGCGGGCGAGGGCGGCTTGAGCGGCGGGATAGCCTGTGACGACCGCGATGCCAGTAGCCGCCAGCCGCTTGCTCACCACATGGCTCATCAGCAGGTCCAGCCACAACGAGGTTTCGTCACCGAGGTCCCGGCGGAGTTTCGGGTCCAGCTGGGCGCCCAGAATGTCCCAGGCGCAGGCCTGGATATCGGTTAGCGGCGCCGTGAGCGGATCAACGCCCAGCGTCTCCCGGAACAGGTCGGCGTAGGTCCAGTGCACGGGCGGTTCCCGGGAGAGTGTTGGTGCGGCACCGGCCCCTTCGGCGACTTTGGCCAGCACTGCCAGCAACTCGCAGGTTTCGTTGGCCAGGCGCGCGAGTGTGTAGTCGTGGCGATACCACTCCAGGAGAGTGAACTCCGGTTCATGGTGCCGGCCCGCCTCGCCGTCCCGGAAAACCTTGCCGAGTTGCCAGAGATCCGGGACGCCCGCGGCGAGCAGCCGTTTCATGTGGAATTCGGGCGAGGTGTGCAGGAACAGTCCATTGCTGCCGCTCATCCGAACCTGGATGTTCTCTAGGTGCGGGTCCGTTACTGCGTGTCGCACCAGAGCCGGCGTGTCTACTTCCAGCAAGCCGCGCCCGGTAAAGAAGGCTCGCGTCGCGCCAAGCAGCTGCGCTCTCTGGCGCAGTGTGGCCAGGGAAGCCGTCGGCTGCCACGGCATCAAGTGGCTATCCGCGGGGCCGGATCGATCCGGCTCTGGCCCAGGCGCGCTCCCATGCGGATCGGCTGTCCGGGTTCAATACTGGGGTCCCAGGTGACCAGACCGCGCTCGGCAACCACGACGACTGTCGAGCCCAGGTTGAACTGCCCCAGCAGGCCGCCCGCCTGAGTATCCAGTTGTGGGTCCGTGTTCCCGTAGCTCGTCCGGACGATCCGGCCCGCTGATGGCACTTCGCCGCTCCAGGCCAGCGAGATACTGGCCACGTTCAACGCACCCACCAGCACCACCGCGAACCGGCCCGCCGGACTGGCGCACCACAGGATGACGCGCTCGTTGGCAGCAAACAGTCCCGGTACGGTGCGCACCGTGCGCCGGTTGACGGCCCAGCGGCGCCCGGGAACGTAGACCATGCCCGTGATCCGGCCGCTGAGTGGCATGTGGACGCGGTGATAGTCGTGGGGAGCCAGGTAGATGGTGGTCGTGGCCCCGTCGCTGAAGGGCTCCGCTTCTGCGGCAGTGAGGGCGAGAAAATCCGCTATCCGGTACCGGAAGCGTTTGGCCTGCAGCAGGTGGTCGGCGGTGGCGTAGCCGAGTTCCTCCAGGATCCCGTCACTGGGACTCACGACCGTGCCGGCACCCGGTGCGATGGGGCGTGACCCGGCGCGGAGCGGCCGCGTGAAGAAGGCATTCATGTGCTCCCAGGCTTCCGGCTCCGGGTGGTCGACCTCACTGAGGTCCACGCTGTAAACGCGGACGAAGGTCCTGATCAGCAGAGCCTTGAGCCAGGGGGTCCGATTACGGGTGAGGGCGCGGACCGCGCGGCCCAGCTGGCGTTCCGGCAGCAGGCGCTGAAAGAGGACGAAGAGGTGGTCCAGGAGGGCGGGCAGCATGAGCAACAGGTTCCCGGGGCGCGGCGGCGACGTATTCTATACGCCACACAGGGTTTCCAGCGCTGGGCAGGTATGGCAACAGGAACGGGCAGATCACGGCGGCCGTCGCGCCGCAAGCAAGCCCTCGGGACAGTGGGTGGGCTGATTGCCGCCTGCGCAACGCGCCTTGATGAGGCTGGCGTCTTTTTTGGCCACGGTACCGGGAACGCCCGGGACGAAGCGGCCGCCCTGGTCTTTCATGAACTGGGTCTTGACCATGCAGATGCAGAGCGGGCCTATGGTCTGGCGGTGAGCCCGGACGACCTGACGCAGATCGAGACTCTGCTCGCCCTGCGCATTAACAGTCGCCGGCCCTTGCCCTACCTCACGGGCGAAGCCTGGTTTGCCGGACTGCCGTTTCACGTGGATGAGCGCGTCCTGATTCCCCGCTCCCCCTTTGCGGAGCTGATCGAGAGCCGCTTCGAGCCCTGGCTCGACCCGGCGGGGGTCCAGCGCATCCTGGAGATCGGGACGGGCAGCGGTTGCATTGCCGTGGCCCTGGCCCTGGCCTTTCCCGAGGCCCGGGTCGTTGCCAGCGACATCTCCCGCGATGCGCTGGCAGTGGCTGCCAGGAACGTGGGGCGGTACGGCCTGGAAGACCGGGTGCAGCTGGTGTGCGCCGACCTCTTCGCCGGCATTGAAGGCACCTTCGACCTCATCGTGAGTAATCCGCCTTATGTAGCCGAAGCGGATCTGGCCGCATTTCCACCGGAGTACGGCTACGAACCCCGCCTTGCTCTGGTTTCCGGCGCCGACGGGATGGAAAGCCCGGCGAGAATCCTGCACCATGCTCTGCCGTTTCTGACCGATCACGGCTGGCTCGCTCTTGAGGTTGGCGCCGGGTCCGGTGTTCTTGAAGCCCGCTTTCCGGCGGTACCGTTCCTCTGGCCCGAGTTCACCAATGGCGGGGATGGCATTGCCCTGGTCAGCGCGGGAGATCTCCGGGCTACCTTGCCCGTGAGCAACTAGGCTACTGGCGAACCATTGCGAGCAGAGCACTGATGTCCGGAAATACCATCGGCCAAGCGTTTTCCGTCACGACCTTTGGCGAGAGTCACGGGCCCGCCCTGGGCTGCATCGTGGATGGGTGTCCGCCCGGGATGCCGCTGTCCGAGGCTGATATCCAGAAGGATCTGGAGCGGCGTCGGCCCGGCAAGTCCCGGCATACCACCCAGCGCCGCGAACCCGACGCCGTGAAGATCCTTTCCGGCGTGTTCGAAGGGCTGACTACCGGGACACCGATCGGGCTCCTCATTGAGAATGTGGATCAGAAGTCCGGGGACTACCGGAAAATCAAGGATCGCTTCCGGCCCGGCCATGCCGACTACACCTACCAGCAAAAGTACGGCATCCGTGACTACCGGGGCGGCGGCCGGTCATCCGCCCGGGAGACCGCCATGCGGGTGGCCGCCGGGGCTGTGGCCCGCAAATATCTGCAGTTGCGACTCGGGGTGGAGATTCGTGGCTACTTGCGCCAGCTGGGGCCGCTGGTCCTGGACGCCGTCGACCTCAGCACTGTCGATGACAATCCGTTTTTCTGTCCTGATCCTTCCCGCGTGCCGGAACTGGAGGCCTACATGGATGCGCTCCGCAAGGAGGGCAACTCCATCGGCGCGCGCATCAATGTCGTGGCCAGCGGCGTTCCGGCGGGGCTTGGCGAGCCGGTGTTCGACAAGCTCGAAGCCGACATTGCCCACGCGATGATGAGCATCAATGCCGTGCGGGCCGTAGAGCTGGGCGCTGGTTTTGCGGTGGTGGCCCAGAAGGGCACTGAACACCGGGACGAGATGACCCCGGTGGGGTTCCGGCGCAACGCTTCCGGCGGGATCCTCGGGGGAATCTCCACGGGCCAGGACATCCTCGTCAGCATCGCACTCAAGCCCACCTCCAGCATCCGGCTCCCGGGCGATACGGTCGACGAAGAAGGGGAGGCGACCGAGGTGGTCACTACCGGCCGGCACGACCCTTGTGTGGGCCTGCGGGCGGCACCGATCGGCGAGGCCATGCTGGCCATCGTCCTCATGGATCACTATCTGCGCCACAGGGCCCAGAATGCCGACGTGCAGACCATCACCCCGGATGTGGAGGCGGGCCGGGCCCGGTCGTGAAGCCGAATTCCGGTGCACGGCGCTGCGCCATCGCGTGACCTCCAGGGGCGAACCCGGGGGCGAATTAGTGGCGAAGCACGGTCCCGTAACTGCCGCCAATTCCGGGTATCTCTGCCTTACGCAGCGGGACCATATGGGCTATAGTTGGTTCCGCTTCTAGGCCATCGGCTACTTGGGCTCCCCGACCAGGGGAGGTGCTGGCGGCTCAATCGGGGATTGGTGATGCCACGAGTTCGACTCGCTGCAGTCCTGCTGCTGGCGGGGCTCCTACCGTTGAACGCCGGGGCTCTGGGCCTCGGCGAAATCACCCTGCGGTCGGCGCTCAATCAGCCCTTCGTGGCCGAGATTCCGGTCACGCTGGATTCGTCGGACAACCTGACTGAACTCAGCGTGCAGCTGGCTTCCGGCGCCACCTTCGAGCGCTTTGGCCTCGACAAGCCCCGTTTTCTGGAAGACCTCCGGTTCAAGGTGCAGCAGGAAGGTTCCCGGGCCGTCGTTCGAGTCACGTCTACCCAGCCCGTCAGCGAGCCCTTCATTTCCCTGCTCCTGGATGTCAGCTGGCCTCAGGGCCGGCTCCTTCGGGAGTACACTGTCCTGCTGGATCCTCCCGCCTTCGCCAGCCCGGATGGGCAGGCCTCGAGCGGTTCCGGTACGGCCACGCTACCCGCAGCAGCCGGACCGGCTGCTGCGGCGCCGGCGATTCGCCGGCCTCCGGCGTCCGGGACTGCGGCTTCGTCCCCCAGCCCGGCGACCGGGAGCCAGACGACCGGACCTGGCGGGGAGACTTACGGCCCCGTGCAGTCCAATGAGACCCTGTGGGCCATCTCGGAGCGCTTGCGGGCCACCAGCGGCGTGTCCCTGAACCAGATGATGGTGGCGCTCTACCAGACCAACCCGGAGGCCTTTGCCGGCAACATCAACCTGCTGCGTCGTGGAGCCATTTTGCGGGTCCCCGGGGCGGCTGCACTCGCGGGCGTGAACCGGAGTGCCGCTACTGCCGAGGTGCAACGCCAGGACGCCCAGTGGCGGAGTGCTCCAGACGCCGCCGCACCGGCCACTGTGGCCCCGCCTCGACTAAAGCTCGTTCCTCCGACAGAGACAGCGTCCGGCACTGGTGCAGGCAGCCGGCAAGGCGCCTCCCCGACTCCTGGCAGCCCGGCGCTTCAGCAGGAGGTGGCAGAGCAGCAGAGGCTCCTCGCCCTTAAGGACGCGCAGCTCAAGGCCCTTCAAGACCGGGTGTCCCAACTGGAGAGCAGTAAGGCCCAGCCGCCGGTAGTCCCACCGCCCGTCGCCGCAGCACCGCCCGTGGCAGAGGCCCCGGTCGCGGAGCAGCCCGTCGCTGACGCGGCCCCTGCTGCCGTCCCGACGGCACCGGCCGTTGTGGCAGACGAGGCAGCCCCGGTCGCGCCGCGTAAACCGGCCCGGCGCTCCCAGCGAGACTCCAAGGGCGAGGAGAGCGGTGGCTTTCTGAGTTCCCTTGGCGCTCTGGTCTTCAACGTCTGGTTCCTGGTGTCCGCCGCAGTCGTCCTGCTGGCAGGCCTGTTCTTTGTCTTTGCCCGACGACGGATGGCTACGGCAGACGAGGCCAGTAGCCGTTTCGCTGACGACCTGCGGGGCGACCTGCGCGGCGCGGCCAGCACCCAGCCAGTCATGCGTCGTGATGGCTACAGCGTCGAGGAAGTTGCCGGGGAGCGGGCCGGCGCGACGCTGGCTCTGGGACGGTCCGAGGGGCGGTCGGACTCCCGGGATGGCGACGCGGAAACGCCGCTCGAGAGAACCATAAGCACTGAGGGCGCCGTAGAGCTGGACCAGGCGGACGTCGTGGCCGAGGCCGACTTTCATATGGCCTACGGTCTTTACGACCAGGCGGCTGAACTGTTGACCCGGGCCCTGCGCGACAACCCGGATCGCCGTGATCTGCGGCTGAAACTGCTGGAGGTGTTCTTCATCTGGGAGAACAAGGCGTCGTTCCTGAAGGAAGCGCAGACCTTCCAGCGGCTTCTCAAGGGCGCGGCGGACCCCGGCTGGAGCAAGGTGGTCATTATGGGCAAGCAGATCTGCCCGGATGAGCCGCTCTTTGCAGGAGCCGTGTCCACCACAGGCGACTCCGGTCTCGACCTGGCCCTCGCTGACGAGGATGACCGGGGCTCGGTCGACATCAACTTTGATGACGGCGACTCGGCCGGCGTCGATCTCGATCTGACGGGTGCCCGGAAGGGTCCGTCCTCTGGCCTGCTCGATTTTGACCTGGATGCCCTGGAAAGCGGTTCCGGGGCTGATGCCTCGCTGGACGACACGAGCCTGATGCGGACGGAGATCGCTCCCCGCGGTGGCGATGAGAGGAGCGCCCGGACCACCGAAATTCCGACGATCGAGACCCGCTATGGGGGCGACTACGCACCCACGATGGAGAACCCCGCCATAGAGCCGCGGGACTCCGGGGGCAGCACGATGGAAACTCCCACGCTGGAGAGCGCGATCCCCGGTTTACGCCCGGGTTCCGCGGACTCCCGGTCCTCGGGTGGTGCGGATCAGACCGAAGAAATCAACCTCGAAGACCTGGGCCTCGACCTTACCGGGCTGGACGAAGCGGCTGGCGAACTGGGGACCGGTGTGCACGGCGCTGTAGATGGCAACCTCGATGGTGACGGGGATGTCTACGACCTCAGCGGTGAGGATGACGCATCGGACCTGCTGGAGGGCCTTGAGGGGGATTCGACCGCCGAGGTGCGGGGCATGGCCCTCGATGAGGGCACGCTGGACCTGCCTGCCTTCGGGAATGCGATGGAGAAGAGTGCCGCCGGTCGCGACAGAGCCCGGGATACCAGCGGCGATACGGCCGAGCACCGGGTTGTAGAAGACACTGCCGAGCAACCCCGGGCTGCTGCGGTCGCGTTGGGCGATGCTTCTGCTGAACTCAGTCAGGTGGACTTCGATATCGGTGACAGCCGAGTCGAAGATCTGGAGCCGACGTCCGTCATGCCAGGCCGGCGCCGGGGGCCGGAGGGCCCGACCATGACCGAGGTGGGCACCAAGCTCGACCTGGCGCGGGCCTATGTGGACATGGGCGACCCCGATGGCGCCCGCAGCATTCTCAATGAGGTGCTGGAGGAGGGCGATTCCGCTCAGCGCCAGGAAGCCCGCCGGCTGCTTGATGAATTGACCGACTAACCGCTACCAGCGGCCGGTTTGCGCACGAAGTCCGACGATTGACCGCCCAGGGCCTGCCAGTGCAGCGCTTCGCTGCCGGACTCGAGTACGACGGCAGCACATTCTTTGGCTGGCAGACCCAGAGTCACGCGCGCAGCGTCCAGCAGGTTCTGAATGAGGCCATTGCCGTGGTGGCCAATGAGCCGATCAGCACAGCGGCAGCAGGCCGGACCGACACGGGCGTCCACGCCTGCGGTCAGGTAGTCCACTTCGACACCAGCGCCCTTCGCCCGCTGCGCTCCTGGCTTCTCGGTATCAATAGCAACCTGCCCGCAGATTTGGCCGTGCAGTGGGTGCAGGAGGTACCGGTTGAATTCCACGCCCGTTACTCAGCCCTGGCCCGTACCTACCGGTATGTCATTCTCCAGCGGGAGGTTCGCTCTGCCCTCGACCGCCACCGGGCGTGGTGCGTCCGGGGAGTCCTGGACGAGGGGCGGATGGCTGCGGCCGGTGCGTATCTCATCGGTGAGCACGACTTCTCCGCATTCCGGGGCGCAGGCTGTCAGTCGCGGAGTCCGGTGCGCCGACTCGAACGACTCGTCGTCAACCGAGCCGGCGACTATCTGCACATCGAGGTGCGTGCCAATGGCTTCCTGTACCACATGGTCCGCAATATCGTTGGCGCCCTTGCCCGTATCGGCTGTGGCAATGCCGAGCCGGACTGGATCGTCAAGCTGCTGGCTGGCCGGGACCGTCGGCTTGGCGCCCCGACGGCGCCACCGGAGGGGTTGTACCTGGCAGATGTGCATTACCCGACGGAATTGTCCTTCCCGTCAGCTGCAGCACAGCCCATCTGGCGTGATCGCTGAACCAGACTTGATTATGATCCCCGTATGACCTGGTACGAAAAAGTCCTGCCCTCCCGCATCAGCACGGAGCGGCGCACCCGCTCGGTTCCCGAGGGGCTCTGGATCAAGTGCCCCCAGTGCAGTGCCCAGCTGTACAGGGCAGAACTTGAGCGCAACCTGCATGTATGCCCCAAGTGCAGTTACCACATGCGCCTGGTTGCCCGGGACCGGCTGATGGTCTTCCTGGATCCCGGCACTGGCCGGGAAATTGCGGAGAAGCTGAGTCCCCATGATCCACTCCGGTTCAAGGACAGCAAGCCTTACCGGACACGAATCACGCAGGCGCAGAAGGAGACCGGCGAGCGGGATGCCCTGGTCGCCATGACTGGGCTCTTGAAGGGCCAGCCGGTGGTGGCTTGTGCCTTCGAGTTTCGCTTCATGGGAGGTTCCATGGGGTCCGTGGTGGGCGAGAAGTTCAGCCGAGCCGCTGTCTGGAGCCGTGACAACCGCCAGCCACTGATCAGCTTCTCAGCGAGCGGCGGAGCGCGGATGCAGGAGGCGTTGTATTCGTTGCTGCAGATGGCCAAGACGAGCGCGGCGCTGGCAGAACTGGCTGAGGCCCGGGTGCCCTTTATTTCGGTGCTGACAGATCCCACAACGGGGGGCGTATCCGCCAGCCTCGCCATGCTGGGCGACGTCAACATTGCCGAGCCCAATGCGCTCATCGGCTTTGCCGGGCCCCGCGTGATTCAGCAGACGGTGCGCGAGACCCTGCCCGAAGGCTTCCAGCGCAGCGAGTTCCTCCTGGAGCATGGCGCCCTCGATATGCTCATCGATCGCCGCCAGTTGCGCGACGAGATTGCAGCCTTGCTGGCGAAGTTAATGAAGCAGGCACCGCCGCCCGATAGTTCAGCCTGACTGTCAGGCTGACGGCTGCCCGCCGGGCCATTCCGGCACTCTCTTCAGGGCTATTTTCACGATGGCAGTGACCATGAATCCGCCGATCAGTGTCGCCGACTGGTTGAAGTGGCAGGAGTCCCTGCATCCACGGCCCATCGATATGGGGCTTTCCCGGGTCCAGGACGTGCTCACGCGGCTGGGACTGCAGCCACCGGCCGGCCGAGTGGTGACCGTCGGCGGCACCAACGGCAAGGGGTCCACGATCACGCTGCTCCACGACTGCCTGCACGCGGCGGGGGAGAATCCAGGGCTCTTCACCTCGCCGCACCTGATCCGCTACAACGAAAGAATCCGGGTCGGGAACAAACCGGTGACAGATGCTGCGCTGGTCCGGGCCTTCGAGCGGGTAGAGGCGGCCCGGGGGTCGGTGCCACTAACCTACTTCGAGTTCGGCACCCTTGCGGCGCTGGTCTGCTTCGCTGAGTCGGGCTGCGACACCTGGCTGCTGGAAGTCGGCCTCGGTGGGCGTCTTGATGCCGTGAATGCAGTGGACGCGGACCTGGCCCTGATCACCACCATTGCTCTCGATCATCAGGAGTGGCTGGGGAACTCCGTGGAGGAGATAGCCGCTGAGAAGGCCGGCATCTTGCGCGGCGGCAGGCTGGCATTCTACGGCGACGAGCCGCTGCCGGACGCCATCCGCACTGGCGCCGCTGGCCTTGGTGCCGATCTGCAGATCTACGCCAGGGACTTCGGCTACAGCCGGGAAGGAGCAGCGGGCGGCTGGCAGTGGCACGGCCGGAACACCGATCGCCTGACTGGCCTGCGTGCCCCTCGTCACTGGACCGCAGCCCAGTTCCGCAATGCCAGTCTGGCCCTGGCGGCGCTGGCTCGCCTTACCCCGACGGTCTCTCTGACGGCGTCGTTCCTGAACCCCGTGCTCCTTTCATCGACGCCACCCGGTCGTTTTCAAGCGGTTCAGCGGGAGCACGAGTGGATACTGGATGTTGCCCACAATCCCCAGGCGGCAGCAGTATTGCGTGAGCAGCTGAAAACCCGCGACCCGTCGCCCGCCGGACAGCGGGGGTTCACCATGGTTACGGCGCTGCTCGCCGACAAGGCCATCGCCGACTTTGTGGCTCAACTGGTTCCTGTGGCCGGGCGCTGGATTGTCTCTGGTGTCGATGACCCCAGGGCAAGTTCGGAGGCCCGGATGCGGGAGGCTATGGCGCAGGCCGGGGCTCGCGATATCACCTGGGTGCCTGAGCCTGTGGGCGCCTTCGAACTCGCCCATCGGGTGACAGTGCCCGGGGGGCGAATTGTGGTCTGCGGTTCATTCAGGATAGTTGCGCCCGCCCTTGAGTGGCTTGGTTTATACTGATTTCCCCACGGGAATTTCTTGTTGATGGACCGCCAGCTCGCAGAAAGAATGGTTGGGGCGGCGTGTCTCCTCGCGGTGCTGGTGCTGGTCGTGCCAGCCATTCTGGATGGCAATCCCGACTCCGGGGCCACCATTACCCATCCTCCCGGCGAGGAGTCGCTCGACCTGAGACAGCACACGATCCGCCTGGATCGTACCGACCGCGAGACACCCGCTCCTGTGGTAGCGCAGGTTCCGGGCAGTCCGGCCGCTGCCCCACTCTCGTTGCCGGAACCCCCGCTATCTGCGCCGGAGCCAGTGGCGTCCGAGGACCAGCAGCCTGAGCCGGTAGCCCAGGGATCAGCCGTGGCGCCTGTTACCGAGGCCCCCAGCCCTGCCGCAGCTGCCCGCGAGCCCGTCCGCTCACTGGCACAGGAAGCAGGCGCCGCCAGCGGCGAGTGGTTTGTCCAACTGGGCAGCTTCTCGCAGCGGGAGAATTCCCAGCGCCTGGTCGAGCAGCTGGAAGCCAAGGGGTTTAGTGCATCGGTCCTTGGAGGTGGTGGCGCCAGCGGCACCTTGTATCGGGTGCGTGCTGGTCCGGAAAGTGACAAGGCGTCTGCCGAGGCGCTCGCCGAACGACTGGCCACCGCTGGTTTCAAGGGTGGCCGCGTTGGGAAACGTTAGTCTCATGACTGATACACCGGACCTGGAATTGAGATGACCCCGTTCGACTACATACTGCTGGGTGTGCTCCTGCTTTCGGCGCTGGTTGGCGCTGTGCGCGGTCTCATCCGGGAGGCACTGTCCCTGGTGATCTGGGTGCTGGCGCTCTGGTGCGCTGCCCGATTCGGTGGGCAGGCTGCCCACTTTTTCAGCAACACGCTTGATAACCCGTTGTGGCGGCTCTGGGCTGGACGGGTGGCGCTGTTCGTTGGTGTCCTGTTTGCCGGTAGCGTGGTGGCCTGGCTCATCGGGTACTTTGTCCGGAAAAGTGTCATTACCGGTACTGACCGCGCCCTTGGCGTGCTGTTTGGTATTGCCCGCGGGGTGGTGCTTGCCGGCATCCTGGTCCTGGCGCTTGAGCTCGGCGGGTTTTCTGCTGAGCCTTGGTGGCGGGAGTCCAAGCTGCTACCGTATGCGGCTCAGGTAGGGGCTGAGCTGCGGGATGCGGCCCAGGAGCAGCTAGCCCAGCAACAAGGAGTCCGGCTCTAGCGTGTGTGGCATCGTTGGCATTGTCGGCAACCGGCCTGTCAATCAGGCTATTTATGATGCGTTGACCGTACTCCAGCATCGCGGGCAGGACGCTGCCGGCATGATGACCGACTGGAACGGTACGTTCTGTACCCGCAAGAAGAACGGCCTCGTAAGCGACGTCTTTCAGCAGCAGCATATGGACGAGCTGCGGGGGAACGTCGGCATTGGCCACTGCCGCTATCCGACGGCCGGAACCCTGAAGTCCTCCGAGGCCCAGCCCTTCTACGTGAACTCGCCCTACGGCATTGGTCTCGCCCATAACGGCAACCTCACCAACTCTGAGGAACTCAAGGAGATGCTGGTCCAGCAGGACCGCCGGCACCTCAATACTGGTTCCGACACCGAAGCGTTGCTCAATGTCTTTGCCCACGAATTGCAGTGTCAGGGTACAGAGCGGGTCACGCCTGAGGCGATCTTTGCGGCAGTGGCTGCTGTTCATCGCCGCTGCCGGGGAGGCTATGCCGTCGTTGCCCTCATCATCGGCTACGGCATTGTGGCGTTCCGGGATCCCCACGGCCTGCGGCCCCTGTGCATGGGGCGGCGGGAGACTACCAGGGGTATCGAGCACATGGTCGCGTCGGAAAGTGTTGCCATGGACGCGCTGGATTTCAAGGTCGTGCGCGATGTTCTGCCCGGGGAGGCCGTCATCATGGAGATCGACGGGACGCTCCATAGCCGGCAATGTGGCGAGCGGCGCAGTTACACCCCCTGCATATTCGAATACGTGTATTTTGCGCGGCCCGATTCGATCATCGACAGAATATCGGTCTACAAATCCCGGCTGCGCATGGGCGAGCGCCTCGCCGACAAGATCCTGAGGGAAATGCCTGACCACGATATCGAGGTCGTAATTCCGATTCCCGACTCCAGTCGCACCAGCGCGCTCGAGGTCGCCCACCGGCTCGGCGTGAAATACCGCGAGGGGTTTATCAAGAACCGCTATATAGGCCGCACGTTCATCATGCCCGGCCAGGATCAGCGGCGGCAGTCCGTGCGGCGCAAGCTGAACGCGATTGATCTGGAATTTCGTGACAAGAACGTCCTGCTGGTAGACGACTCCATCGTTCGCGGGACGACCTCGAAGCAGATCATTGAAATGGCCAGGGAGGCGGGCGCCCGTCGGGTCTACTTTGCCTCCGCGTCGCCACCGGTGCGTTACCCTAACGTCTACGGCATTGATATGCCCGCTGCCAGCGAACTGATTGCCCACGGCCGCACCGAGCGACAGGTGCAGGAATTCATCGGGGCGGACTGGCTGATGTACCAGGACCTCGATGATCTGATTCGTGCAGTCAGGTATGACAACGGCGACATCACGCACTTCGACACGTCGTGCTTCTCCGGCCAGTACGTTACTGGCGATGTCAGTCCCGAGTATCTTGCCCGGCTGGAGCAGGAGCGCTCGGATCGCGCCAAGAGTCAGCGCGAGGGCAAACGTCGGCGCGGGCCCTTCGAAATTCTTGATCAGGCCAGCGATGACCTGACACCAGCGACCCCCGGCCCCCGTGCACGCACTGGTTAGCGCCTCTGCTCAAGCTCCTCATTATCGATGACCACGCCGACTACCGTCGGCTGCTGGCGCACCACATCTCTGCACGCTGGCCTGACGCGATGATCCGCGAGTACGACCCCCAGCAGTCAGGCCGGTTGCCCGAAGCCTTCTCAGGAGCTGGAAATGACCTGATTTTGCTGGGCCACCCTTGCGGCCGCGGCGATGTTCTCGACTGGGTCAAGCAGTTCCGGGCCCTGCCTCGTTTTCCCCCGATTGTTGTGATTGGTAGCGGAGATGAACGGCAGATTGTCGCTGCGATGAGGGCTGGTGCGGATGACTACGTGGGAAAGCCCGGCCTGACCAACGCCCGGCTGGTTGAGGCGGTTGAGGAGGCGCTGAAGGCTACACCGCGCGTTCCAGTGACTCCTCCCAGCGCCAGCGACCCCTCGATTACGGGCAGCCAGGAGCCGCTGCCGCGCAATTACGAAATAGTGCGAAAGCTGGCCCACGGTGAGATTGCCACGGTGTACCTCGCGCGCCAGCGCAACGCCGAGCGTCAGCTGGTCCTGAAGGTGCTGCATCAGGTGGCCGATTCGTCCACGGGAAAAGCGCTGGACCGCTTTCTGCGCGAGTACGAGCTTATTGCCCGTCTCGACCATCCCAACGTGGTGCGGATCTATGACTTTGGCGTCGCTGATGATCATGCCTATATCGCCATGGAGTATTGCGGCGGCGGCAGCCTCAAGCGCCGTGTTGCTGGCGGGATGGACCGCTACGAGGCTTACCGCCTGATGCGAGACATCGCTGCTGCCCTTGGGGTGCTGCATGCGGCGGGCATTCTGCATCGCGACCTGAAGCCGACCAATGTACTGTTCCGCGATGATGGGTCGCTGGCCCTGATTGATTTCGGTCTGGCAAAGCAGGTGGCATTGCAGGCTGAAGTCACAGGCGCCGGTGCAATTTTCGGTACCCCCTACTACATAAGTCCTGAGCAGGGCCACGGCGAGCCGGTGGACGTTCGCGGGGATATCTACAGCCTCGGCGTCATTTTCTACGAGATGCTGACCGGTTCCAAGCCTTATGACGGGGACACCGCGATGGCTGTGATAGTCAAGCACCGGCTTGCACCCGTGCCGGGACTGCCTACGTCACTCCGGGAGTTTCAGCCGCTGATTCAGCGCATGCTGGCCAAGCAGCCGGTTGACCGCTTCCAGAGTGTGGAAGAGTTGCTCGCCTGGCAGCCCTAGGCCTGACGCCACGATCTGCGGGGCCAGAGCCGATTCTTGTTGCTGTCAGGCGAAGCTGATCTGGCGCAGTTCCAGTCCCGACTCTGTCCAGTACAACACGCTGCCTTGTTCATACCAGGCGCCCAGGACGACTCGCCGGGCTGTCGTCCCGTCCAGTTCAAGCGTGTGCACAGCCGGCCGGTGGGTGTGGCCATGAATCAGGAGTTGCACTCCGTGCCGGCGGAATGCATCGGCCACTGCTGCAGGATTTACATCCATGATTTCCGCTGACTTGCTTGCATTGGCTGCCTCGCTCTGGCGACGCGCGTAAGCGGCGATCCGGTTCCGGATCTGTGGCGACAGTGCCAGGTAGAGGGCGCGGAGAGCCCGATTGTGGACGAGGCGCCGATACCGCTGATAGCTGTGGTCGTCGGTACAGAGCGTGTCCCCATGCAGCAAGAGCACCTGTGCGCCGTACACGTCGATCAGTGTTTCATCGGGCAGTAGTGTGGCGCCAGTTCGCGCGGCGAAGCCGGCGCCCACCAGAAAGTCCCGATTGCCGTGCAGGAAACTACAGCGATGGCCAGCTCTGGTGTACTGCCGGAGTGCGTCCAGAATTCTGACTTCGTGTGTGCCGGCGGCATCGTCACCTGTCCAGACTTCAAACAGGTCGCCGAGTATGTACAGGGTACTGGCATTCCGGGCATCTCCCGCCAGGAAGCGCAGGAAGCATTCGGTGGCAGCAGGCCGGGTCGCGTCGAGGTGCAGATCAGAGACGAAGAGGACCGTCATTTTCCGACGGGTATCTTCAGTACACTGATTTTGCGAATGACTACTGCCTCGACCGGGACGTCCTGCATGCCGCCTTTGCTGCCCGTGACCCGGTGGCCAATCTCGTCAACCACATCCATGCCCTGAACAACTTCGCCGAACACGGCGTATCCCCAGCGGGTTGGCTTTGCGTCCAGGGGGAGGTTGTCTGCCAGGTTCACGTAGAACTGTGAGTCGGCTGAGTGTGGCTCGCCCGTTCGAGCCATCGCCACGGACCCGCGCCGATTGCTGAGGCCATTGCCGGATTCGTTAACCACCGGGGGGCGGTGAGGCTTCGGCGCCAGCTCCGGGGTAAGGCCACCACCCTGAATCACGAAACCATTGACGACCCGGTGAAAGATGGTCCCCGCATAGAAGCCGTCGGTCACATACTGCAGGAAATTGGCGACGGTCAGCGGTGCCCGGGCTTCATCCAGCTGCACCACAAAGTCACCCGCCGTGGTTTCGATCTTTACCTGGGTTGATTCCGCGGCGCTGGTCTGCGTAAGTGCCGGGAGCGCCGAGAGGACCATTGAAAGAAAAAGGATTCTTGAACGAGGCATTACTGAATTCCATTTCAAAGCAGCAGAGAACCTAACCGGTAGGTACCAGCTCCCGGGCCTGGAGCAGGGCGGGCCCGTGGATGGCCGCCGTCAGGGTGTTTTCCAGGAGCATCGCAATGGTCATGGGGCCAACGCCGCCGGGTACCGGTGTGATCCAGCTGGCGCGCTCCCGGGCTTCGGCAAACACGACGTCTCCTGCCAGCTTGCCATCGGCCAGACGACTAATGCCAATGTCGAGTACCACCGCGCCTGGCTTGATCCAGGCGCCGGGAATCAGTCCTGGCTTACCGACGGCGACGGCCAGGATATCGGCCTGCGCTACGTGGTGGCGAAGGTCTTTGGTGAACCGATGGCACACCGTAGTTGTTGCGCCCGCCAGCAGCAGTTCAAGTGCCAGCGGCCGGCCAACATGGTTTGATGCGCCGACGACGACCGCGTGCTGTCCTTTAACGGGCACACCGATGTGTCTAAGAAGTGCCATCACGCCGTAGGGCGTGGCTGGTCGCAGGACGGGAATTCGCTGGCTGAGCCGTCCGAGGGTGTAGGGATGAAACCCATCCACGTCCTTAACAGGGTCAATGCATTCGATGACCGCGATCTCGCTGATATGGGGGGGCAGGGGCAGTTGCACGAGAATCCCGTCGATCTCCGGATCGGCATTCAGGCGCTCGATGAGGGCCAGAATCTCGCGCTCCCCGGTCGTCGCCGGCAGGTCATAGTCCCGGGACATAATACCCACCTCGTTCGAGGCGGCGCGTTTGTTGCGGACATAGATTCTGGAGGCTGGATCGTCCCCGACGAGCACCACGGCGAGGCCTGGTGGGCGGTGACCCGCCTCAAGCCGCTCGGTGATTCGCTGGCGCAGCAGGGTGCGGACCTCGCTGGCAATGGCTTTGCCGTCAATAAGGCGGGCTGTCATTTCGGGCCACACCTTATCACGAGGCCATAAATTGACGCTGCCCACTATCGTCCTTATGATCCCCCACCCGATGTCTGACCCGTCAGCCCCCGCAGATCGCTATACTGTCGGTGCCGGGACGAGTTCGGGGCATGGCGCAGTCTGGTAGCGCATCTGCTTTGGGAGCAGAGGGTCGGCGGTTCGAATCCGTCTGCCCCGACCATCCGGCCCTTGTCGGTCGATCTTCGGATCGACTTCTGGGGCCGACTCCTGGCGAAGCGGAGCGCCTGTAGCTCAACCGGACAGAGCACCGGCCTTCTAAGCCGGGGGCTGCAGGTTCGAGTCCTGCCAGGCGCGCCATAACGAGAATGGTCAATGGTGGGCGTAGCTCAGTTGGTAGAGCACCGGATTGTGATTCCGGTGGTCGTGGGTTCGAGCCCCATCGTCCACCCCAACTGTACGTGCAGGATTGTAGGAGCGGCTTCAGCCGCGAATACTGTTTAGAGACGGGCCGTTAGCTCAACTGGTAGAGCAGTGGACTCTTAATCCATTGGTTGTAAGTTCAAGTCTTACACGGCCCACCACTTTCTCCCCGCTGCCCGCCAGTTCCGGCCCGCCCGGCTCCTGACCCGTCAATTCGGCGGCCCACCACCTGACGCACGCCTTTGTCGCCCCAGTGGGGGTCCGCCTCTGGTCAGTCAAGTGGCTTCGAAAATGTCTCGTAAAGTTCTGTAATATATGAAGTAAGATGCCCATGCGGGCGGCGATCCTGAAGCTTTTCCACCGGGTCAGGGAACGTGCCTAAGTGCATCTTGAGGCGCCTCAGGAGGCCCGGTGGGCGGAGGGCTGTCCGGTATAATGACTGGACATATGCCGCCTCAAGACGCCACGCGCGAAAGTGGCGGAACTGGTAGACGCGCAGGATTTAGGTTCCTGTGGGGTAACCCGTGAGAGTTCGAGTCTCTCCTTTCGCACCAACATCTTGGCGGGTGCAATCAGGCAGGGAAGGTTTTTGTTATGCAGTCGGTTCAGGAAGTCGAGAGAGTGATGGAGGAATTGCAGGTTTCTTTGGAGTCTGGTCAGGCGCTTGAGCGGCGGCTTCAGGTCCGGGTCCCCGCCCAGCGCATTGATCTTGAAGTGGAGTCCCGCCTTCGATCTGTCGGTCGCACGGCCAACATCAAGGGTTATCGCCCGGGCAAGGTGCCGGAGCGGGTGATTCGTCAGCGCTTTGGCGACCAGGTCCGCAGAGAAGTCCTTCAGGACGTCGTGCAGTCGACCTATAACGAGGCTATTAACGGGCAACAGCTGCGCCCGGTGGGTGACCCCCAGATCGATGCAGCGCCCGATGCCGGCGCTCCGGGCGTCGATTTTTCCTACACGGCCTCCTTTGAAGTCTTTCCGGAATTCACCGTGCAGGGACTTGAGGCAGCGTCCGCCAGTCTTCCTGAGCCCGCTTTTGACGATGAGGACATCGACTTTATTTCCGACAACCTGCGCAGGCAGCGCAGTCACTGGCATACGGCGGCCCGCGAGGCGCGCAATGGTGACCGCGTGGTTGTGGATTTTCAGGGCCGCCTGAATGGCGGGGCGATGGATGGGGGCACCGGCGAGAACGTCACGATCCAGCTTGGTGCCGGCCGGATGATCGAGGATTTTGAGAGGCAGCTGGTCGGCCTGAAGGCTGGGGACAGCCGGGAGATTATTGTGCGGTTTCCCGCAGACTACCCGAACCAGACGCTGGCAGGCCAGGCGGCTGATTTCAGTGTTCAGGTTAGTGAAGTTGCCGAAGAGCATCTGCCTGAACTTGACGAGGAGTTCATCCGCAGCTTTGGAGTGGAGAGTGGCGCGAAGGACGACTTCGTTCTGGACTTGCGCAAGAACATGGCCGATGAGTTTGCGGCGCGCGCCAAAGCCGACGTCAAGCGTCAGTTGCTGGAGCAGTTGCTGGTTGCCAACCCCGTAGACATCCCCATCGTGCTGGTTGAGCAGGAAGCCACCTCGCTGCAGGCCGATGCAATGCGAAACCTTGGAATCACAGACGCTGCCGCAGCCCCAGCCCTGGAGTCGTTTCGTCAGACGGCAGAGCGGCGGGTGCGTCTCGGTCTCTTGATCGGCGCCCTGATTCGCGAGCAGGAACTGGTGGTCGACCGGGAAAAAGTCCGCGAGCGGATTGAGCGGCTCTCCAGCGGCTATGAAAAGCCGGAGGAGATCCGGAAGCTTTACTACCAGACCGCGCAGCTCCTGACGCAGGTGGAAAACGCGGTTCTCGAAGAGCAGGTGGTCGACTGGCTGTCCGGCCGCGCTGTACTCACGCCCCGGCCAACGACGTTTCGCGCGCTGGTTACTGGCTAGGGCCCGGCATCGGATACTCAAACGCAACAGGGATGGTAAACATGGCTATGGACACCACGGCACTCGGTCTCGTACCGATGGTTATCGAGCAGACCGCGCGCGGCGAGCGGGCTTACGACATTTACTCCAGACTCTTGAAGGAGCGGGTGATCTTCATTGTCGGTCCGGTCGAGGACCAGATGGCGAATCTGGTGGTTGCCCAACTGTTGTTCCTTGAGTCAGAGAACCCGGACAAAGACATTCACCTGTACATCAACTCTCCCGGTGGCGTGGTGACTTCCGGTCTCGCCATTTACGACACCATGCAGTTCATCAAGCCGGACGTAAGCACTATCTGTGTGGGCCAGGCCGCCAGCATGGGCGCACTGCTGCTGGCCGGTGGCGCCAAGGGCAAGCGGTTCTGCCTGCCGCACTCCCGCATCATGATTCACCAGCCGCTGGGAGGTTTTCAGGGCCAGGCATCGGACATCGATATTCATGCGAAAGAGATACTGCTGACCCGGGAGCGTCTGAACCAGATTCTGGCCAAGCACACGGGCCAGTCTCTTGAGCGGGTGGAGCAGGATACCGATCGGGACCGCTTTATGAGTGGGCCCGATTCCGTGGCCTACGGCTTGATTGACGGGGTCCTGGAACGCCGCGGCGAGACCCGTAAGGTTACCTGAGGCACTTCGTGACGGACTGCGCGATAATGACCGCGTGATGTGAACTGATCGCGGTAAACGATGAGGGGTTTTGCACGCCCCGTTGAACGCGTGCTATATGGTAGATGAAGCTCCCGTGACGGGCTTCGCGGCAGGAGAAGGCGGCAGCCATGGTTGACGAAACTCGCGGACGAGGGGACGACGGCAAGCTGCTCTATTGCTCGTTTTGTGGCAAGAGCCAGCACGAGGTGCGCAAGCTCATTGCAGGTCCCTCCGTCTTCATTTGCGACGAGTGCGTCGAACTCTGCAACGACATTATCCGCGAGGAGTTGGAGGATCGGCAGGATCACCCCAGCGCCAAGTTGCCGAAGCCCCAGGAAATCAAGGCTGTCCTCGACGAATACGTCATTGGCCAGGAGCGCGCTAAGAAGATCCTCTCTGTGGCGGTTTACAACCACTACAAGCGCCTGGAGAATCGCTCGGCAGATGGGGGCAAGAGCGACATCGAACTCTCCAAGAGCAATATCCTCCTGATCGGGCCCACCGGCTGCGGCAAGACCCTGCTGGCAGAGACTCTCGCCCGATTGCTGAACGTCCCATTTGCGATTGCCGATGCAACCACGCTCACTGAGGCGGGTTATGTTGGCGAAGATGTTGAGAACATCATTCAGAAGTTGTTGCAGAAGTGCGACTATGACGTCGAGAAGGCGCAGACCGGTATCGTCTACATCGATGAGATCGACAAGATTTCCCGCAAGTCTGACAACCCTTCTATTACCCGCGACGTGTCCGGTGAGGGTGTCCAGCAGGCCTTGCTGAAGCTCATCGAAGGAACGGTGGCATCCGTTCCTCCGCAGGGTGGCCGAAAGCATCCCCAGCAGGAGTTCCTTCAGGTCGATACCCGCCATATTCTCTTTATCGTTGGCGGCGCCTTCGCTGGTCTGGAAAAGATCATTCAGAAGCGCTCACAGAAGAGCGGCATTGGCTTTGTCGCCGACGTACGCAGCAATGAGGAATTTCCGATCGGCGAGCTCCTCACCGACGTGGAGCCGGAAGATCTGATTCGCTACGGGCTTATTCCCGAGTTTGTCGGTCGCCTGCCTGTGGTAGCCACGCTCGACGAGCTCGACGAGGCTGCACTCATCAGTATCCTGGTTGAGCCGAAGAACGCGTTGACCAAGCAGTACCGGCGCCTGTTTGAGATGGAAGGTGCTGAACTTGAGTTCCGCGAGGACGCGCTGCGGGCTATCGCCCTGCGAGCCATGCAGCGGAAGACCGGTGCCCGCGGACTCCGCACCATTCTCGAAAATATTCTCCTCGATACCATGTACGACCTGCCTTCACTGCGAAACGCCCGCAAGGTCGTTGTGGATGAGGCTGTTGTCACTGGTGAGACGAAGCCCTACATCATTTTCGAATCGGAGGAGACCACGCCCTTGCGTGCAGTTCAGGAAGAGCGGAGGGCAGCCGGGTCTGGCGGCAGCTAGCCCAGACTGACACCTCTGCGCCCGGGGCGCGGACACCAGTTCAGCCCTGTACGAGTCTGCTGCACCGCCGGACCTCCCCTCTGGAGAGTTCGGCGGGACTCTGAGTCCTAGGAGATTTACGGATGTCTGATAGCGATCTGCAGCACCGCCTGAATATACCCATCCTGCCGTTGCGGGATGTGGTCGTTTACCCGCACATGGTCATACCCCTCTTTGTGGGTCGGGCGCGCTCAATTCAGGCGCTGGATGAAGCGATGCAGGCCGGGAAGCAGATCCTGCTGGTAGCCCAGAAACAGGCCGACGTGGATGAACCTGCCCTGGAGGATATCTACGGCGTCGGGACTCTCGCGACGATTCTCCAGTTGCTGAAGCTGCCTGATGGCACCGTTAAGGTGCTTGTTGAGGGTGGTACCAGGGCCAATCTGACCAAGACGCGTGGTGCTGAGTTCTTTTCCGCGGATATCACGCTGGTAGAGGATCAGCTGGACGTTACGACCCGGGAAGCTGAAGTCCTGAAGCGCTCACTGATTTCCCAGTTCGAAAACTACGTCAAACTGAATCGCAAGGTGCCCCCCGAGATACTGACCTCGCTTGCCGGTATCGATCAGCCGGGACGTCTCGCCGATACCGTTGCAGCCCACATGGCCCTGAAGCTTGACCAGAAGCAGAAGGTCCTTGAGATCCTGGCTGTTCGCGAGCGCATCGAGCACGTGATGACGCTTATCGAGACCGAAGTCGACATGCTGCAGATCGAGAAGCGGATCCGCGGGCGCGTCAAGCAGCAGATGGAGAAGAGTCAGCGCGAGTACTACCTGAATGAGCAGATGAAGGCCATTCAGAAGGAACTCGGGGACATGGACGATGCCCCGAACGAGATCGCCGAACTGGAGCAGCGCGTCGCTCGCGCCGGTATGCCCCAGGAGGCCAGGGACAAGGCTACGGCCGAACTGAACAAACTCAAGCTGATGTCGCCCATGTCAGCTGAGGCCACTGTAGTGCGCAACTATGTGGACTGGCTGCTGAAGGCGCCGTGGAAGAAGCGGACCCGCGTCAACCAGGCGTTGGGTGAGGCTGAGCAGGTCCTTGAGAAGGACCATTTCGGCCTGGACAAGGTCAAGGAACGCATCCTGGAGTACCTGGCGGTCCAGCAGCGCGTCAAGAAGCTCAAGGGTCCGATACTTTGCCTGGTGGGGCCGCCGGGTGTTGGCAAAACATCCCTGGGGCAGAGCATCGCCCGGGCTACCAATCGCAAGTTTGTCCGGATGTCCCTGGGTGGGGTCCGTGACGAGGCGGAGATTCGCGGTCATCGCCGCACCTACATTGGCTCGATGCCCGGCAAGATCATCCAGAATTTGTCCAAGACGGGCGTGCGAAATCCCCTGTTTCTCCTGGACGAAGTGGACAAGATGTCCACTGATTTTCGTGGCGATCCTTCCTCCGCGCTGCTGGAGGTTCTGGACCCGGAGCAGAACACGAGCTTCAGCGATCACTACCTTGAGGTTGACTTCGATCTCTCTGAGGTGATGTTCGTCTGTACCGCCAATACACTGAACATTCCAGCACCGCTGCTGGATCGCATGGAGGTCATTCGCATTCCCGGCTATACGGAGGATGAGAAGCTCAACATTGCGCGCAACTATCTGAAGCCGAAACAGGTCAAGGCGAATGGCCTGCGGGGTGGCGAGATATCCATATCAGACTCCGTGGTTCGGGACATCATCCGTTACTACACCCGGGAATCCGGTGTTCGTAATCTGGAACGGGAACTGGCGAAGATTTGCAGAAAGGTTGTGAAGCAGCACTTGCTAAAGCCGGAGACGAAAGCTACGCATGTCGTTCCCAAGGGTCTCGACAAGTACCTCGGGGTTCGCCGCTATCGCTACGGTCGTGCTGAGGAAGCCAATCAGGTTGGTCAGGTAACTGGCCTCGCGTGGACCGAAGTCGGCGGTGAACTGCTCACGATCGAAGCTGCTGTGGTGCCGGGCAAGGGCAAACTGATCAATACCGGCCAGCTCGGCGAGGTTATGCGGGAGTCCATTCTGGCCGCCACCACTGTGGTTCGCAGCCGGGCGGCCCTGCTGGGCATCGATGAGGACTTCCACCAGAAGCTTGATATCCACATCCATATGCCCGAGGGGGCCACCCCAAAGGATGGACCGAGTGCGGGTATCGGCATGTGCACCGCCCTGGTTTCGGCGCTGACCGGTATTCCCGTCCGGTGCGATGTGGCGATGACGGGAGAGATTACGCTCCGGGGCGAGGTCTTGCCGATCGGGGGGCTCAAGGAGAAACTGCTTGCCGCCCACCGTGGCGGTATCGCGACAGTCCTGATTCCCCGGGACAACGAAAAGGACCTGGTAGATATTCCGAAGAACATCAAGGACAAGATCCGTATTGTTCCTGTCCGGTGGATCGATGAGGTCTTGCAGCTGACGCTGCAGAATATGCCGGTTCCCAAGCCTGTAGATCGGCCGCTGGCTGGCGACGACGCGCAAAAGACCCCTGCAGAATCGTCTGACACCGGCGTAAGAGCCCACTAGAATAGCCGCGCATTGTCGGGCCATTGCTGCGAAAATGGCACCGGTAGGCAAGCTTGCCCGGTTGACAGCCGTTTTTCCCCCTTGGTATAAGGTTTTCGACTAGCATCTGGCTGCGGCTTTTCTAGCAGCGACCGTCACCGGATTTAGGGGACGTCACTGAAAACACCAGACCGAACCAGACCCGATAGAGCCCCGTTACGTGTCAAGCAGGAACTCCATCGGTGCCTGAGCGGAATATTGGTGAAACCAGTGACGAGTGAGTAACTCGATTTAATTCTGAAGGTATGTTGATGAATAAGGGTGACTTGATTGAAGTGGTTGCTGATGATGCGGGCCTGTCAAAGGCCGATGCCACGCGAGCCGTGGACGCAGTAATCGGTGCGGTTACCAAGGCTTTGAAGTCCGGCAACGACGTCTCGCTGGTGGGTTTCGGGACCTTTACGGTGAAGAGTCGGGCCGCTCGCCAGGGCCGGAATCCCCGTACCGGGGAGACAATCCAGATTGCGGCCAGCAAGGTTCCTGGCTTTAAGGCTGGGAAGGCTCTGAAGGATGCCGTAAACTAGGGGGTCTGCTCTGGAGCGCTGACTGAAGGCGGATGAGTACAAGGCGCCCCGTCCTGGCACACGGTTGCTGGTACGGGGCGCTAACGTTTCATCCTTTAGGTGGGCGACAGGCGTATCGGGGTGCTTAGCTCAGCTGGAAGAGCGTCGCCCTTACAAGGCGAAGGTCGGGGGTTCGAGCCCCTCAGCACCCACCAGTGCCGCACCGGGTTGGTTCCAGAACCTTCTGAACCTTGATGACGTGACTGCAATGATGTGACCGCGAAAGAGAACGTGTTTCAAGAGTGGAGTGGTAGTTCAGTTGGTTAGAATACCGGCCTGTCACGCCGGGGGTCGCGGGTTCGAGTCCCGTCCACTCCGCCAGCAACGTCAGCGCTAGCGTTCACGAGCGCCAAAATCTATGTTTGAGAAGATCCGGGAGAAACTTAAGGGCTGGGTAGCAGTCGGAGTGCTGGTGCTCATTGGCGTGCCCCTGGCCCTGACCTTCGTCAGCAGTGATTTTTCGGTCACCGGATCCAGCTTCGCCGCGCGGGTCAACGGTGAGGACATTCCCAATGTCGATTTCCAGCGGGTCTACCAGAATCGTCTCGTGGCCGAACAGCAGGCCCTCAAGAATGACCTGCCCCCCGAAGCCCAGGAGCAGCTGAAGCGCCAGGCCCTCGATGGCCTGGTGCTGAACCGGGTCGTTACGCAGTACGTCCGGGACGCCGGCTTCCGCGTCAGCAGTGCGCAGGTGATCGAACATCTGCGGAGCCTCCCGGTTTTTCAGGTCAGCGGCCAGTTCTCGAAGGCTGCCTATGACGCCACGCTGGCGACCGAGGGCATCAGTCCGACGGCATTCGAGAAGGAGCAACAGGCTCTTCTGGCAGTGCGTCAGCTGCAGGACGGCCTCGTGGAGAGTTCATTCTTCACTCCGGCGGAGTTCAGACGACTCATCGCTTTGGACCAGGAACGTCGCGACGTTGCCTACGTGATCTTTGATCCCCGGGAGCTCGGTGCAGGAATCGAAGTCAGCGATGCGGATGTGCAGTCTTACTATGCCGCCAACGCTAGTCAGTTTCAGTCGGTCGAGAGCGCCAACATCGAGTACATCGAGGTGGCGCTGTCCGACCTCGCGAAGGATTACACGCCGGATGAGGCGGCTCTTCGGGAGGCGTATGAGGCTGATCCCACCCGGTTCCGCTCGGCCGAGGAGCGCCGGGCGCGCCATATTCTCGTCGCCGTTGATGCCGGCCGTTCCGATGCAGAAGCCAAGGCGCTGGCCGACGAAGTCGCTGGCAAGCTGGCCAAGGGCGGCGATTTTGCGGCGCTGGCGAGTCAGTACTCAACTGATTCTGGCTCTGCCAGTCGGGGGGGCGACCTGGGCTTTGCGGGCCAGGGAAGCTACGTGGAGCCCTTCGAGAAGGCGCTGTTCGCACTCAATCTGGGTCAGACTTCCGCGCCCGTGAAGACCGAGTTCGGTTACCACATCATCCGCTTCGACGAACTACGGCCCGGCACGGAGCGCACTTTTGAGGAGGTGCGCGGGCAGCTGACAGATGAACTTCGCAAGCAGAAGGCACAGGACGAGTTCTATGCGCTTGCCGAGCGCCTGGACGACTTGGCGCTGGAGAATCCCACGTCCCTCGACCTTGCCGCCAAGGACACGGGGCTGAAGATTGCCCGTTATGAGGGGTTTACCCGGACCAACGGGGGCCCATTTGGCAGCGACGCCAACCTTAGCAGCGCGGTGTTTTCTCCCGGGGTGCTGGATGGCAGTGAAAACACACCATTGATCGAGCTGGATGACACCCGGGCCGTGGTGGCCCGCGTGGTCGATTACAAGAAGCCTGGACCAAGGTCGCTGAGTGAGATTCGTGGAGAAATTGTGGAACGCTTGCGTACCCTGCGGGCCACAGCTGCGGCCAAGAGCCGCGGCGAGGCTGTTTTGCGCAGGGTTCAGGCAGGTGAGGACCTTTCTGCCGTGCTTAGCGCCACCGGTGGCAGGCTGACCGAGGCGGGGCCGCTGACCCGCCGTACGCCGACTGTGCCGCCAGAGCTTCTCGCCGCTGTGTTTCGGGCTCCCAAGCCAGTAGCCCAGGCCGCCGGCGGGGCCGGCGGCCTCGAAGTTGCCCGCCCCGTCACTCAGGGAGTCAGTCTCGGTAACGGTGGTTACGCGGTGTTTGAGCTGAGGTCTGTAGTTCCCGGTGAGCCGCAGCGCATTCCCCAGGAGCAGCGCGATCAGCGGCAGGTGGCACTGGCCCAGCGGGTTGCCGTTGGAGAAACCGAGGCTCTGGCTGCCCAGTTGCGCGAAGCCGCCGACGTGGTTGTAGCCCCTGACCTCTTCAAGGCCGATGAGGCAGAAGCCCTCTAGAGGCTCATTCCGACCCGGCTGTAGCCGCCGTCCACGTAGAGGATCTCGCCGGTAATGCCGGCAGCCAGATCCGAACAAAGGAAAGCCGCTGCGTTGCCGACGTCTTCAATCGTGACGTTGCGACGAATAGGCGTCGTCGTGGCAACCTGCTGGAGCATGGCACGGAAGCCGCCGATGCCCGCCGCTGCCAGCGTCTTGATGGGCCCGGCAGAAATGGCATTCACCCTCGTTCCCGTTGCTCCCAGTTCTGCCGCCATGAAGCGCACGTTGGCCTCCAGGCTGGCTTTTGCCGGTCCCATGACGTTGTAATTCGGAATTGAGCGCACGGCGCCCAGATAGCTCAGGGTCAGGAGCGCGGAGGAGGGTGAGAGCAGCTGTCTCCCGTACTTGGCGAGGGCTGCAAAGCTATAGCTGCTGATGTCGTGGGCAATCTGGAAACCCTCCCGCGTGACGGAATCCAGGTAACTGCCAGCCAGTTGCTCCCGAGGGGCGAAAGCGACCGAATGCACAATGATGTCCACGGTGTTCCACTTGCCGGCCAGAACCGTGTACATCCCCTGGATGTCATCGTCCCTGGCGACGTCCAGTGGCAGGCAGATCGACGAGCCTGTCTGTGCCGCCATGTCCCGAACCCGCTCACCCAGCCTCTCCGTCTGGTAGGTAAACGCGAGACTGGCACCTTCCCGGGCCATGGCCTGCGCTATCCCCCAGGCGATGGATCGTTCGCTGGCCACTCCAACGATCAGCGCGCGTTTACCCGCAAGAAAACCCATAAGCGCCTCACCATCTGCGAAATGCCAAGGGCGGTATTGTAAGGTCCCCCGCTGGCCTGGGCTAATATAGAGGCATGGTTTCTGAATGGCTTGAGACAGGGACTGGGAGCGCCTTGCTCAGCGAGGAGTCTCGTCAGGTCGCCGGCGCGTTCGAGAACATTTTTGGCGATCAGTTTCTGCAGATTGGCTCCTGGGGCGATCCGGCCCTGTTCCGCCGTTATGCCAGGACCCGTCGCTACGCGGTAGTCGCAGCGAGACGGGGTCCTGGTGTTGACTTCGTGAGTGCCCCCGAAGACCTTGCAGTGGCTACAGACTCAATTGACGCCGTCTTCCTTCCGCACTTGCTGGAGACCACCGAGGACCCCCACGGCGTGCTGCGGGAAGTGGACCGGGTACTCAGGCCTGACGGCCAGGTGGTACTGGCAGGCTTCAATCCCTGGGGGTGGTGGGGGGTCCGGCACTACCTGTCCCGACGACGTTTCCCCATCGGTGGCAAGCGGATGGTGCCTGAGTCCCGCTTGCGGGACTGGCTGCACCTCCTTGACTACCAGGTGCGGCCCGCACGCTTCTTCCACTTTGTCGCGCCCGTCTATCGCGTGCCCCAGGTGAATCAGCACCCGGAACCGGGTGGAGAAAGGCCCCCCGGGGCGCCGTCAGCTTCTGCCGGGGATGCGGGTGGCCAGTGGCCCCCGCCGACCGTCCGTCACCGCAGCTGGCATCCCCTGGCCAGCTGTTATCTGCTGGTGGCCCGCAAGGAAGTCTTCACGGTCACGCGGCTGCGGCCCAGCTTTCGCCGTCGTCGCGCGCAACTGGTAGGCGGTCTGGTCAACCCCACGACGCGGAACGCCGCATGAGTGATGTGGAGCTGTATACCGATGGTGCCTGCCGGGGTAATCCCGGCCCGGGGGGGTGGGGAGTCCTCCTGCGAGCGGCTGGTTCGGGTGGGCTGGGCAGGGAGCGGGAGATCTGCGGTGGCGCCATTTTGACCACCAATAACCGCATGGAGCTCATGGCCGCTATCGAGGGTCTGGAAGCTCTGACCCGCGGCTGCAGTGCCACTGTCTATACGGACTCGGAGTACCTCAGAAAGGGGATTCTGGAGTGGCTGCCCAAGTGGAAGGCATCAGGCTGGCGGACAGCCGCACGGAAGCCGGTGAAGAATGAGGATCTCTGGCGCCGTCTGGAGGTCGCAGCCGCCCGTCACCAGGTTGAGTGGCGCTGGGTCAAGGGTCATTCGGGGCACCCAGAGAACGAGCGTGCGGATGCCCTGGCCAATCGTGGCCTGGACGAACTGCTCGCCAGCACGGAGTCATCCGGCCCTGCTTCCAGCTGGCCGACATCGAGGTAGGGATATGCGCCAGATCGTGCTGGACACGGAGACCACAGGCCTTGAAGTGGAGAAGGGCCACCGCGTCATTGAGCTCGGCTGCGTGGAGCTGATCAATCGGCGTCGCACCAACCGCACTCTTCACCACTACCTTCAGCCTGACCGGGACATCGATCCTGGCGCGCAGGAGGTGCACGGCATCTCTGCGGAGATGCTCGTCGGCAAGCCCCGCTTCACGGAGGTTGCCCAGGAGTTTCTCGACTTCGTAGCCGGCGCTGAACTGATCATTCACAACGCAGGATTCGACCTGCGCTTTCTGGAGGCTGAGCTGGCCCAGCTCGCTACGGCATCAGTGGGGGCGGAGCCCCGGCGGATCTCCGACCTGTGTACGGTCCTGGATACGCTGGCCCTGGCGCGGCGGCTGCATCCCGGCCAGCGCAATAGCCTGGACGCCCTCTGCAAGCGCTATGCGGTGGACAACACCGGCCGCGAGTTCCATGGGGCGCTTCTGGACGCCCAGCTCCTCACGGATGTGTACCTCAGCATGACCGGCGGGCAGGCCACGCTGCTTCTCGACCCGAACGCCGGGGAGACTGCCGTGCGTGAGGTCACCACCCGGCCCGTGGTGCGGGATGGCTTGCAGCTACCCGTTATCCACGCCTCCGCTGAAGATCTCGAGGAGCATGAACGTCACCTGCTCCTTCTCGACAAGCAGAGTGGCGGGAAAACCCTCTGGCGAAAATTTGGCTCCGTCCCTGGATGAACGCCGCGATTCCCCAGGCCCTTAGTGCCAATTTTCTGGGCACTGCGCCGGATTGGTACAAGCTGACGATCATCGGGTTTCTCGTCCTCAACCCGCTTGTGGCCTTAATGGCTGGCCCGTTCGTGGCCGGCTGGCTCCTGGTCATTGAGTTCATCTTTACGCTGGCGATGGCCCTCAAGTGCTATCCGCTGCAGCCGGGTGGTTTGCTGGCCGTCGAAGCGGTAGTCATTGGGCTCACTTCCGCCGACGCGGTTTACCGGGAGACCGAGCACAACTTCCCGGTGATTCTGCTGCTGATTTTTGTTGTCGCTGGCATCTGGTTTCTGCGGGACATGCTGCTCTACGTCTTCGGCCGGATCCTTCTTGGGGTCCGCTCTAAACGTCTGCTGGCCCTGCTATTTTGTGGGGCGGCGGCCTTCCTCTCGGCCTTTCTCGATGCCCTGACCGTGACGGCCATGGTGATTGCCGTCGCTGAGGGCTTTTACCGGATCTACCAGCGCGTGGCGTCGGGTCATCGGGATGCTGTCAGTGACGGCTGGATTGATGACGGTTCAGTGCCTGACCTCCATCGCCAGAACCTGGACCAGTTCCGGGCGTTCCTGCGCAGCCTTGTGATGCACGCGGCCGTCGGGACGGCGCTGGGTGGCGTGTGCACGCTGGTTGGTGAGCCCCAGAACCTGCTGATCGGCAAGGAGGCCGGGTGGCAGTTTACGGAGTTTTTCCTGAGGGTGGCTCCCGTTTCCCTCCCAGTCCTGGTGGTCGGACTGACCACCTGTTTCCTGCTGGAGAGCACCCGTTGGTTCGGTTACGGAGCTGAGCTCAGTCCGGCGGTGCGCGAGGTACTCCGGGAGCACCAGCAACAGGCCGACGCGTCCCGAACCCTGGGATCCCGTTGCGCCCTGGTGGTCCAGGGTCTGGCCGCCTGCCTGCTGATCGTCGCACTGGGCTTTCATCTGGCCGAGGTCGGCCTGATAGGGTTGCTGATCATCATTCTCGCCACAGCTCTGAACGGTGTGGTGGAGGAGCAGCGGCTAGGGCATGCCTTCGAGGCTGCACTGCCGTTCACGGCACTGCTCGTGGTTTTCTTTGTCATCGTTGCCGTGATCCAGGACCAGGCCCTGTTTTTGCCCTTCACTGACTGGGTCCTCACGCTCGAGGGCCGGGTGCAGGTACTGATGTACTTCGTGGCGGCGGGGCTGTTGTCCGCCATCAGCGACAACGTGTTCGTCGGCACTGTCTACATCACCCAGGCCAAGAACGCCCTGCTGGCGGGGGCCATTTCCCGGGACCAGTTCAACCTGCTGGCCGTGGCCATCAACACCGGTACCAACATAACAAGCGTCGCCACCCCGAATGGTCAGGCCGCTTTCCTGTTTTTGCTCACATCGGCGCTTGCCCCCCTGATCCGTCTCTCCTATGGGGGGATGGTCTGGATGGCCTTGCCCTACACCGTTACCATGACAACCACGGCCCTGCTGGCGGTCATGTTTCTGCTGTAGTGTGACGAGTGTGATGGCCTTTGGTCCCGCAGATCAGGGACAATCCAGAGGCTCAAAAACAACTGTGGTCTCTATAAGAAGATTATGAAATTCAAGAACATAGATGAAGCCAAGGTTGCCATCGTGGGTCTTGGTTACGTGGGTCTGCCCCTGGCCGTCGAGTTTGGCCGGCACCTGGACACGGTCGGCTTCGACATTGATCCGAAGCGGATCGCCGATCTCCGGATGGGCAATGACTTCACCCTGGAGACCGACGCGCAGGAACTGGCCGCGGCGAAGCATCTGGTCTTTACAACCGACCTCGAGGGCCTGCGGGGGCGGGATGTCTACATTGTCACCGTGCCCACGCCCATCGATGCCGCCAAACGCCCGGACATCAGCGCTCTACGCTCCGCCAGCCGAACAGTCGGCCAGGTGCTCGGCAAGGGGGCCATCGTTGTCTATGAGTCCACGGTGTATCCGGGCTGCACGGAGGAAGACTGCGCACCGATCCTGGAGCAGGTGTCAGGCCTCAAGCTGAACCAGGACTTCTTTGTGGGCTACAGCCCCGAGCGCATCAATCCAGGTGACAAGGAGCACCGGCTCACAACCATACGCAAGATTACGGCGGGGTCGACGCCCGCTGCCGCGGCGTTTGTCGACGCTCTCTATGGCCGCATCATCACGGCGGGCACTTATCCGGCGTCCAGCATCCGGGTGGCCGAGGCCGCCAAGGTGATTGAGAATACCCAGCGTGACGTCAACATTGCCCTGATCAACGAGCTCGCTCTCATATTCAATCGTATGGGCCTCGATACCCTGGAAGTTCTCCAGGCAGCGGGGACGAAGTGGAATTTCCTGCCGTTCCGGCCTGGCCTGGTTGGCGGCCACTGTATCGGTGTCGATCCCTATTACCTCACCCACAAGTCCCAGGAGATGGGGTATCACCCGGAGATGATTCTTGCGGGCCGCCGCATCAACGACAACATGGGACTCTACGTGGCCACCGAAGTGATCCGCCTCATGGTGAAGCGCGGCATGAGCCTCCCGAAATCAAGGATTCTGGTGCTCGGCGTGACCTTCAAGGAAAACTGCCCCGACGTGCGCAATACGCGGGTCGTGGACGTGGTGCAGGAGTTGAAGTCCTACGGCGCCACTGTGGATATCTATGATCCCTGGGCCGATGCCCACGTGGTGAAACATGAGTACGGGCTCGACATCCTCACCAAGGCCCCGGCAGCGGGCCAGTACGACGGCATCGTGCTGGCGGTGGCCCACAACCAGTTCCGCGACATGCCGCCTGAGGCCATCCATGCCTGGGGCCGCCCGGACCATGTCCTCTACGACATCAAGAGCCTGCTTCCTGCCGACCAGGTCGACGCGCGGCTCTAGGGAGTATCGGGCTGATGAAGATCCTCGTTACCGGAGCTGCGGGCTTCATTGGTTCCACCACGGCGCGCCGGCTCCTCGCTCGGGGTGATGAGGTGGTAGGCCTCGACAACCTCAACGACTATTACGACGTAAACCTGAAGAAGGCCCGTCTTGCCATCCTGGACAAGGAGCCCCGCTTCCGTTTCGTGCTCCTCGACCTGGCCCATCGGGAAGGCATGGAGGCTTTGTTCAAGACGGAGCGCTTCGACCGCGTCATTCATCTTGGCGCCCAGGCGGGTGTTCGCTACTCCATCCAGAACCCCCACATCTATGTGGACAGCAACGTCGTCGGCACACTGAACGTTCTGGAGGGCTGCCGGCATTGCGGTGTCCAGCACCTGGTGTACGCCTCCACCAGTTCCGTCTACGGCGCCAACACGAAGATGCCCTTCTCTGTCCACCAGAATGTGGACCACCCGCTGTCCCTGTACGCGGCGACGAAAAAGGCCAATGAGCTCATGGCTCACACCTATGCGAGCCTCTACGGGTTACCGGTAACCGGGCTGCGTTTCTTTACGGTTTACGGGCCCTGGGGCCGGCCGGACATGGCCCTGTTCCTGTTCACCAGGGCCATCCTCGAAGGGAAGCCTATCGACGTTTTCAACTACGGCAAGCACCGGCGGGATTTCACCTACGTGGACGACATCGTTGGGGGCATTGTTGCCGCCGTTGACCACATTGCCACAGGGAACCCAGCCTGGGATTCTGACCGGCCCGATCCCGGCACCAGCAAGGCACCTTACCGTCTGTACAACATCGGCAACGCCCAGCCGGTCGACCTGCTCCACTACATCGAAGTCCTGGAAAATCGCCTGGGGCGTAAGGCCACCATGAACCTGTTGCCCCTGCAGGCTGGTGATGTGCCCGACACCTGGGCGGACGTGGAGGATCTGGTCAATGACGTGGGGTACCGGCCCGCCACGCCCATAGAGGTCGGTGTCAGTCGCTTCGTGGACTGGTATCTGGACTACCATAAGATCACCCTGTAGGACGGAGTGCTCTGATGGCTGACGATCTGCTCCAGGCCCCGGCCTGGAAGGCCCTGCACGGGCATGCAACGACCCTGCGTGGAACGCACCTGCGGGACCTGCTTGATCAACCTGGCCGCTTCGCGGCCTTCTCCCGGCAGCAGGGCGAATGCCTGCTGGACTTCTCCCGCAACCGGATCACCGGCGACACACTCAACCTGCTGCTCGCCCTCGCCAACGAGCGTGAGGTGCCGCGGCGGATTCAGGCGCTCTTCGCCGGTGAGGTGGTGAACGCCACCGAGAACCGGCCCGCCCAGCACATGGCCTTGCGCGGGCCTTCCAGTCCGCCCCTCCTGGTGAAGGGCGCAGACATCCGCCTGGAGATCGAGAGGGAGCGCGAGCGCATGCTGGAGCTCGCTGAGGCGATCCGGTCGGGGGACTACCGGGGTGCAACCGGCGCCCGCATCCGTCACGTTGTCAACATTGGCATTGGCGGATCGGACCTCGGTCTCGTGATGGTGATTGAGGCGCTCCATGAGTACCGGACGCCGGAGGTCGAGATCCACTATGTGTCCAACGTCGACGGTACCCAGCTGGCCGACGTGCTGGCCCGGACCCCGGCGGCGGAAACCCTGTTCATCGTCTGCTCCAAGACCTTCGTGACCTGGGAGACCGCGCTGAACGCCAACGCGGCCCGCGCCTGGTTCATCGGCCAGCTTGGTGACGCCGCGGTTGCGCGGCATTTCGTGGCCGTTTCAGTCAACGCGCCGGCCATGGACAAATTCGGGATTGCGGAGGAGCACCGCTTCCGCATGTGGGACTGGGTGGGTGGCCGCTACTCACTCTGGTCATCGATCGGTCTCGCCATCGCCATTGCCATTGGCAGTGAGCACTTCCGGGAGATGCTGGGGGGCGGCCGGGAGCTGGACGAGCACTTTCGGACCGCGCCGCTGGCGGACAATCTGCCCGTGCTGCTGGCCCTGATAGCCGTCTGGAACCAGAACCTGCAGGGCACGACCAGCCAGGCCATCTTGCCCTACGACGGGCGGCTGCATCGTTTTGCAGCCTATCTGCAGCAGCTGGAGATGGAGAGTAACGGCAAGGGCGTCACCCGTGAGGGTCAGCCCGTGCAGTGGAGTACCGGCACCATCATCTGGGGTGAGCCGGGCAACAACGGCCAGCATTCCTTCTTTCAGCTCCTGCACCAGGGGACGGCAAGTTTCGCTGCTGACTTCATTGCCCCGGTAGAAGGCTCCAGTCCTTACGCGGATCAGCATCTCGTCGGTCTAGCCAACCTGCTGGCCCAGGCGGAAGCTTTTGCGCGGGGCTACACCCTGGACGCTGTGCAGGCCGAGCTCGCTGCCAGGGGCAATGGCCCCGAAGACGTGGCGCGCCTTGCCCCCCATAAGGTGCACCCGGGCAATCATCCCAGCAATATCTTGTTGCTGCGCCGGCTGGACCCGCGCAGCCTCGGCTTCCTGATTGCCCTCTACGAACAGAAGGTCTATGTCCAGTCCTGCATCTGGGGTATCAACCCCTTCGACCAGTGGGGTGTGGAGCTGGGCAAGGGGATGGCGGTGGGAATGCACAACGCGCTCCAGTCAGCGGCCGGAGAGGGCCTGCCGCCCATCGGTCAGGTCATCCGCCGGTGGGCCGGCGAAAGCTGAGCGGCGCGGATCCGGACGGTTACGGCGCCCCGCGTGACCGGTTTGGTTGCCTTGGCCGGACAAGTCGCTAATCTATTCACCTGCCCTGGACTCTGAGCTCGGAAATAACCAATGAGAATAACCGTGCATGGCACAGGCTACGTGGGCCTGGTGACGGGCGCCTGCATCGCCCAGGCGGGCAACCAGGTGGTCTGCGTGGACGTCGACCAGGCGAAGGTGGCGGCGCTGAATGCCGGTGAGATTCCCATCTTCGAGCCCGGGCTGGCGGATGTCGTGCGCCGTAATCACGCGGCGGGGCGCCTGAATTTCACCACCGACGTTGCCGAAGGCGTGCGCCATGGCGATATCCAGTTTATTGCGGTGGGCACGCCCAAGACCGAGGATGGTTCCGCCGATCTGCGCCACGTACTGACCGTGGCGGAGACCATCGGCACGCACATGACGGACTACAAGGTGGTGGTCGACAAGTCGACGGTCCCCGTCGGCACTGCAGACCGGGTCCGGGAGGCGATCTCTGCGGTTCTGGCCACGCGCCAGCTGACGGGTCAGTCAGCGGTCGCCTTTGACGTCGTCTCGAATCCGGAGTTCCTGAAGGAGGGTGCTGCGGTCGCCGACTTCATGAAACCGGACCGCATCATCATCGGGACTGACAGTCACCGGGCAGCGGCGCTACTCCGCCAGCTTTACGAGCCCTTCAGCCGCAGTCACGACAAGCTGATCGTAATGGATGTGCGCTCGGCGGAACTCACCAAGTACGCGGCCAACGTCATGCTGGCGACGAAGATCAGCCTCATGAACGAGTTGTCCAACATCGCGGAACGCTACGGCGCTGACATCGAACAGGTGCGCATGGGCATTGGTTCGGATCCGCGCATCGGTTATTCCTTTATCTACCCGGGCTGCGGCTATGGGGGTTCCTGCTTTCCAAAGGACGTTCATGCACTGATCCGCTCCGCGGAGGAGATTGGCTACGATGCCGAGCTGGTACGGGCCGTGGACAACGTCAATAACCGGCAGAAGCACGTTCTCTTCCAGAAGATCAGTCGCCACTTTCGCGGTCAGCTGACTGGCAAGACCTTTACCCTCTGGGGACTGGCGTTCAAGCCCAATACCGATGACATGCGGGAAGCGCCCAGCCTGGTCCTGATGGACGCACTGTGGGCGGCGGGTGCCAGAGTCCGTGCCTACGATCCCCAGTCGATGGCCGAGACGGCACGTATCTGCGGTGCCCGCCCTGACCTGAAGCTGTGTGAGTCCGCTGACGACGCGTTGAACGGTGCGGATGCCCTGGTCATCGTCACCGAGTGGCAGGAGTTTCGCAGCCCTGACTTCGAGCGGATCAGAAAGGCCCTGACCGCTCCCGTGATCTTCGACGGGCGCAACATCTATGATCCCAGGCTGCTGGCGAAGCAGGGGTTCGCCCACTACGCCATCGGCCGTGGCAAGTCGTCCCTGTAGGAGCGCGTTCACGCGCGATACCCCATGAGCGAGCCCGAACTCCCCGACCTCGTACCCGTCATTCTCTGCGGGGGATCTGGTACCCGCTTGTGGCCCCTGTCACGGGCGCTGTACCCAAAGCAGCTTCTGGCGCTCGTTGGTTCTGGCTCGCTGCTGCAGGACACAGTCGCCCGGGTGGCACTCCTCCCGGGAGCAGTTCAGGCGCCGCTGGTCGTGTGCAACGAAGCTCACCGCTTTCTGGTAGCCGGGCAGCTGCGCGAGGCCGCCATCGGCAAGGTCAGCGAGCCCGCCCTCATTCTGGAGCCTGAGGGACGCAATACGGCGCCGGCAGCGGCCATTGCTGCCCTGGTTGCCCGCCGCCGTGCTGGCACTGACGTGCTGCTGCTGGTCCTGCCAGCCGATCATGTGCTCCAGGATCCTGCGGCCTTTGCCGCCGCGGTGACCCTGGCCAGACCCGCAGCGGCAGCGGGGCAGCTGGTGACCTTCGGCGTCGTGCCGACCCACCCGGAGACCGGGTATGGATATCTGCGCACTGAGGCGTCGATCGATGGCGGCGTACAACCAGTCCGCGAGTTCGTCGAGAAGCCCGACTACGAGACTGCCCGGCGCTACGTTGCCTCCGGGGCGTTTCTCTGGAATAGCGGCATGTTCCTGTTTTCTGCAGACGCTTACCTGCGGGAGTTGCAGGTCCACGCGCCGGACATCGCAGCGGCGGCAGTCCGGGCCCTGGATGCCGCGCAGGGTGAGGGTGGATTCCTCGCTCTGCAGCGTGAAAGTTTCCAGCAGTGCCGCAAGGAGTCCATCGACTATGCAGTGATGGAGAAGACCCGGCACGCAGCGGTTGTGCCCCTGTCCGCCGGCTGGAGCGATGTCGGCTCCTGGGCGTCGCTGCTGGATGTCAGCAGCAGGGATGGCCAGGGCAACGCGCTCACGGGCGACGTGGTGGCCGTCGACTGCACCAATTCCTATGTGCGGGCAGAGAGCCGCCTGGTGACCGTCGCCGGCCTCGACGGGTGCATCGTGGTGGAAACCAAGGATGCAGTGCTGGTGATGCCCAGGGGCAGCGCCCAGGAGGTCAAAAAGATCGTTGAGGAACTGGAGCGTAAGGGACGTCCCGAGACCAGACTTGGTCGCGAGGTGTTTCGTCCCTGGGGTAGTTACGACAGCCTGGATGGTGACGCCGGCTTCCAGGTGAAACGCCTCACCGTCCTGCCTGGCGCCGTGCTTTCCCTTCAGTTGCATCACCGTCGGGCCGAGCACTGGATTGTCGTCAGCGGCACTGCGCGAATCACCCGGGATAGTGAGGTCTTTGACCTGGGCGTTGGCGAGCACACGTTCATTCCCCTCGGTTCAAAGCATCGTATCGAGAATCCGGGCGCCGACATCGTGCGGATCATTGAAGTCCAGGTGGGTGACTACCTGGGTGAGGACGACATTGTCCGCTTCGAGGATCGGTACGGTCGCCAGGGCCGGACGGACTGAGGCGCATGGCTGTGTTGAACTGCTTCAAGGCCTATGACATTCGCGGCCGGGTGCCTGACGAACTGAACGAGGATGTGGCCACGCGCATCGGGCGGGCGTACGCCCAGTACGTGCGGCCCGGGACGGTCGTCGTCGGGGAGGACATGCGCCGTTCCAGTCCGGCATTGGCAGCTGCGCTCGCAGCAGGTCTCAATATCGGAGGGGCAGACGTGCTCCGCATCGGCATGTGCGGCACGGAGGAGGTCTACTTTGCCACCTCGCACCTGAAGGCCGGCGGCGGGATCATGGTCACGGCCAGCCACAACCCGGCTGACTGGAACGGGATGAAGCTGGTACGGGAGGGTTCCCGGCCGATCAGCGGCGACTCAGGCCTGAAAGCGCTTCAGGCCCTGGCCGAGGAGGGGATGTTCTCCCCGGTTGCAGTGCCTGGCCGAAGCAGGCCCGCAGCGCCCTTCAGCGCTTACCTGGACCACCTTCTGGGCTACGTGAATGCCAGTACTCTACGCCCGCTGAAGATAGTGGTGAACGCCGGAAATGGCGGGGCGGGGCATGTCATTGACGGTCTGGAGCAGCGCCTGCCATTTACCTTCATCAAGCTTCAGCACGAAGCCGATGGCAGCTTTCCCCATGGTGTGCCGAATCCACTACTGCCCGAAAACCGCCGGCTGACCAGCGACGCGGTCGTGGCTCACGGGGCGGACTTCGGCGTGGCGTGGGACGGTGATTTCGACCGTTGCTTCCTCTTTGACGAGCGCGGTGAGTTCATCGAGGGCTACTACATCGTCGGGCTGTTGGCTCAGGGAATCCTGGCCCGCCAGCCCGGCTCAAAAATCATCCACGACCCGCGGCTGACATGGAATACGATCGATATGGTGCGAGCCCATGGTGGCATTCCCATACAGAGCAAGACAGGCCATGCGTTCATCAAGGAGCGGATGCGGGCTGAGGATGCGGCGTACGGTGGCGAGATGAGTGCCCACCACTACTTTCGTGACTTTGCCTACTGCGACAGCGGGATGATTCCCTGGCTGCTGGTGGCCAGCGTTCTCTCCGCCACGGGCAAACCGCTCTCGGCTCTGGTATCAGACCGTATTGCAAGCTTTCCCTGCAGCGGTGAACTTAATCGGCAGGTATCTGATCCCCAGGCCATACTGCGCAAGGTCCAGGCACGTTACGCTCCCGAAGCACTCCTTCGCGATGAGACGGACGGGGTGAGCTTTGAATTTGCAGAGTGGCGCTTCAACCTGCGGCTGTCGAATACGGAGCCGCTGATCCGGCTGAACGTAGAGAGCCGGGGGGATCCGGGACTCATGACAGCGAAGACGCGGGAGCTGCTGGCTATGCTCGATCAGGGCGAGTCGGCGACGCGGGTAGAGTGATCCGGCCGATCCGCCTCTTCGCCTTGTACCTGGCCCGCATCCTCGGGCTCTTCTCACTGGCGGGCCGGCTGACCAGCGGTGACCTGCGGATCCTCTGCTATCACGGGGCCGCCCTTGCGGACGAGTACAAGTTTCGTCCCGGGCTGTTCATCACTGAAGCCACGTTCAGGCGGCGTCTCCAGATACTTGCCGCTGGCAACTACCCCGTGCTTTCTCTGGGTGAAGCGCTCCGGCATCTTGATGAGGGTAGCCTGCCAGCCAGGGCTACGGTCATCACCATCGATGACGGGTGGTACGGTACCTATAGCATCATGGGGCCGGCCCTGAGGGAGGCGCAGCTCCCGGCCACCCTGTACATCGCCACCTACTATCTTGAGAAGTGTACCCAGGTTTTCAACGTTGCCGCCGGTTACATCCTATGGCGGTCTGCCCCGCAGACCCTCGACCTGAACACGGTCGATAGCGGGCTTCAGGGCGTCTTCGATCTTGCCCGTGGTGAGGCCCGTGAGCAGGCTGTGAAGGTTCTTGAGGCCTGGGGTGACACCCGGGAGGCGGCAGATCGTCAGCGGCTCCTGGAGGCACTGTGCCAGGTCGTCGGTGTGAACTGGGTGGAGATTGAGACCACGCGGCAGCTCCAGTTCATGACGTCCGCCGAGGCTCAGCGTCTGGGAGCTCAAGGGGTCAGCCTTCAGCTGCACACCCATCGCCACCGATTTCCCCGGGAGCGTTCGCTGGCCGAGCAAGAGATTTCCGACAACCGGCGGTCCCTGGCCAGGCTGAGTGCAGAGCCGGCGGTCCACTTCTGTTACCCCAGCGGCCAGTATTCGCCGGAGCAGATCCCCTGGCTGAAGGAGCTCGGCGTCCGGAGTGGGGTGACCACGAAGAGGGGTCTTGCACGAAGCAGTAGCGATCGCTTCACACTGCCGCGGTTACTGGACTTCGAAACCATGACGGAACTGGAATTCGAAGCCGAAATCAGCGGCTTCAATGATCTTCTTCACCGGATGCTTCCCTGATGCGCAGTCAGCCACTGCTCCAGCATCACCAGGTCGTAGATCACGTAGCCGTAGTAGGACGCATGCCCATCCTGATGTTCGCGCATGACGTCATCCAGGAAGTCCGGCCGTACGATATGGCGCCGCTTTAGCGCTGCAAAGCTGTCCAGCACCAGTTCCCGCAGGCCGGGGTCCGTTTTCAGCCACAGGCCGAAGGGCAGACCGAAGCCCTGCTTCTCCTTGTCCAGGATTTCATCCGGCAGGAACCCGCGCATGGCGTCCTTGAAGAACGGCCGGAGCAGCTGGCCCTTTACCTTGAACTCGGGCGGCAGGCGCAGTGAGAAGTTGACGACCTCCGCATCCAGCATCGGGTAGCTCACGGCAACGCCAGCCAGTGTGCAGGCGATATTGACTTTGCGCAGGTCATTGTCGGCGAGCACAAACTGCCAGTCGAAGTACAGGAGTCGGTCCAGGAACTCCCCGGTTTCCGGTTCGTCGTAAACCGTCGTCATCGTATCGTCCGGATGCCCGGGCCGGATAGCCGCCAGGAAATCCGGATCCCAGACCCGCGCAGCGGGCGTCCGGAACATGAAGTCCCAGGACTTCAGGCGTTGCGGCAGCGGGATACGTGCCTGGTCGATATAGCTCCGCAGTTTCCCCAGTGGAAACGGAGCGTTTTCGGGCAGGGCCCGCAGCAGCAAGCCTTCGCAGAGCATGGTCCGGACGAGTCCAGGCAGTCGGCTATAGAGTTCGAATACACCCTGCCGGCTGTAGTGCTTGTTGCCACCGAACAGCTCGTCGCCGCCATCGCCGGCGAGCAGGTGGGTGACGCCCCGTTCCCGCGCTGTCTTTGCACACCAGTACGTGGGTACCGCGGAAGAGTTGCCGAAGGGTTCATCGAAAGCGGCAGCGAGTGCCGGAATAGCCGAGGTAACGCCCGACGGCGTGACCTCCAGTTCGACGCTGTCGGCCTTGAAGCGCTGCGCGGCGAGTCGGGCAAAGCCCAGTTCGTTGTACTCCTCCGCCGCGAAGCCCACGGAAAACGAGCGCGCAGGTCCGGTCTCTGCCTGGGCCAGCATGCCCAGAATCGATGAACTGTCCAGGCCGCCACTCAGGAAGGCGCCAACCCTGGCTCCTGCTTGCCGGGCACTGCCAGCAGCCCTGGCCACGCTGTCGTGCAGGGAGCTGCGCAGATGTTCCTGGAGAACGGCCGGCGTGGCATCTGCCTTCGTCGAAAACCTGGGGCGCCAGTAGTGTTGGACAGTAACGCGCCCGCGCTCCTGAAGCAGAAAATGTGCCGGCCGCAGCTTCGCTACCCCTGTGTAAACGGTGCCGGGGCTTGGCACCATGTGGAAGTAGAGGTAGTCGAAAAGTGCCTGGCGCGACAGGCCTGCCGCCACAGCGGGGTGCCGGGCTACGTCCTCGGGTGAGGTGCCGAAAACGAGCAGGCCACCGGGTGTCTTTGCCCAGGCCAGCGCCCCGACGCCGCTGCGGTCCACTCCCAGCAGCACACGCTCTGCAGTCCGGTCCACGATGGCAATGGAAAAATGGCCAAGTGCCGTTTCGAAGAGGCGGGTGCCCAGGGCTCGGTAGGCGGCACCTACGGCGTCACGGCTGTTGCCCTCCGTTCCTGCCTGGCCTTCAGTCGATCCTGAGGTGCGGCTCCAACGGGGCTCGCCTGCCACGAAGATCTGGATGGGTCCCAACTGAGGTTGGCGTCCTTGCAGGTCGTCAGGGCCAACCCTATGCTCATGGTCTGCCGACGGGAACGTTTCTAGGAATCTGGACATAAGGGTCCATTTTTCAGCATGCGCTTAAGACTGTCCACCAACGTCGTCCACAATCCGTCAAGTGCCCGGGTTTCCAGGGAGATTGCACGCTAAATGAGCATTACTGAGTGGCTTTTCTGGATCTGTCTGGGCCTGCTGGTCTGGGTCTACGCCGGATACCCGGCAGTGCTGTGGGTATGCAGGGCGCTTGGTGTGCGTCGTGTAGTGCGTCGGGCTGGAATTGAGCCCCCCGTCACCATCATTGTCTCGGCTTACAACGAGCGGCAGGTGATCGGCGCCAAGCTCGGGAACTGCCGGAGTCTTGATTACCCTGCTGATCGCCTTGAGGTCATCGTGGTATCCGATGCGTCCGACGACGGCACGGACGAGATCGTTCTGGCGGCAGGTGGCACGATCCGCCTCCTGCGCATGGAGGCCCGGGGGGGCAAGACGGTGGGCCTGAATGCGGCACTGCGCGCGGCGCGGGGTGACATCATCGTGTTCTCCGACGCGAATGCCATGTACGAGCGGGATGCACTGCGCAAGCTGGTGCAGAATTTCGCTGATCCCCGGGTTGGTGCCGTGACTGGCGAATCCCGCTACCAGATCGGCACCAACGACGCGTCCACCGCGAGCGAGGGGACCTACTGGTCCTACGAGATCTGGATCAAGGCAATGGAAAGCAGCCTCGGTTCCGTTGTCGGCGGCGATGGGGCGATCTACGCGATCCGCCGGGGGCTGTATCGCGACCTCGCGCCGGGAGACCTGTCTGACTTTGTGAACCCTCTCCAGATCGTCGCTCAGGGGTACCGTAACGTCTATGAGCCGGAAGCGATCTCCTGGGAGGGTGGCGCGGAAGGCTACGGCGCGGAGTTTCGCCGTAAGGTGCGCATCGTCAACCGGGCCTGGCGCGCCACGTTCAAGATGCGGCGGCTACTGAATCCACTTCGGTACGGTTTCTTTGCGTTCCAGTTCTTGTCCCACAAGGTGTTGCGTTGGCTCGTGCCCTGGCTGATGGCGCTGGTTCTGGTTGCCAACCTGTTCCTCGCGATGGCGCCGGGCCTGTATGCGGTGCTGCTGGCGGGGCAGTTACTGTTCTATGGTCTGGCCCTGGCGGGCTGGGCACTGGCAGGGCGGGCGGGGCTGGGCGCTCGCATTACCTCGATTCCCTACTACTTTTGCCTGGTGAATATCGCCAGCCTGGTGGCTCTCGTCGAGGTCTTCGGCGGCAAGGAGTACCGGACCTGGTCCAGTTCGCGGCCCGAGGCGGCTCCGGGGAGCGCGATGCTTCCTTAGGCCGCGTCTGAGGGTGAGCAAGGCCCGCCGCTCTCCAGGCCGGGCAACTCAGGTTCCCGCGGCGGTTTCCTGGATTATCCTGCGGAGCAGCCCGATAGTAGGTCCCCAGCCAAACCGAGCCGCCTGGGCGGCTACCTGAAGACGGCCCGGCGGGCGCACTGCAATCGCCCGCACCGCGGCGGCGATCGCGCCAGCCGAGCGTTCTGCCAGCAGACAGCCAGCGTCTTCAGATTCGATAAGCTCCGGGATGCCGCCCACGGGGGTGGCAATCACTGGTGTGCCGCAGGCGAGACTCTCCAGGACCACATTGGGCATTCCCTCGCGGCTGGACGCGAGGACCAGCACATCAGCCGCGTTGTAGCAGGCGATCAACTCATCCTGGGGCAGGTTACCGAGGAGTCTCACCCGATCGGCTACGCCCAGGTCCCGGGCCAGTCGCTCCAGGGAGGTGCGCATCGGTCCTTCACCCACGATGAGCAGCGTGACGCCGGGAAGCAGGGGCAGGGCCTCGATTACCAGGTGATGGCCCTTAAGTTCCAGGAGGTTGCCGACGGAGATCACCGTCATGCCGGTGAGTCCCAGTCGCAGCCGGAGTGGTGCCCTCTCCAGCGGGAGGAAGCGTTGCTGATCGACGCCGTTGCGCAGGGTAACGACCTTGGCCGGGTCCGTACCGAGAGCCAGCAGCTCAGTCCTGAGGGCTTCCGATACGGTAATCACTCGTGCGGCTCGCCCCACGGCCCACCGCAGCAGCCAGCGGGGCACCCTAAAGCGCGGGTACAGGTTGACGTCGGAACCCCGCGCCGTCATCAGCACGGGTAGTCCGACCAGGCGGCCTACCAGGCAGGCGGCAACGCCGTCCGGATACAGGAAGTGGCTGTCTATCAGTGCCAGGTCCGGTCGCGCGCGCTTCAGGCGACGTACCAGAGGTAACAGGGCCAGGGCCAGCAGAAACGGGGCCAGGCTCATCCCCACTTTCGGGATGGACAGGTAGCGCGGGTACCGGACCTCAAGGCCATGCCGCTGCTCAGTGGCCGGCGTCCGTGCAAGTTCCGCGTAGGTGCCGAAACGCGGTGATGAGAAGGGAAACCAGGGTACCGGTGCAACCACGGTTGCCGTGACCTCGCCATCGGCCACCAGGTGTCGCAGGCGTTCCTCGACAAAGATGCCGTGCCGCGGACGCACGGTACTGGGGTAGAGGCTGCTCAGCGTGAGTATGTGGGGCATGGCGAGCGGAGGAAGCCTTCCAGCATCAGGAGCGACCAGATTCCCGGGCTGAAGTCCCGCTGGCCGGACAGGTGCTGGCTGACCATCTGTTCCAGTCCGCGGCGCTCGAAAATGCCGTCTGCATTCAGCCAGGGGCTGTCCGGCAACGCGCGGACCCGGTCCTTGAGCGGTCCGCGGAACCACCGGGCCAGGGGCACGGCAAAGCCCATTTTCTTGCGGTACAGGATCTCCTTGGGCAGAAGCGTCTCAAGGCTCTTCTTCAGCACGTACTTTCCAACGCCACCCCGGAGCTTGAGGCTGGTCGGGAGCGTGGTGGCCCACTCGATAAACTCGTAATCCAGGAACGGTCCCCGCACCTCGAGACTGTGAGCCATGCTGGCCCGGTCGACTTTGGTCAGGATATCGCCTACCAGATAGGTCTTCAGATCCAGGTACTGAACCATGCTCAGAGCGTCCGGAAAGTCTCTGCCGCGGACGTGGCGATCGAACACGGCCCGGGAGTCATAGCCCTGCAGCTGGCTGCGAAAGGCAGGCGAGTAGAGCGCGTTGCGCGTTTCCCTGCTCGAGAGGGAGACCCCATGGAGGTATGCCCCAACGCTGTCGCGTGCCAGGCCCTGAAAGGTGGTTTTGCCGCGAAAGATGCGCGGTGCCCAGTCCAGTTTCGGATAGTAACGCCCCAGCAAGCCGAAGACCGGGCGCCGGATCGCCGCTGGAATGATGTTGCGGATGGATTCTTCGGCGGCGAACAGCCGATAGCGACGATAGCCGGCAAAGTCCTCGTCCCCGGCATCGCCTGACAGAGCGACAGTCACCCGCTCACGTGCTGCTGCACACACCCGGTAGGTGGGAATTGCCGAGCTGTCGGCGTAGGGCTCGTCGTAGAGGCCGACAAGGGTTTCCAGCAGGCCGAAGTCGTCGACCTCCACGGTATGCTCGCTGTGGTCGGTGCGATAGAGGCTCGCAACCTGTCGGGCATAAGCAGACTCGTCGTAGTCCTTTGCATTGAAGGCGATGGAGCAGGTCTTTACGCTCTCCTTCATCAGGCCGGCCATGATGGCGACTACGGCACTGGAGTCGACACCGCCGGAGAGGAACGCACCGAGCGGAACCTCAGCGAGAAGCCGGCGCCGCACCGCATCCGTCAGACGCTGGAGCAATTCGTCCCGGGCATCTGCCTCAGACAAATGACTGGTGCAGAAACTGCTGGTGTCGAGGTCCCAGTACCGCTCGATGGTCTGCTGGCCAGAACGGTCGACCAGCAGCAGGTGACCCGGCTCAAGCTTTCTGATTCCGCTATAGATCGTATCTGGTTCCGGCACGTAGCCAAACGTCAGGTAGTCCTCGATGGCATGGGGCAGGATTTGCCTGGGCAGATCCGGGTGCAGGAGCAGGGACTTCAGCTCGCTTGCGAACAGCAGCGTCCCGTCGGCCAGCGTGGCCGTAAACAGGGGTTTCACGCCCAGCCGGTCCCGTGCCAGGAAGACCTGCTGGCGATTCCGGTCCCACAGGGCAAAGGCGAACATGCCATTGAACCGGGACAGGCAGTCCGTACCCCACTGTTCCCAGGCATGGATGATTACCTCGGTGTCGCAGCGGGTGCGAAACTGATGGCCCAGCGCCGTGAGTTCCTGCACCAGGCCCTGAAAGTTGTAGATCTCGCCGTTGAAGACGATGCAGACGCTGTTGTCCTCGTTGTACATGGGCTGGTGGCCAGCGGCGAGGTCGACGATGGACAGTCGGCGATGCGCCAGGCCGATACCTGGCTCGACATGCAAGCCGGAACCGTCGGGTCCCCGGTGCTGCAGCCGGTCGTTCATGGCCGCCAGTAGCAACTCGTTGATGGGTCGGCGGGTTTTAAGCTCAATAATCCCGGCAATTCCGCACATGGCGTGTCGCGCCTCTGGCGCGCTCCTACAGGAGATGACGTGACGAAAGTACGTCGCGATACATCCGGTCATAGTCGATCAGCATGCGCTGGATGCTGAACTCGCGTTCCACCCGTGACCGGGCCGCCAGTCCATGGCTCTGCGCCAGTCCTGGTGACCGGAGATAGCGTAGCAGCCGTTCGGCAAGTCCTTCGGGGTCATTGCCCGGAATCAGGAACCCGGTCTCGTTATCAGTGACCAGTTCGGGGTTGCCGCCTACTTCAGTGGCAATAACCGGCAGGCCACTGGCCATCGCCTCGAGAATGGTGTTGGAAATGCCCTCGTTCAGGGAAGGCAGGACGTAGATGTCCAGCCCCCGCAGTGCTGCCGGTACATCGTCGTTCCAGCCGGTGATGGTTCCTGTTCCTTGCAGGCCCTCCGCTGTCATGGCGGCCTCGAGCGGCAGGCGCTCGGGACCATCGCCCACGATGCGGAGTTGCCAGGTGCCGGCCAGGTCCGGGGCGCTCCGCAGGAGTTGCCCGCAGGCGCGCACCAGGAGAATCTGATTCTTCACGGTCTGCAGTCGGCCGACGGTACCTATGACGACGGGTCGACTGCACCCTCGATCGGGTTGGGCGGCGTAAAAGCGGTCCGTATCCACGCCGTTACAGATGTTTGTCACCCGGGTGCTGGCCACCCCAAGTGTAGTGGTTAGCCAGGTCCCGATCTGCCGGGAGACGACGACGTAGTGGTGGACGAAGGGGTCGCAGAGTCGGCGCAGGAGATTTCGCCGGGGTGAGACCCCCGTCAGGTCGTCCATGTCCCAGCCGTGATAGCCGTGGATCCGCCGGGGTACGCCGGCCAGCAGCGCGATAACCTGGCAGTCGATTACTCCGGTATTCCGAGTGTGGACGATTGCGGGTCGAAGTTGGCGAAGGAGTCGCCATAAGCGCAGGTAAGTGACCGGATCCTTCCCCGACCGCTTGTGCAGCTCGTAGATCACCACATCCGGGCGTCTGATCCGCTGCCGGAAGTCCGTGGCACTAGTCATGCTAATAATGACATGCCTATAAGAAGATTCACTTAAACCATTGATAAGATTAATAATACCATTCTCAAGTCCACCATAATCCAACCGGTGAACGATGTGCGTAATGAGAGGCGCTGGCATAAGCGTGGGCGGGCTTCGCGTGATTGAGGGAGCCGGTATCTTGCCCGGTTTGGTCCGTCCAGTCCCTGGACTCTGCGGGACCTGTGTCACAGAAAGTCCCCAGTCGGCCGGTTACGCTGCCGTCAACGGTACCTCCCGAATGGTGCCTACCGGCAGAACATCCAATAATCGGCAGGGGCAGACTGCGACGTCCTCGGCGGCATCGAGTGGCCTGGGACTGGCACATTGCAACCACTATTCACTCCGGAAATATCTGGCAACTCCTTAGGTCTATAATCCAGACCTCGTTAGGATTCTGACCTTGGGAGGGGAACTTGAATGAACGCACGTTTAACCACTGGTCCGCGGCTCATGGTGGTTGCTTGTCTCGTCGGCTTCGGTCTGGCGGGCTGTCAGTCCTCGGGCACCTCCAGGACGTTGATGGCTGAGGAACCAGCCATGCCCCAGAGCGAGTATGTGATCGGCCCGGGCGACACCCTGCAGATCTTTGTCTGGCAGCACCCGGAGGTCTCCGTGACGATTCCAGTGCGTCCCGATGGTCGGGTGTCCACCCCGCTGGTCGAGGATGTGGTCGCCGTCGGCAAGACCCCCACGCAGCTGTCCCGGGATCTGGAAGTCCAGATTGGCCAGTACATTCGGGACCCGACTGTCAACGTGATCGTGACGAGTTTCATTGGTACATTCGGCAATCAAGTGCGGGTCGTAGGTCAGGCCGCGCAGCCCCAGGCAATACCGTTTCGCCAGGACATGACCCTGCTCGATGTAATCATCCAGGTCGGCGGACTGTCCCCCAACGCGGCAGGCAATCGCGCCAAGATCATCCGACGTAGTGGCGGCCAGGAACAGGAGATCCCCGTGCGGATTCAGGACCTGCTCAATGACGGCGATACGTCGAGGAACGTTCCGATGCAGCCTGGCGACGTCCTGATCATTCCCGAGTCCTGGCTCTAACGAACGGATCCCGAGGGCTCATCGGCCATGGACATTAGGCAGCTCACCGCTGACCTCATTGAAGAGGTCTTTGGCATGTGGCGCTATCGCTGGATTGCACTGGCAGCCACCTGGGCCCTTGCTGCGATCGGCTGGGTTGCAGTGCTCCTGCTGCCAAACCAGTACGACGCCAGCGCCCGGGTCTTCGTTGACACGGAGACCATGCTAAAGCCACTGCTCCGTAACTTGACCGTCGACTCTGACACCCTGAGCGACGTGGCCCTTGTTACCGAGGCCCTGCTTAGCCAGCCACAGCTCAAGCTCGTTGCAGCGGAATCCGGGCTCGCCGCCCGGGCGACGACGGCTGAAGAGAAAGAACGGTTGCTGATCGGGCTCCGCCAGAACATCAGCATTGCGAAAATGCCGCGCCAGGACATCTTTAACATCTCATATCGGGACCACGATCCTGTCATGGCCCAGGCCGTCGTCCAGGTGCTACTGAATAGTTTCGTGGGCAACTCCCTGGGTAAGGACCGCACAAACTTTGCCCAAGCCCAGCAGTTTTTGACTCAGCAGATCAAGATGAATGAGAAGCGTCTGGAAGAAGCGGAGGCTCGCCTGGCAGCGTTCAAGAAGAAAAACGTCGGGCTGATGCCGGGCGAGGGTGGCGACTATTTCGCACGTCTCAGCGCTGCTGATGCGGAGCTAAAGCGGACTCAGCTCGAGGTCCGGTCCCTGGAAGAGCGCCGCGCCGAACTGGTGCGGCAGGTAGACAACCAGGATCCGGTCATTGGCATGCCGCGCACTTCCGTCGAGGGCACCATCACGGCACTTGAAGCACAGCTCGCCGAACTCCGTATCAAGCTCATGGACAAGCACCCGGACGTCGTGCGGGTCAAGGAGACGCTCGCAGACTTGTACAAGATCCGCGACCAGGAATTGCTCAGGGTTGGTAACGCCCCTTCGTCAACTACGCGGATGGATCCGGTCTATCAGCAGATGCGCGCGTCGTTGAGCGCCACTGAAGTGGAGTTGGCCAGCCTGCGCTCCCAGCTTGCCCAGCGGCAGGCCACGGTTGCCAGCCTGCGGCGGTCGGTGGACACCATCCCAGAGGTGGAAGCTCAGCTGAATCGCCTCAATCGCGACTACGACATCGTTAAGGCCCAGTATGATGCCCTGGTCGAGCGTCTTGAATCTGCCCGCCTCTCGGAGGATGTCCAGGCCGACGAGGAGAAAGCCACCTTCGAGGTCATTGAGCCGCCGCGGGTGCCGCTGTTTCCGACGTCTCCGAATCGGCTCTTGCTGTACTCTGCGGTTCTGGCAGCGGCCCTGTTAGCAGGTCTCGGTTTTGCGTTTCTCCTGAATCAGCACAATCGGGTTTTCTACTCTGGGCGAAGGCTGAGGGCGGCCACGGGGCTACCTACCTTCGGTTCAGTGAGCATGACTCGCGCCGAGCCCATAAATCGTCGTGACCTGGCCTTTGCCGGGATTGCTTCTGGCCTGCTGGTATCGTTTCTCGTCCTGCTGGTAGTCGGAATGGCCGGCATCCCGCCAGCCTGAGATCCTTCATGAGCATCATCCAGAAAGCCGTTCAGACCCAAAGCGAGCGTCGTGCGGAGGCTCAGACTGCAGGAGTGGGCGCCACCGGGCAGTCTGCTGCTCCAGCGCGACCGGTCACCCAGCGGCCTTCGACTGTGGCAGCGTTTGCGCCGTTGCTCGCCAGTGGCTTTCTGCAGATAGAGTCGGGGGATCCGGTATCCCGGTCCGAGTTGCGCCACCTCAAGCGCTCGATCCTGCAGTGCGCCTTTGGGCCCGTCGCAGAAGCCCGGGCCAATGTCCTGATGATCACCAGCCCGCTGCCCGGTGCCGGGAAGACGTTCCTGTCCGCAAACCTGGCCATGGCCCTTGCTATGGAGAAGGATCGCAGCACCTTGCTCATCGATGCCGATGACACCAGGGCAACCATCAGCCGCGCCCTTGGCCTGCATGGCCTGCCTGGTTTTTTCGATGTACTTCAGGATCCCAGTTTGCCGCTGGACGCCTGCATCCATCGCAGTGACGTTCCCGGTCTGGAGTTTGTTCCGGCGGGTCGTCGTTTCGATGATGCTCTGGAGTTGCTCACCAGCAAGCGTGCACGCGACCTGGTTAATCGGCTGGCCGATGAGAACCGTGATCGCCTGATAGTGCTCGATTGCCCCCCGTTGCTGGGCACGCCGAATACCGGCGCCATCGCAGCTATCGTTGGCCAGATACTCGTGGCCGTGGTGGCCGGCGAGACGTCCCGGGAGTCACTATCCCAGGCGCTGGAGTTGCTCAATCGGGACAAGCCCATCGGGCTGGTACTAAACAAGATTCCCCGGGCACGTCTGATGTCCATGAGCCATGGCGGCTACTACAGTTACGATGTGTCCGCAGAAGACTGAGTCGCAAGCTGTCCTAGCCATCCCGTCCGGACGGCGCCACATTTCGTGGGCAACCGGAATTGCCCGGGCGGCAGCGACGATGCTCCTGGTTGCGGCACCGGCTCAGGCCGTTGAAGTCACGGGCCAACTTACCCTGGGCTCCGTCTATACCAATAACATCACCCTCGCACCGGCTGGCGAGGAAGATGGCGGCTTCGTCTTGATTGCTGAGCCCAGCATCGCAATCGCATCGACCGGGTTGCGCTACGATTTTCGCCTCGACTATCTGTTACAGGCCCTCAACTATCCCAATCAGCCTGACAGCTACTATCAGGATCCGTCGCCACAGAGTTCCGAGTTCTACAGCCAGGGCACGGTCAGCCTGGACCTCGAATTGCTGGAGGAGCATCTCTTCCTCAACTCTGCTGCCGGCACAGAGCAGGTCCCGGTGGACCCGGCCCAGCCCTTCACGTTCAATAATATTGCCCAGATCGGCAATCGCAGCAATGCCACCCAGTACCAGTTCGGTCCGGAGTGGCGCCAGGGCATTCTGGGCAGTTCCCTGGTTATCACGACCGCTGCCGGTCATGTGGACTATTCCGACGAGGCCCTGCAAGACACGGACTATCAGACAATCGAGACCGTCTGGGACGGGCCCCTGAAAGACCGCGGACTGAGCTGGTCTCTGCGCCATGCGTATGAAGCCTTCGAGTACGAGGCTTCGCCCGACGCCAAGGATCAGTTGCTGGATGTCTCACTGTTCCTCAACCTGGCAGGCGGGTGGGCCCCCTTTGCCACCGGCGGCATGGAGAGCGATATCAATGATCCGAGTAACGCAGCGCTGAAGGATGGCATCTGGGCCGTTGGTGTACGGCGGACAACGGCCCGCTCGGCCTTCGAGGCTTCCGGTGGGCGGCGCTCTTTTGGCTCGACCTGGGCAGGCAGCTTTGAGTACCGGTACGGCAACAGCCCGGCAGACTTCATTCGGGCTTTCTATTCAGAAGAGCCCGAAACCACGGAAGGCATCGATGATTCACTGGCGTTTCCTGCGGCCGACCCGGGGGAGCCGCCGCCGCCGCCAGGTCCTGCATTGCCGCCCGACCTGGTTGCCCCCGGCACGGGCTTCTACTTCCTGCAGAAGAGCGGAGGTGTGGCAGTGTCCCGATCTTTCAATCGGAACACGGTGGCGTTCAACGTGTTCTACGACAAGACCATCAATATTCCCCAGCAAGGCCTGACCAATCCTGGCGATAACGTGCAGGCGGGCGCAAGTGCGCGCTGGGTTTACCAGCTTGGAGCCCGAACGAATCTGATTCTGGACGCATACGGCGCGAACCGGGACTTCAACAAGGATACGCCTGCGGCTGACTCGGATACTCAACTTCGGGGCAGGTTGAGCTGTGCTTACCAGCTTGGCCTGCGTACCCTGCTCACGGGGTGGGTGGCCCACGATCAGATTAAGGGCTCATCTGATGACGACAACAACTACAGCGAGAGTCAGGTCGGCGTGACAGTCGGCCGGTCGTTCTGATTACTGCGGCCCCCATTGTCAATGTCATGTCGGTGGACGTGGAGGAGCATTTCCATGTCGCCGCCTTCGACCAGCAGATTCAGAGCACTGACTGGCACAAGCACTCCTCCCGGGTAGTATCCAATACCGAACGCCTGCTGGCCCTGTTCGACAGGCGCCGGGTGCAGGCCACCTTCTTTACCCTTGGCTGCGTGGCGGAACAGCACCCGGCCTTGATCCGACGGATTGTCGCGGAAGGTCACGAACTCGGGAGCCATGGCTGCCGCCACGTTCCGGCCTTCCGGCAAACCCGCGGGGAGTTCGCGGAAGACGTTCGGCGCAGCAAGGCAATCCTGGAAGACACCTCCGGCATCGCCGTCCTGGGCTACCGGGCGGCAAGCTTCTCGATTGTGAAGCGTAACCAGTGGGCATTCGAGGAACTCGACCGGGCGGGATACCGTTACTCCTCCAGCGTGAACCCTGTCCGACACGATATCTACGGTTTTCCGGATGCTCCCCGGTTCAATTTTAGGCCGGAGGGAACCAGCCTGACCGAGTGCCCCATTACGACCCTTGAGGTGGCTGGCCAGCGACTACCCTGCGGCGGTGGCGGATACTTCCGCCTGTTGCCCTACGGGCTGTTCAGTTGGGCGATGCGGCGGGTGAACGGTGACGGTCATCCCTGCTATTTTTACCTGCACCCGTGGGAAGTCGATCCGGACCAGCCCCGGATCCAGGGCGCGTCCTGGAAGTCGCGCTTCAGGCACTACAACAATCTGCACAAGACCGAGGGTCGCCTGGACCGACTGCTGCGTGAGTTTTCCTGGGACAGGTTTGATCGCGTGCTTGGTTTCGCCTGAAGCGACTGTGCCTGGTTCCATGCAGGTATCTGAAGTTGGCTCCGACGCCGCGTCCCGGTGGGACGCATTTGTAGCTGCCCACCCGTCGTCGTCTGTCTACCACGCCTGGCAGTGGCGGGAGATCATGACCCATGAGTTTGGCTGCCAGGTCTACTACCTGGCAGCCCGGGATGCCGCTGGTGTCTGGCGTGGTGTACTGCCCCTCGTGCGCCTGAAGAGCATGCTTTTTGGTGATTTCCTGGTCTCGCTACCTTTCTTTAACTACGGGGGATCACTGTCTGATGGACCGGACGCCGATGTCGCGTTGCTGAGCGCAGCGGTTGGGCTTGCGGAGCGTCTGGGAGTTAGTCATGTTGAGCTTCGTGAGCAGCAGCCCCGGGCCGGCTTGGCTGTGCGCACCGACAAGGTAGCCATGCTACTGGATCTGGCGCCCACCCCTGACGAGCAGTGGACCGCGCTTGGCTCGAAGCTGCGCGCCCAGATCAAGCGGCCGGAGCGGGAAGGGGCAACCACTCGCTTCGGTGGCGCCGAGCTGGTACCTGACTTCTACCGGGTCTTTGCCCAGAACATGCGGGACCTGGGCACCCCGGTGTATGCCCAGTCCCTGTTCCGGAGCATCGCGGAACGCCTGCCCTCGACAGCCCGGCTGGCGGTGGTCTATCTGCAAGGCCAGCCTGTTGCTGCCGGCTTCACCCTGCGGCACGGTGACCGGCTGGAGATTCCCTGGGCGTCCTCACTCCGGGAGTTCAATCGCGTGGGGGTAAACATGCAGCTCTACTGGAGCGTACTGAAGGACGCCATTGAATCAGGCGTCCGCCAGTTCGACTTCGGCCGGTCTTCCGTGGATGCAGGGACCTACAAGTTCAAGTCCCAGTGGGGCGCCAGACCTCAGCAGCTGTACTGGCACTACTGGCTGGCCCCGGGCCAGGCAATGCCGGGGCTATCACCCGCCAATCCCAAGTTCGCGCTGGTCATCAGCCTGTGGAAAAGACTGCCACTGTGGGCAGCGAATACTATCGGACCAAGGATTGTCCGCAATCTGCCCTGACGTTGCCGCAGCTCCTGGCTATTGCACGAACAGTCCAGAAGGAGGAGCTGGCGGTACCGTGTCCTGCGGGCCCGGCGCAACCGCCCCTGGTGCCGGGATCGGCTGCGTGGACAGGATGAACTCGTCATACCAAGCATTCGCCACCGGGTGTGCGCCGGACCTCTTCCCCGTGTGGTAGAGCGTCAGCATGATGTTGCTGAACGCGCCACCAGCTTCGTAGCTCCACGGGAAGGTGAAGTCGGTGCTCTTCCGCATTGGTTCGCCATTCCCGCGAGAGACCCACGACTCGATCTTGCTGCCGACAACCCCGTTGCCCTTGACCGTGATATGCAACATCCATGTGTGCCACACGCCCGACCGTCCGGAGAAGTAGGGACAGGCCGCATCGGACTCCCGATCTCTCACGCACCAGAAGTCTTTCAGTTCCGGCCCATAGGCGTACATATGGTTGTCGAAGGGTCGCCCCTGAGCGTACTGAGCATAGACACCAGTGTTCCAACTGGCACAGGAACTCCCCGCGACACCGACAGGACACTGATAAGTGTTCTGCCCACCGCAGTTCGTGTACGTGCGCAGGTAGCCCGCTGCGTACACGTCTTGCACAGTGACCTCCAGGTCGTTGCACGACTTACCGCTGCGGAAGACGATGATGTTCTTGTTGCCATCACCACCGGCAGCCTTCCAGTTTGCGTTATTCGCCATCTCAGCGTCATAGAGAACCCTGTACTGAATCCAGAAGTCAGTACCTGCCCCGAAGGTCTGTGGCCAGTCCACCGGACCCTGCTCGCCGTAGTAGAACCCACCGGAATGATTGGCCGCCGCAATCGGGTTGGCGGTCAATCTGAGAGAGCCGCCTCCGGAAGCCGATACGCTGGTATCGACTGCCGGGTAGCGCCAACCCGCCGCGTTCACGTTGTCTGGATAAGCCTGCGGGTTGACTACCGCTTCGCCGGTACTCACATCCCGCACCTCACCAGTGGCAAGCATGTCTGCTTGCGTGTCGAAGCCGATGCACTTCAGCACCCCCGGAGTCGCGCACCGTGCTGCAAAGTCAGCCTCCGGTGTTGCCGCTCCGGCAGTGCTGGTGTGAGCCGCCGCGAGAGCAACGAGTGTGCAGATTGCGATGTGTCTATACGCCATGGTGTCTGTCCTCTGGGAGCAGGTCGTGTTGATCGATCATCCGTGATCCAATCCGCGAGCGTTAAGTGGCGCTCAGCCGATCAGTCCCGATACCTCGGCAGAGCGGCTGCTGCTGTTGCCGTTGACGTCAAAGGCGGCTACAGAAAAGTAGTACCTCCCGGCATTCAGATTGTCGATAACGACAGTGGCAATGCCGGGATTGTTGACTTGTCGTGAATTGGTGAGGTTGCCGGACTGAGTACCGTAAAATATGCGGTAGCCCGCGAGATCAGAAAGCGGAGTCCCATTGGCATTGACCGTTGGCGGTAGCCAGCTGAGCGTGGCGGAAAATCCGCCAGCCTGCTGCACGTCGATGCGGAAGGGTGGCAGAGCAGCCGTGCTCACCCCATCGGAGGCCAGGATCACTATCCCTGGGTAACCGCCGGTGTCGCCCACGTCCGGAGTCCCGCTAATCTCCCCGGTAGTGGCGTTGAAAGCAGCCCACGCCGGTAGGTTCTGGACAGACAACGTCAGTGAGTCGCCGTCAATATCGTTGGCGCCGGGTATGAAGCTGTAGCGCGTTCCAACGATAGCTGTTAACGCCGGGCTGCCAACAATAGTCGGAGCGCTTTGCCCATCAGTTGGGCCAGCGGTGGGTCCGGAGGAGTAGTCATTGCCGCAACCGGCCAGAATCAGTGCCGCAGTGGCGGCGAACAGTCCGGCGCTTATCCGCCGGTCCCCGAACCTAGAGCATTCCCTTGCCATAGCTTTGCAGATGTCCTCAATCAGCCCGTGTTAATGGAACGAGTCGACGCGAGGACGCAAGCACTGCCGGGTTAACCGAGGCGCTCCGCGGGAGCTGGCAGGGGGTCTAAGAACCAAGACCCCTGGGGCCAAAGTCCCGAAAACCCGTCTGGCAACCCCGCTGTCCTGGGACGAATCCTTTAGACCGGTAGCTTTGCGTCCCACCCTTTCGGATGGTTTGCCTTTGTCGGCGGCAATTCTCGTCCAGCACATCGACCCGCGTGGGGAAGTGCGTCACAAAAGTGAACGTGACTCAGGTGACTTCCCAGCGGTTTGTCTACGATACCGTTCGCGTATGAACATAATATTTACGCGCGCTTAATTTAGCCGCTGGTGGCGGCGCCAGTGACACGGAGAAAAGACCGGTCTGTTCGGCCCCTATCGATTCAAGGAGTCACGCGTGTGATCGCTAATCGCTGTCAGGTTCCGCAAAAATGTCCCCGGGTAATTGCGCGCCGCGATGCAGTATTTCATCCGGGGGGCGCGGCGCTGTATGCACAACATGCTGTTTTAAATAGAAAATATGCCATAGGCCGAAAGTCTGAGGCCATGCGAAGCGGTGGCCATGTTCCAAGGGGCCGCTAGGTCATGGGACTTAAAATCAATTAAGTCATGACTTTATAGTTTACTTCTCAGGGCTGTTCCGGCTTCTCTGCCAGGTTCGCGTTGAAGAACGCTATCGCTGGGTCCACCGCGAATTCGTGACCTCCGGGCGCGCTTCCTAGTTCCAGGCTACCCGGGGCGCCGAACCCGGCCCACGCGCGCTCCAGGCCGGCAAAAAACTCGGGGTCAGCAAAGGGCTCCGCGGAGCCCCGCAGGCCCAGTGTGGGTCGGGGCGCCAGCAGGCCAAACACATCCTGCTGCTGGTACCAGCGACCAATGCCAGGAATTAGATGACAGGGGTCGGGTGCCAGGCTGCCGGTCGCTGCCTTGAAGTTTCCTGCCGAGCCTCCGTAAGACTGGAATGCGATCACTTTGATACGCGTGTCCAGGCCGGCATAGGCTACCGCCAACTCACCGCCGAGTGACGCGCCGGCAATGCCCATTCGGTCCGAATCGATCTCGGGACGGGAGATGAGATAGTCGGTCGCCGCCTTGATGTCCCGGATGATCAGCGCCTTGTAGAACGTGCCGGCCAGAAGGGCGTTGTAAGCCACGACCTTGTGTTCCGGGAACCGGGGGGGGCCCAGACGGCCAAACCCGCGGAGTTCGATAGCCAGGGTCGCGAAGCCCGCCTCAGCCAGGCGTCGCGCCGCGCTATGCTGGTAGGAGTCTTTGGTGCCCGTCAGCTGGTCCAGGCCTGATTCACCGGCTGGCACATGCCCCGGTATGACGACGATAGCCGCCAGGCGACGGGCCGACTTGGGGATCAGTAGTGCTATCGGTACCCACGTGCCGTCGCTCGACTGAATGGAGGCGCGGATCTGGGTCAGTCCGCCTTGCACCGATTCCCGATAGTCCCGGAATGGCACCTCGCGCACAGCGCTGAACAGGTCGGCATTCCCGTAGACGTCGATGAGCAGGTGGTTGCGCAGGTCGCTTTGCCAGCTCTGCCATGCCGTGAGCGAGCCATCCTGGGGTGGGGTCGTAGTCGGGATGTTCCTGGCCAGCTGGCGGACCAGGCCCGGGTCATTATCATCAGGGTCCGAGGTCTGGGGGCCGGGTGCGGGGTTATCCGCCAGCTTACTGACCGCCGATACGAGGCCGAATTTGTGCTCGATTGCGCCACCCAGAAGGGTCGAAAGGGCGCCCAGGCTCAAAATCAGGAGGAGGCTCAGCACCAGGCCTGGAGAATGCTGTCCTGCTGCAGGCGCGCGGCGCCGGTAGAGCTGATAGAGGCCGACAGCGCAGAGGCCAGACGCAACGATCAGGCTGACTAGGAACCACATGGCGGGGGCCGACAATCCGGTGAGTTCACAGCATATATCCCCGGCCGCTCAGGGCGCCATGCCAGTTTGCGAAAATGCGAAGCTGCGAGCTGCAACAGTCGCACGCCGCGCTAGACTGCCGCCTGATGGCCCGGAGGTGGCCACCATCGCCCCCGGCACTGTCTTAATGAACAAATCCATCCTTTGCATTGCCTTTCACTTTCCGCCTGTAGCCACGAGCAGCGGGATGCAACGGGCGCTCAAGTTCGTGCGCTACCTCCGGGAGGACGGCTGGCGTCCGGTCGTGCTGACCGTGCATCCCCGCGCCTACAGCAGGCAAAACCCCAGCCAGCTCGGGGAGATCCCGGAGGATGTGCCGGTCTGCAGGGCCTTCGGGCTCGATGCCACGCGCCACCTGTCCATCCGCCGACGTTACCTTGGCCTGCTGGCGATGCCGGACCCCTGGATCTCCTGGTTCCTGGGGGCCGTGCCGGCGGGGCTCTCGCTCATCCGGCGGTACAAGCCGGCCATCATCTGGTCCACTTTTCCTGTTACGACCGCCACGCTGGTGGGCCTGACTCTCGCACGTGCTTCTGGGTTGCCCTGGGTGGTGGACTTCCGGGATCCAATGACCATGGAGGGATACCCAGCGGACCCGCGTCGCTGGCGGATCACCCGATGGCTTGAGCGTCAGGCGGTTGCCCGGGCCGCGCGCTGTATTTTTACAGCGGAACATACGCGGCAGATGTACGTGGACCGCTATCCCCACCTCGCTGGCCGGTCCGTTGTGATTCCCAACGGGTACGATGAAACCAATTTCCCTGAGCACACCGGCAGTGCGCCGTTTCAGTCTGGGCGTCCGTTGCGACTGGTGCACAGCGGTGAGATGCCGAGTGATGGTCGGAATCCGGGGCCGCTCTTCGAGGCGCTGGGTCTGTTGCGTGCGGAGGGCGTACTCGGTTCTGCGGACTTCCGGCTCGTCCTGCGCGCCAGCGGCGTGGAAGACGAGTACCGGACACTGGCCGAGCGGCTGGGCGTCAGCGACCTGGTGAGCTTTGAGCCCCACGTGCCCTATGAGCAGGCGATCCAGGAGATGGTCACTGCTGATGCCCTGCTGGTTTTTCAGGGGAGTGCGTACAACCACGCGGTTCCCGCCAAGCTATATGAGTATCTTTATGCTCGTCGCCCAATCCTTGCTTTGCTCGACCGGGCAGGGGAGACGGAGAACGTACTCCGTGGCCTCGGCGTAGAAAGTCGCGCCGACATCGGCAACGTCGACGAGATTTCCAGCGTCCTGCGGCCCTTTATCGCGCAGTTGCGCACAGGGTCCGCCTCGCGGCCGACTCTGGAGCAGATTGCCCCGTTCTCGCGGCGCCGCCAGGCTGGCAAGCTTGTTGCGGTGCTGGAGGAAGTTCTTCGGGAGACAGCGGTAGCTTCACTGTCGGTCCCCGATCGGGGCTAGTCTTGGTGGACCTGGTTTACCTGAACGGCGGAGTTGCACGACGTGGGTAGTGAGCATACAGAACCATTCGGGACGGGCACCAGTGAGGGGCCAAGCTGGCTGCTGCCTGGTCTCGCCACTACGGTCGTAGGACTGGCGCTGCTGGCACTGAATCTTTACGGCGTATTCTTTGCGTCGCTCCGGGCTCCGGATGCCGTCGGGTATCGGGACTTCGCAGGCTCGGTTACGCTTCCCTATGCTGAGAGTGTCGCGCGTCTGGAGGCGATCCCGGACGGCGATGCGGTCAGTCTCGTTACCCAGGCGACTCGTGTGATTCACGAGGGTATCGCCCACCTGGACCCCGCTGATGTCGCGCGTTTCGGTCCCGACCGGCTGCACATGACCGTTCCTGTCTGGGAGAACTACCTCCTGTTCGCGCTGGCGTACCTCAAACCTGACACCTACCGGGACTACGAATTCTGCAGCTACCGCCGGACGCTGGAGCGCGGGGTCGGGCGTTGTGGCCAGCAGTCACTGGCCCTGGTGGACTTCCTGTCGCGGCGAGGTTTGCCCACAGGCTTCGTTGATCTGGGCGGCCATACCGTGGCGACAGCCGACGTGGGCAAAGGCGACTGGATTCTGCTTGACCCGGATTACGGCGCCGTGATTCCTTTCAGCATTGCCCAGGCGGAGAAGGCGCCGGAGAGCGTCATTCCCTATTATTGGAATGACCAGGTCGTGCGTCGCCAGGCTTATCGAGTGTTCGATGCGCAAGACAATAAAGTCATGATCGGCGGGCCCTCAGCCCGCTGGAAGCGGGCCTGCCCCATCGAGCAGGTTGCCTATCTGCTCAAGTGGCTGTTGCCTGGTGTGCTGGTCTTTTCAGGCGTTCTTCTGCTGCGCGTAGCCCGCCGTGCTGGCCGGGGCTGATGCCTCCCGGGCGGCAAGTGGCGCACCGACCGCAGCGAGGCCCTGAGCCTGCAGCGCAGCCAGCAGTGCCAGGCACCAGATCGTAATTTCAGCCTTGATGTAGTTCGAAAACATGCCTGCCACGAGGATCATCGTTAGGGCTCCGGCCAGGGACATCCGGTAGGCTGCCAGGTTGTAGGGCAGGCCGTCCGCGTCCATGCGTCTGAGCCTGATGAGAGTACGGGCAGCCCACAGGAGCATCACTCCGTAGATCAGGAGTCCGACGACGCCCTGGTCCACCATGACGGCAAGCAGGGTGTTGTGGGATCCCCGGGTGAGTTCTGCACCGTTGCCGCCATGCCTGTTTGCCGTGAGCAGGCTCTCATCAAGGTAGGCGGGGGCGAGGGCGCGGGTGCCGTGATGTCCGACGCCCAGTGGATGATCCGCGAACATCCTGAGCTGGGCTTTCGCCAGTTCGAGGCGGATATCTGCGGACTCGTCGCGCTCCGCAGGATTCTCTGCTGCCACCGTAATGGTTTGCATGCGGGCTATGAAATCGGGCGGAGACAGAATGATCAACAGCGTGACGGCGAGCCCGCCGAGTGCGTAGACCACTGCCTTCCTCGCGGACGGTTTGGAGAAGAACACGCTGATGCCGCCTGCCAGAAGGCCGACAAATGCACCCCGGCTGCCGGTGAGTACCACCGTATTGAGGATCAGGGGCATGGCTGCGATGACGAGCAGGCGAACGTTGCGGCCTCCCCGCAGGAGCAGGGCAGCGCCGAAGACTGCGGCGGTGGACATGTGCATGCCGAGGGTGTTGGCATCATCGATGCCCGGTCCGCCCACGCCTTCGAGGCGGCCACGGAAGGTCTTGCCGTAGGCCAGCCAGCCCAGATAGGCGCAGCCGATGACGTGAACCAGGAAGAAGTTGCGCATCTCTTCCTCGGTGTTGACCAGCTTGTAGATCAGGTAAAAGAGGATGATGTACTTGGCGTAGAGTTCCACGCCCTCGGTGTGGTATGGACTGATGGCCCACAGCCCCTGTATCACCATCCAGGCCACATAGGCGACGAGAAATCCGCCGCCACCCGTGCGATACCAGGCGACTCGCTGCTGGTCGCTGGCCAGTCGCACAGTAGTTATCAGGGTGATCAGGCCAGCTATCAGCGCCCAGCGCAGATCCGGAACGTCATCGCGCCACCACGCCCCCGGTGGGTGCACGTAGAAGGCGAACAAGTACGCATACAACCCGAATCGGGGGTGCTTGATCACCGCAAGGACGATTCCCGAGAAATAGACTGCGAGAAAGACAAGTGCGGTAACGGACATTATTGCTTCCTGGCCGCGAGGGCAGGTCGGAGGAGAATCTCCCGTGCCTCAAGCGGACGCAATACGACGCCGCCGATGACGTTCAGGAAATAGTCGATGTAATCCCTGATCTGACTCAGGAACGCTTCCACGTCGGCGGTGGTCCGGGTATAGCTGGTGCAGCCCGCCTTGAGGGTGGGGCTGTGGAAGCTGTAGTTAAACACCCTGATGCCCCGGGCGAGAAGCGTGTCGGTCAACACCCTGTTCTGTGCCAGCGTGTAGCCCTCCGGGGACAAGCGGCCCTGGCGGGCGAGGTTTAGTCGGGACAAGATGCCACGCCAGCGCAGGCTCCGGAAGGGCGGGCGGGCGCCAAGCATGAACGCCGACGCGGCGGCCCCGGGCGGCAGTGCGCCTGTGAAGCCTCCGGTGCAGGGCAGGCACAGCAGGTCATTCTGCTCGCCGAACCGGTAGGGGGCCACTGGGTGGTGGGTGAAGTCAGGGCCGCCGTCACCCACGTAGCTGAAGCCTGGTGCCGGGCTCAGGTCGATGAGGAAGCCAAGTTCGCTGAGAATCTGCGGGGTGTTGGGCCCGATGCCATACCGTCCCGCCTTGTAGGTCACGGGAGCGGTCCCAAAAGTCTTCGTAATCTGGTCGCGGAGTTCTGCGCACTTCGCCCGCTCGATCTCCCGCGGCAGGTTGCCCGGGTAGGAATTGCGTGGGTTTACTTCCTCGGTAAACGGCGGATTCACCCAGGGGTGCAGGTGCGCGCCAATCTCACAGCGGCCATCTGCCGCGGCCGCCTGTAGCGGCTGATAGCCCTCTGCTTTGGCGCCGACTGGATAGTCGACAACGTAGCAGGGATGCACCTTGAACCCGTCGCAGAGCTCCTGGAACCGGTGGATCTCCCGCATCGCTGTCACGGCGTCGGCCCGGCGGTCAAAGGGTTGCCCCCAGTTAAACTCTTCCTCGGTATCCACCACGAGCACCAGGATGGGCGGATGACCAGCTGCCAGCCGGATGGTTTCGCCGCTGGTGGGCATGGATGTTGGCTGGGAATGCATGCTTCAGGACGATACCATGGGGACGATCGCGGGCCCGTCGATAGCCTCACAGACCCGAAAGCCCCTAGCCGTTCACCAGCCTGCCAGTAGGGCAGCCCGGAAGCCCGATGCGACGCCCCATGACAGTTCTTGCGACGCTTGATGCACTGACGGTTGGCTTGATCGTCGGCGTCGCTGCTCTGGCCATGTTCCTGGCGGTCGGCGGGGCCATCGCTGAGTGGGTCCTTCGCCAGTCCCTCGGCCTGAACGTAATGCACGAATGGCTGGAGCCCGTGGCGGTTCTGGTGGCTGTCGCGGGCTTCTTCACCCTCGGACTTGTTGCGGTGCCTCAGGCCGGCGCCGGGTGGGTGGGAAGGGCCGCGCTGTTGCTAGCGCCCCTGACGCTTGCGGTCGCCCTGGTCGGGCAGCAACTGGGAGGAAATCTTGATGCTGGCCGCTCCGCTTTTCACCCCGATTTCTCGTTACTCCTGCCGCTGAGTCTTGCGACCATCGCTGCCAGCCTGGCAGTGATCCGCGCACTGCTGGCTTGGCCAACACGCCGGACTGCAGTCAGCCCGAGCGCTGCGGGGGAAACGACCCTGTTGGGGTTTCCGCCGCCAGGCTCGACCTGGTTGCCGGCACTGGTGATCACGGTGGCTGCAGCGCTCCTGGTCTTTGGTTCAGGCGACGAAGGCTACCTGTCGATGCCCCAGTTCGCCTGGAACATCGTTGCCGGGAGCGACTTTGGTGCGCTGGCATTTACAGGCATCGCCCTGGCGCTCTGGCAGGTTGGCGCAGCCGAAGAGCGCCCCGGCCCGCAATCCGTCCAGGTAGCCCTGCTCCCGGATTCCGTCCGGCACCTGGCGCGCTCCCTAGTGCCCTTCGGCTTTCTGCTCTATCTGCTGGGACTCGTGGCTGGTGTCAGGCTGGCGACGTTGTGGGCGGGAGCGGTCGTTCCGCTCCTGATCGCCACCGCCCCGGCCGCAGTGGCGTTGTTGCCCGTGCTTCGCCGACGGGGCGCTAAGGTACAGGCAGCCGGGCATTACTTGCCGACGTTGCTGCTGGTTGCTGCGCTCGCCCTGAGCGCCGCGCTGGTGCTTTTTGGTTATGCACGGCCCGTCGAAGCAGCTGCACTTTTGGTCCTGATGATTCTCGCCGGCTGCGTCCTGCGCTTTGGCTGGTATCGAGCCTGGGGCGTCATGATGCGGACCACTGGTCCCGCACTGCACGGCCTGGGGACTGCCACGATCTGGGTGTTCGCCGGTGCATTGCTGTTCGCGGCCGCGGGCCTGCTGGGCTGGCAGCAGGCTATAGCCCAAGGGGTTGTCGCGCTGGGCGTCGGTCCGGCGCTGATCGGGTGGGCGCTGCTGGCGGTGATGTTGATCCTTGGGCGGTGGCTGCGGGCACCGGCCACGGCCGTGCTGGTGTTGCCGGTCGCCGTCCCGGCGCTGACGGTCCTGGGCGGCACCCTTCCCTGGGTGGTGATGGTCGTGGCGCTCGGTTCCGGACTGGCAGATGCCGTAGCTGCTGTCCGGCGGCCGCGGGACCCAGCCAGTGTCCTGGACCTGCTGGCGGCCCTGCTGGCGGCCCTCGCACTACTCGCAGCACCGGCCTGGGCCCTGACCTTCGCGCGTCTGGCGCACTTCTGGTAGGCGGGCAGGACAGTGGACGGTAAAAGAGTTCCGGCGTGGTCCGTATATGCAGTGGTGCTGGCCTGCCTTGCCCTGGGCGCGGCACTGACAGCCAGCGTCGATCTGGAAGCTCTGCGCACGCAGCCAGCGGCTCCCCGCACCGGTTGGGAACTCAAGCTGCCCGTTAATCGCTGGATCGAGATGCCGGTGACGCTGGGCCCAGCACCCTCATTCAGGTGGAGTCATTCGGGGTCCGTTTACGACCAATCCCGGGACAGTCTGATTCTGTTCGGTGCCGACGAGCACCTGGTGAGTTTCGATAACGCGATCTACGAGCTGCGCCTGCGAGACCTTAAGTGGATCGGACACCAGCCGCCGTCGCCCCCTTACGCCATGCGCACGGACGCCAAGGGGCGCAGGGTGGCAGGGCTCCAGCAACTGCAGCCCTGGCCAATGCACATCTACGACGCGATGATCTATGACCCGTCGGCTGATTCGGTCATGGTCTTTTCTGGCGCCAAGCACAGCTTCGTTCCGGCACCCGGTGCCCAGACCGATCCGGCCTGGACGTACGCGCTCGAGAATCGGCAGTGGCGAATGGCGCCGGAGTTGCAGGACGGGTTGCCCAACTTCTTTGCCGCCGGCGCCGTCTACGATCCGCTGCGGAACACCGTCATTGCGTACTCATCCACGGCTGTCGCCACGCCATTCGTGCGCCTGGGCGGCGAAGACGAACTGCCCCGGATCGGTGTCTGGGAACTCGGGCCAGACCGCCGCGAGTGGCAGCTGGCGACGTCGGAGACGCACCACTGGGGCTGGTTCAATGCGGAGTTCGACAGTCGGCATGGCGTGATGCTGGTGTTTGGCAGGCCACTCGGTGCCGGAGATGTCTGGGTCTATAAACCTGGGTCGGTGCCCGGGCAGCGCGGCGAGTGGCAGCGGCGCTCGCCGGGCGGCGATCTCTGTCCTGCAGGCGGAGGCTACTACTTCCCGGCCGCCTACGATTCCTCGCGCGGGATGACCCTGGTCTTGCCCCCCGACGTAGCTGGCTGGCGCAACATCACTTGCCTCTACGACTATGGTCGTGACCGCTGGCTCAGGATCGAGGGGGCTGACCTGCCGCCGCTGGAGATTAACTACACCCTGGTGTACTCGCCGAAGCTGGACGTGTTTGTCCTGGTGAGCGGGAGCTTTTTCGAGAGTGAGCCCACGCGGGTCTGGGCGCTGCGTCTCGGTCGTTAGGGAGCATTCTGGCCCCGGTCGGTGCCCCGGTAGATGGCAGATGGCGTCACATTAAGCCCGGCACCCGGACTGCTAGAATGCACACCGGATAGCGCGTATGGCCAAGATAAAGTTAACTTTTCCTGTCTTCCGCCACGCCGCGTCAGTGACCAGCGGCACGGGGTCTCTGCGCGTCCTTTCCGAGGACCCAGGGGTGTCGGAAATGGTGTTTTTGACGACGGCAGCGCCGGAAGCCACGGCGCTGATCGCCCGGGTACTTGACCGTGCTGGCGTCCGCCTGGGGCCGGAAAATCATCTCACCAAGGCACCTGGCGAGCCTGATGCCGCGGGTATTGCTGCTGCCGCCCGGTTTCTTGCCCGCCACCCTGCTCGACAACTGGTGGCCATCGGCGGCGGCTCTGTTCTCGACTGGGCCCGCCTGGCATGGGCCACCCAGGCGGGCCTGCTCGACCCACTGACCGGCCAGCTCCGCGATCAGGATAAGGGCCCCGCCCGCCCCAGGCTCTGGCTGATTCCCACCACCTGCGGTACCGGAGCCGAGGCGGCGGACGTCGCCGTGTTCCAGTTGCCTGGGGGCGTGAAGAGCGCCGTTGTCTCGCCGTTGTTCCTGGCTGATCGTGTCGTCCTCGACGCCCGCTTCCTGGAGAGTCTCGGCCGGGCCCAGCTGGCGGGTTTTCTGTGTGACGCACTCAGTCATGCCATTGAAGGTTTCTTGTCCCTGGTCCCGGTTCCTCTCGGGAAAGAGGCGGCCATCAGCGCCCTGCGCACCATACTCGACCACTACTCGGCACCGCCGTCGCCAAGCCGACTGGAACGACTTCTTGAGGCAAGCTTCCTGGGCGGTGTGGCTGCAGCCAACTGCTCTGTAGGTGTGGTGCACGCGGCTGCCCATGCTCTGGCCATGGATGGTGTGCCCCACGGGCAGGCCAACGCCAGTGGTCTCCTCGATGGGTTGCGCTTCAACGGCGGCACAGCCCAGATGACTGGTTTGCTTAAGCGGCTTGGTTTGCGGGACGTTAACGAACTGGCCGAAAGGGTGAAGCCCGTTGTGGCTGATGCGCTGGCCGGTCTCGCCCCCGACTCCGCAGTCTGGCGCCTCGCAGATGAGGACTATCGCTGTGTTGTGGCGGCACGCATGCAACAGGATGTGGCAATACGTTCCAACCCCCGCCGGCCTGAGAACAGCCAGGAACTGGTGGCCTACCTGACTGATGTGCAGCAGACCGTGGAGGGCCTGTGCCGGGTCACTTCCTAGACTCGCTCGACGCAGCAGATCCCTCGCGCATCGCATTGGTAGACGACGAGCGGGCGCTGACCTACGGCCAACTCCGAGACGAGGCCCAGGCCGTTGCCTCGGGGTTGGCGCGGCGTCTTGGCACCGGCCGCTTTCTGCTGGTGCCGGCCGAGCGCACGGTGGGTTTTGTTCGCCTGTTGTGTGCGATTGCCTATAGCGGCAACGTGGCTGTCCCGATCGATCCCCTGGCGCCGGAGGCTTTGATCAGCCAGCTGGCTGCACCCTGTGGGGACTGGGCGCTCGTCACTCCTGAAGAGGCGGAGGCCCATCGTGGACCGGGTCTCGACAGACGGGACACGGCTTTGCCGGCATTGGTGTTGTTCACTTCTGGAACCAGTGGTGTGCCTAAGGGCGTCGTGGTTTCCCAGGCGAACCTTGCGCACTCGGTGCGGGCGATTGGGGCCTACCTGAACTACGGAGACTATCCATCGGCGGCGATCGTCCTTCCTCTGCATTACAGCTACGCGCTGCTTTCCCAATTGTTCTGCATGCTGGCTGTAGGCGGTCGCAGCCGGCTGTTCGCCAGTCTCCGCAATCCCATAAAGTTTGCGCGCGCGGTTAACGATCTCGAGTTGCAGACCTTCTGCGGAGTGCCAACAACCTATCAGGCGCTCTGCACGATGCGCCGTCTGACGCCAATCTCCATGCCGACGGTCCGCGTCATCTGTTCGGCAGGTGCCGCGATGGACCGTAGCCTGCTGCCCGAGATCCGCCAGGTCTTTCCCAGCGCGGTGTTTTTCGACAACTACGGCATGACCGAGGCGACGCCAAGGGTGTCCTTTATCCGGGACGACGATTCAAGATTCGGGGAGCCGACCTGCGGCCGGCCAATTGCAGGTCTGGAGATCCGGGTGCTGGATGAGGTGACCCTCGCCCCGCTGCCGGACGGGCAGCAGGGCATCATTGCAGTCCGTGGCCCGAATGTGTTCGCCGGCTACCTGAACGATCCCAAGGCCACGGCGGCGGCGTTTACCTCTGACGGCCTGCTGCTTTCGGCAGACCTGGGCTACCTGCGGGACGGATACCTTTACGTGGTCGGAAGGCGGGACGACGTTTTCAACGTGGGAGGCGAGAAGGTGGCGCCCCTCGAGATTGAGCGGGTGCTGGCTACTCACGCGAACGTGGAAGCCTGCGCGATCAGTGGCCTCGAGGACCCTCAGCGGGGTATGGTGGCTGCTGCTTATGTCAAGTTGCGGCAGCCGACGCTCCGCAGGGTGCTCGTCGAGTTCTTGTCGAGCCGACTCCCAGCGGCCAAGGTGCCGAGCCGATTTTTCGAGGTCACAGAGTTTCCGATGACAGCCAATGGCAAGCTCCAGAGATCCCGCCTCTCGCCGAACGATGCCAGCCTGGCAGTGCGGGAGATCACCTGAATGGCCACTCATGGCGAGCAACCGTTGCCCGTGCAACCTGCCGAGACGCAGGAACTTCAGTTGTTCGTCCCCGGCGTGGCTCCCTTCGCCATGCCGCCGGCAGACAAGGCCGTTTTCCTTGCGTCCAAGCTGACGGAATTGCTGGAGTACCACCGGGAGCGGTGTCCCGGCTACGCGAGCTTGCTCGCTGACTGGGAGCAGTATGGCGGCGGGGAGGGTGACTACGTACAGCGCTACCCCTTCGTGCCCGTCACGGCATTCAAGGAGTACGACCTGAGGTCAGTTGCAGGTGACGTGGCCGTGGTCCGATCCTCCGCAACCACGTCGACGCAGGCGTCCAGAATCTATATCGACAAGGCCAGCCGGAAGCGGCAGTCCCGTTCAGCCAATCTGATCCTCACCGACTTCATCGGGGCAGAGCGCCGTCCGTACATCGTTTTTGACCTCGAAGAAACGGTGCGGGGCGCAAAGGCCTTCAGTGCCCGGGGCGCAGCTATCCTGGCGCTTGCCCACCTGGCAACGGAATTCCACTTTGTGCTGCGCGAGGGCCGCGACGGTCCCGAACTTGACCCCGATGCCCTGCACCGGGCTCTCGACAAGATCGGTAACGCCCCGTTCATCGCCTACGGCTTCACGTTCATGCTTTACAACGCGCACCGGCAGATGGCGAGTTTGGCTCTGCCGCGAGCCCATCCGGACTCGGTGCTCCTCCACAGTGGTGGCTGGAAGAAGCTGGTGGAGCTCGCCGTGGACAAGCCGGTATTCAATGCAGTCGTCTCGGGTCCCTGGGGCCTGCGCCCGGACCGGGTTGTGGATTTCTATGGGGCCGTGGAGCAGATCGGCATGCCGTACCCGGATTGTTCCGCGGGCTACAAGCACGTGCCCTACTGGGCGGACGTGATCACGCGGCGCGGCGACACCCTTGCTCCTGCGTCAGTAGGCGAGTCGGGCCTGATCCAGCTGATCAGCTGCCTGCCCCTGGCGGCCCCGAATCACAGCGTGTTGACCGAAGACCTTGGCCGCATCGTGCGCGCAGACGGCTGCCCCTGTGGTCGTCCCGGCAAGTCGTTTCTCTTCGAGGGCCGCGCGCCACGCTCTGAAGTTCGGGGGTGCAGCGATGTCCCCCGCCGTTGAGCCCCTGTGGACTCCGGTATCTCCGGGGACAGACTTCGCCGGCCAGTTGGCAGCATTGCGGAGCCTCCCCCGGCAGGCCAGTGCGGGGATCAACGAGCGGCTCGCCGCCCTCCATGGCTTGTCTGAGGCGCTGCTGTCTGGTGCCGGAAGCCTTCGCGAGGGCCTCCCTGCGGATGGTCTTGCATTTCTGAGCGCCTTCCTGCGCCAGGACAATCTTCGCAGCCTGATTTCCCGGGAGGTTCCGGCGCCCGGCGCCTTGAGCGAGTTTATAGCCATCGGTCCACGGAAAAGCCTGCGCCTCTTGCCCCGGGGCCTGGTCTGCCACTGGGTGGCCGGCAATGTGCCCCTGCTCGCGGTATTCTCCTGGGCAGTCAGCGCCGCCCTGGGCAACGCCAACGTGATCCGGCTCAGCTCCCGCCAGGGCGACGTGATGTCACCCCTGCTGCGTGCTCTGGCCGCCCAGTCACCCGTCGGCCGGATCATCAGTGACGAGACGCTGGTGGTTAGCTTCGACAGGAATCACAGTGAAGCCCAGCAGGCCATGAGCCTGGCTGCCGATGTTCGCATTGCCTGGGGAGGGCGGGATGCCGTGGACGCGATTCGTGGCCTGCCCACCCGGTGGGACTGTGAAGACGTTGTGTTTGGACCGCGCATGAGCATGGCCGTGATTGACCCGGCCATTATCAAGCCCGCCGCCGTTACCCGCCTGGTTACGGATATCGTCATCTTCGACCAGCTAGCCTGCAGTTCGCCGCAAGTCGTCTTCGTCAAAGGAGTTCCCGGCGAGGCGGGCTTCGACGCCTTCATGGGGCTGTTCCAGGAGGCCTTCGCACGCCAGAGCGCAGCGTTCCGGCGGCACGGCCTGGACTTTGCTGAAACATTTCGCATCAGCCTGGACCGGACGAGGGCTATTCTGTCCGGAGGCACAGTATTGCGTGACCGGGGCACACAGTGGACCGTGGCGATTATGCCGGTGCCGGCAGACGGCATCGACTGTGCCAACCGTTTTGTTCAGGTGGTGCCGTACCAGTCACTGGACGAAATATATCCCTTCATTCCTGAGAATGCCCAGACCTGCGTGGTGCAGCTGCCCCCCCAAGATCTGGCCACGTTCTCCGAGCAGGCCGCCTGGCGCGGCGTATGCCGGTTTCCAAATCCGGGGGAGGGAAATCATTTCGAGAATCCGTGGGACGGCATCGGTCTGGTCTCCCGGCTCACGCGTTTCGTGGTCCGCAGCGAGGCGGGTCGTTAGCTTAGCGTGCCGCGCCATGACCATAGCAAGACAATCAGTCGGAGAGTTCCATGAGTGAGACCAACACGAAGCTGAAGGCCCTGATGGCCGATCTTTTCAAGTGCAGTCCGGAGGAGCTAAGTGACAGTACCGGCCCCGGTGACATCAACGGCTGGGATTCGTTGGGCCACGTCAGTCTGATGGCTGAGATCCAGAAGCAATTTGGTACGCATATCCCGGTCGAGGATGCGATTGAGGTGGAGTCCATAGCTGATATTGTGAAGATCATCGATCGCCCGCAGGAGGCACATGCGTGAATCTGCCGGGTGCGACAGTCCTGGTTACTGGTGGGGCGTCCGGAATCGGCGCCAAGGTGGCTTGCCACCTGAGGGATCTTGGCGCCCGGGTCTGGGTGGTCGACAGGGACGGTGAAGCGCTGGACCGCTGCCGTAGCCTCCCGGCCACAGGAGGCCAGATTGGCTGGCTCGCCGGGGACGTGGGCAAGCCGGACGATGTCGACCGGGTTGTTGCCCAGGTCGAGGCTGAGTCTGGCGGCATCCAGGTGCTGATAAACAATGCTGCCGTGTTGCGTGACCAGACTCTGGTTTCCCGTCTCGGCAAGCACGTGCGCCAGCACTCCATCACGGACTGGCAGGAAACGCTTGATAGCAACCTCACCGGCACGTTTCTCATGACGCGCGCGGTGGCCACGGCAATGATCAACGCCCGGCACAAGGGCCTGATCGTAAATGTCTCCTCGGTCGTGCGCTCGGGAAATCCTGGCCAGAGCGCCTACGCTGCCACCAAGGCGGCCGTTGCGTCACTGACGGTCACCTGGGCGCAGGAGCTTGCACCCTACGGTATCCGGGTTGCGGCCCTCAGCCCCGGATTCGTCGAGACCGGAATGACCCGGAAGGTACCCGCCATGTTCCTGGAGCGCATCAGGAGCGAATCGCCTGTGGGCCGTTTCGGTGCGCTGGATGAGTTCGCCCACGCGATCCAGTTCATCATCGAGAATGACTATTTTGTTGGCCGCGTCCTCGATCTGGACGGCGGACTGCGCTTCTGATCGGCCTCCCTGTCTCCGCCCTTGCAGAACCAGATCCAGTGACCGATTCCAGACCCGAAGCCAGCAGGCCGACGAAGGGCTTCGTCGGCTATGCCGCGGATCTCGAGCCGGAGGTCTATGCCTTTCAGCGGGAGGCTTATCCTGCCCGGTCGCCTGAAGCCATTCTCCCGAACTGGCGCTGGATGTTCGTTGAGTCTGCGGCGCGGCTTGGTGTTGCGCCGCTAGTCTGGATGTACCGGCGGAACAGCAGGGTGGTTGCTCACCAGGGCGCCATTCCTGTCCGCCTGAAGTTTGGCGGCCGTAATCTGGTCACCGGCTGGTTTGTCGAAACAATGGCGGCCAATGAAGTGCGGGGCTCACCCATCGGTCCCATGTTGGTCCGGAAGTCCCTGGAGGAACTGCCCTGTAACCTCTCACTGGGTCAGACAGAGCACATGCGGGCGTTGCAGTTCGCACTGGGCTGGCATCTGGTGCGGACACTGCCGGTCTTTATGCTCGTGGTGAAGCATGGTTTCGACCTGCGCAACAAGCTGCCGCCACTGGTCGCCGAGGCCGCTGCCAGCCTTCTGGCTCTGGCAGACCGCTGCGCCTTTGAGCGGCAGCGCTGGCGCAGTCGCGGATCCTGGTCCGTCGCCCTGGTAGAACGGTTTGGCCACGAGCATGATGTGCTCTGGCAGACGATGGCTGAGGAGGTTTCCTGCGGAGTGGTACGGGATGCCGCCTACCTGACGTGGAAGTACCGGCAGCGGCCAACCGCAGCCTTTACCTGTCTGGAACTGCGACGGGATGGCGAAGTTGCTGGCATCGTGGTACTCATGATCAGGGAGCCCGACGCAGTTTACCGTTATCGCCGCGGCCTCATCGTGGATCTCGTGGTCCGGCCGTCTGACGACTCAGCCACCCGTCGGTTGCTAGTAGAGTCAGTCAGAGAGTTGCGCCGACTGGGTGCGGTAAGCGTCGTCTGCTTTCTTGCCCAGCCGCGTCTGGAGCTCTGCTTTCAGCAGTTCGGCTTCCGGAGCAGGCAGGCCCAGCATCAGTTCCTTGTTGCCACTGGCGGTCTGGATGAGCACGACAGGCGTCTGATCCTGGACCCGGGTGCCTGGTACCTGACCATGGGCGATTCGGACCTTGACGCTTATGCAGGCTGAGGGCGGCGGCATGTCACAGGACGAGCACGCAGGCGCGCTGCAACCTGGGGCTGTGGGGCGAACAGCCGTCCTGGCCGGAGCGAGGGAGGGGCAGGTGCCGACGTCGAGGCCGAGACTCCTGTTTATTTCCACTATGTTCTTGCACCCGGTGGACACCGGAGCCAGGATTCGCACGACTCAGATTCTCAGAGGCCTCCGTGGAGGCCGCTTCGAAACAGTGCTTGCTTCACCTGCAACTCCGCGGGAAATCGCGACATGGGGTGCCGAGGTTCAGGAATTGGCTGACACCTATGTGCATTGGCCTGTTGCCGAGCGCGGCCGGATGTTCTCCGTGGCCAGACTCCGGCATCTGATTTCCAGTCTGCCTGTTCCCGTGGTCACGGATCGCTCCAGGTTTGGCACGGAAGTCATTCGTGAACTTTTGTCGCAGGGCCCGGACGTTGTGGTCGTCGATTTTCCCCACGCGATGGTGTTGATGCCGGCGGACTCTGCGCCGGTTCCGATCGTCCTGTTCACGCACAATGTGGAAGCGGAAATCTTCGCGCGCCACCGGGATGTCAGCCGGGACCCGTTTCGGCGGGCAGTGTGGGAAAATCAGCGTGCCAAAATGGTGCGCTACGAGCGGTCGGTCATGGGCCGGGCCGACACTGTTGTGGCCGTTTCCGAGCGGGACGCCGCAGCGTTTTCCGCTCAGTACAAGGCAAGAAAGGTCCGGGTGATTCCAACGGGAGTAGATCTCGATTTCTTCGAATACCGGCCACCATCCGACCATGCCCAGATTGTTTTCACCGGGTCAATGGACTGGATGGCCAATATCGATGGCATCGAGTTCCTGCTGCGTGAGGTCTGGCCGAAGGTCCAGAGCGCGGAACCGTCAGCACGCATGGTCGTCGTTGGACGAAACCCGCCGTCTGGCCTGGTTGAGGAAGCCCGACGGCGGGGCTATGCGTGGACCTTTACCGGGTGGGTCCCGGAAACCCGACCCTGGGTTTGGGGTTCAGCGGCCTTTGTCATTCCCCTGCGCGTTGGCGGGGGAACGCGTCTGAAGGTCTGGGAGGCGATGGCGATGGGGGGCGTGGTCGTTTCGACCCGGGTTGGTGTTGAAGGCCTGCCGGTGGAGGACGGCAAGCACTGCCTGCTTGCCGATGAACCCGAAGCCATGGCCGAGGCTCTGATCCGTGTCCTGCGGGAAGTTCCATTGCGCAGTGCACTGTCGCGCGCGGCCCGGGATCACGTCGAGCGAAACTTTTCCTATCTGCGTGCCGCTGCGGTGTTCGAGGATATCTGTCTCGATGCCATTAGCCCCGATCACGGACTGGCCAGTGATCGTCCCGCATCCAATTAAAGCCACTCGCGAGTAATCCTGTATGTGCGGCATCTACGGCGAACTGATTCTGGAGGGTGATGGCCGCCCGCAGGAATCCGTCATCAGGGCCATGGGGGCAGCGATCATTCACCGTGGCCCCGATGATGATGGCCTCTTTATGGATGAGCGAGCCGCGCTCGGGCTACGCCGCCTTTCGATCATCGATGTCGCGACGGGGCATCAGCCTATCGCCAACGAAGATGGCTCTGTCGTCGTGGTCTGTAACGGCGAGATCTACAACTTCCGTGAGCTACGGCAGAAGCTCCTGTCAGCCGGGCACCGCTTCAGCACGGGAAGCGATGTAGAGGTGCTGGTGCACCTCTACGAGGAGCATGGCGACGATTTCGTGACCCACCTGCGGGGAATGTTCGGTTTTGCTCTCTGGGACCGGCGGCGCCAGCGATTACTGATCGGTCGCGACCGCCTCGGCATAAAGCCTGTCTACTACGCCCGCGTTGGCCGCAGCATTGCCTTCGCCTCGGAAAGCAAAGCCATCGTCGGCAGACCAGACTATGCGACGCGGCTTGATGAGGACGCCCTTCGTCAGTATCTGACTCTGGGCTATGTCCCAGCCCCCTTCAGCATGTTTGCCGGAATCCGCAAGCTCATGCCGGGCAGCATGCTCGTGATCGAGGGAGGCCGCATTGAGGAGCGCGCCTATTGGCAGTTCGCGATCAAGCCGGACCACGGGCCCACCGAGAGTGACTGGATTGACGAGATCAGAGCAGCACTGAACGACAGCATTGAAGCCCAGATGGTCAGTGATGTGCCGATTGGCGCGTTTCTCAGTGGTGGTATCGACTCCAGCACCATCGTGGCTGCGATGAGTCGGTTCAGTTCCAGTCCCGTCAAGACCTACGCGATCGGCTATTCCGGTTCGACGGGCGCCGCGATTTACAACGAACTGGATTACGCACGACGGATTGCCGAGCGTTTCGGCACCGAACATCACGAAATTGACGTCAAACCACAGGTCATAGGGCTCCTGCCGAGACTCGTCTGGCACATGGATGAACCCACAGCAGACTCAGCGCTGATTACCAGCAGTCTCGTATCCGAGTTCGCCCGCCGGGACGTAAAGGTGATCCTTTCGGGCGTTGGTGGCGACGAGTTGTTCGGGGGTTATGACCGCTATCAGTTGCCCCATCTGGCTGCCACGTTGCGCAAGATCCCTGGCCCGCTGCGGCGCGGGTTGCTCAACCCGCTGCTCGGTATGCTTCCCGTAGCCCGGCACACTCGGTTGCTTAACCTCCTCAGGGCGGCCCGCAAGGTGGCGCTGGTGGCCGACAAGGACAGTGCGTCCCGCTATCACGAGGTGATGGAGGTCTTCAGCGCAACGGACCTGTCCGCGCTGCTTCCGGGTGGTCGTGGACCTGGCCCCTCGGCGCTTACGCAGGCGCTGGGCCGGTATCTGGGCCACAACGACCTTGACCAGATGATGGCCGCGGACCTGGCGACCCAGTTGCCGGACGATCTGCTGCTTCTAACCGACAAGGTCAGCATGGGGCAGTCACTGGAGTGCCGGGTGCCTCTGCTCGATGAGCGACTCGTGGACCTCGCTGCCCGGCTGCCCTCAGAACTGCGGGTTCGCGGCCGGGAGACCCGTTACATTCTGAAGAAGGCGCTGACGGGTATCCTTCCTGAGGAGACACTGCACCGTCCGAAGCGCGGCTTTGGCGCACCCTTTGGGGCCTGGTTCAATAACGAATTGTCCGGGGTCATGGCCGAGCTTCTCGGGCCGGAAACCCTTCGGCGGCGGGGACTGATGGATCCTGCAGTCGTTCAGCGACTAGTGGCAGACCACCGGGCCCACCGCGCCGATCACACCGACCATCTCGTCGCGCTGACAACCTTGGAGATCTGGTGTCGCGTCCATCTCGACCGTGAATCACCCGAAGCGCTCGCAGAGAATCTGCAGGCCATCGCTGCCCGCTGACTGGCAGGCGTCCATGGCCGAGTTGAGTACTCTTCAGGCCGGCTCGGCTGCGGGGGTACCACCGCGTCGCACCCGCGTAAGCCAGTCGAGAATCTCCCGCAGCCGGGCCCGATGCAACAGCCAGCTGGTGAGGCCGAAGACCGCGGCACCCACCAGCATGGAGGCAATCAGGCGCAGGCCAGGTGACCAGGTTGAAGCCAGAAAAGTCTGGAAAGCCAGGACCGCGAGAGCCATGGCCGCGGACCCGTCGAGGCCCAGGCGCAGTGCCTTTAGGTACTGAATGCCAGGCAGATCCAGGACCCGTCGGACGCGCGTAAACGCACACACTGAAATCGATGGGTGAATCAACAGCCAAGCGGCCGCGATGCCTGCTGTTCCCCAGTTGCTGCCCACGATAAATCCCGTGAGCAGGCAAACCGCACCAGTGATGGATATCCACATCATGAAGCGCGTTTCACGGGTCGCAATGAACAGGTGGCCGTACAGGCCAGTCACCGAGCGGGCACCGGCGTAAAGGGCCAGAAGTGCCAGCGGAGGCCCGGCGCCGACCCACTTCGGGCCCAGAACCACAGCCACCAGGTCAATGCTCACGAGCGCCAGCCCGACCGCCGCGGGAAAGGTCGCGATGCAGAGAATCTCCGAGAGATTCAGGAAATACCGTCTGAGAGCGGGCCGATCGCTCTGTACCGCGCTGAACAGTCCTGGCGTGACGTCCGACAGCACCATCGTGAGCTTCTCGATTGGGCTGGTGGCGAGCGTCCAGGCCAGGGAGTAATCGCCCACGGCGGCCTGGCCGAGCCTGCGGCCTGCCACGGCAAAATCACCGTCCTGGTAGATGATGTACGCCAGGCGACTGACCAGGACATCCCTGCTGAAGTGCAGCACCTCCCGGAGGCCACTGAGGCGAGGTCGGGCAAACGCGATCCGGCGGCAGTACAACGTGAAGACCATCGTGGCCGCAGCGCCAACCACGGTGCCAAGGGCCAGTGCCCAGTAGCGAAGACCGAGCAGGGCGCCAATGAGAGTCACTGTGGGCATAAGCAGCCCCCGGCCAATGTCGATCAGGGCGAGGGTGCGAAAACGGAGTTCGCGCCGCAGCATTGCCGCAGGCACGATCTGGAATGAGGAAATGAGAAAAGTGAGGCCCACGACCATCAGGACAGGCGGCAGTTCAGGGGCCCGAAAGAAGAGTCCCAGAGGGTAGGCCATGAGGACCGTGACCAGAGTGCCGCCAAGGCCAAGCAGAAGACTCACGGAGTTGAGCTGATAGAGCTTCTCGGGCGCCAGCTCCCGCAGCGTTACTACGGCGCTGCCCACCCCGAATTCGCTCAGCATCATGACCACGCCCAGGAACACCGTCGCCATGGTCATCAGCCCGAAGTCTGAAGGATTCAGAATGCGTGCCACGATGATTGTGCTGGCCCAGGCGAGGACCTGAGTGGACAATTTGGCAGCACTCGCCCAGGCGACGCCCGAGAGGGCCGACTGGTCGAGGGACTGGTTGTCCCGTTGCGGAGAATCCGCGGTGCTGGCCATGATCAGCGAGTCAGCTCAGCAGCAGGAACCAGATCGGGGCGCCGCCGGCCGGTGCTGGCGGCGAGCACGGGAAGCCTGACTGCCGGTCTGAGGCCAGCCTGGCCTCACCTGTACCCAGCCCACCGGACGAGAGGCCAACTTTCATCTCCTGAACATAGCTCACATCTTGCGACCTTGGAAAGGTACCCGGTATCACTCCGTCTGCGGCCCTGCTGGCCTGTACTGACCAGTTCACGGTATCAGGCAGACCGGAGGACCGTTCCACCTCAGCCAATCTTGCATCTATTGGTAATGAGCACCATTCGTCCCTTGGGTTACGCAATCCGGGGAACGCTACTGGTATGGGCGTGCGCAGACCACTAAGATGAGCGGTAAATGAAGCACTTTAACCACCACCCTGCCCGTCACGGTACCGTGCAGGGGAGTTGCCGTGCAACGAGGGCAATTCTGCATGAAATGGGGTAGCGCAGCCCTGCGTCGTCTTCCCACGACGGTCCTTGCACTGTTGCTGGTGGATATTGGCGTCGGAATAGCCGCGTTTTTTCTGGCGGTCGGGCTGCGCTTTTCCTTCGACTGGTCTCTTGTGGCTGAGTCGGTGGGGGTCCTGCCGCTGCGAGCCATGGTGTTCAGCGGCAGTCTTGTTGTCGGACTGCTGAGCATGGGGCTGTACCGGCCACGCCAGCGGCCCACGCGGTCCGAAGGGGCAGTCCGCGCCATTCTGGGTGTGGTTATCGGTGGCGGAATCAGCATTGTCCTGTTTTATCTCGTGCCCGACGTCAGCTTTGGCCGCGGCGCGCTCGCGCTGGCCCTGTTTATCGCGGCAGCTCTGGTCTTCGGTGTGCGGCTGGGCATGCTGCGCATTCTTGACTTCAATCCCATCAAGCGGCGGGTGCTGGTGGTCGGAGGTGGAGAGGCAGCTTCCAGGATCTACAGGCTGCGCCGGCGCGCCGACCGCCGCAGTTTCGACGTCGTGGGCTTTATCGTGGGATCCGCTGAAGAACGGCTTGTGGCCACCAAGCTGGATATCGAGCCACTGCTGACGCCCGAAGAAGCGCGCGCAATCCGGCGACTGGATGAGGTCGTAGTGGCACTCGATGACCGTCGGGGCATGCTACCCCTGGATTTTCTCCTCAATCAGAAGCAGTTGGGTGTGCCTGTCACCGACGTTATGGACTTCCTCGAGAGGGAAACCGAACGGCTGGATCTCGATATCCTGAAGCCGAGCTGGCTGTTGTACGAGAAGAGCAGTCAGACAGATATCCTGTACCGCTGGATGAAGCGTTTGTTCGACCTGGTTTTCAGCACAGTTTTGCTGATCCTGATGTCGCCGATACTCGCGGTGACCCTTATCGCTATCCGAGTCACGGACGGCCCTGCAGCGCCGGTGCTCTACCGGCAGCGTCGTGTTGGACTCCATGGCAAAGTGTTCCATCTCCTCAAGTTCAGGAGCATGCGGGTCGATGCCGAAGTCGGCACGGGGCCCCGCTTCTCCTCAGCGAGAGACGACCGGGTTACGGGAATCGGCCGCCTGATCAGACGCTTCCGCGTAGATGAGTTGCCCCAGTTGTTCAACGTGATCCGGGGCGACATGAGTGTGGTAGGGCCGCGACCGGAGAGGCCAGAGTTTGTCGATGTTCTGGCCCGGCAGGAGCCGTTGTACCTCTACCGGCACGGTGTCCGACCAGGGCTGACTGGTTGGGCCCAGCTCAACTTTCCCTACGGTGCGTCGATGGATGATGCGCGCGAGAAGCTGACTTACGATCTGTACTACATCAAGAACACGAATATAATCACTGATCTTCTGATCCTGCTGCAGACACTCGAAGTTGTGGTGTGGGGGAGGGGAACCAGTATGTCCGGGTCCCCGCGCCAGTGGCCCGCGGCCGCAACAGAACCGGATGCCGACAAGCCAAGGCTGGTCGCGGGCAGGCGGGGTAATCAGGACGGCTCCTAGCCGTCCTCGGCCCGGATGCCAGAGGTGCAGTCAGGGCAGGCCAGAGAGCCGCTGTGTGTCCCTGTCGGCAGCGTCGCTTTCCATAGTCTGAACGACCTGTTTGCCGGTATCGTCAACCAATTCCCCATGCACCTTGTCTTCCACCGCGGCGCGAGTGAGGGGCTTGCCCGAACGCCTGTGCTCCACATAGAACACGACGTCTACCTCGCCCAGAGAGATAATGTCGCCCGAGCGCAGTAGTGCCCGGGCTCGTCGCTTCTGGTTGACGAGGATGCCGTTCTTGCTGTTCAGGTCCTCGACGACATAGATGCCGCCAATACAGTCGATCAGTGCATGGCGTCGGCTAACCTCTTTGTCGATGATGACGAGGTCGTTGGCGTTTCCGCGTCCCATGACAAAGGGAAACCCGCGTGCTTCAACCTGGTCGACGAGTTGGCCGGAGCGGTAGGCCATCACACTGACGGTGCCGTCGACCGGAGGTTCCCCGGCTGAGCGGCTGGACTGCGCGCGGGGTGCCTGTTCCTCGAACCATTGCCAGCGCAATTCGTGAACCACGTTGTCAATGACTTCGAGGTTCACTCGCAGCCGGTTCTCGACCATGCAGGCGGTCAGGGCGGTATCGCACAGAGTATTGATCAACCGCGGAATTCCAGAAGTCAGGCGGTGAATCTCGCTGAGAGTTTCTGGCTCGAATATGTCGTTCGCGTCGCCGCCGGCGATTGCCAGTCGATGCCTGATGTACTCGTGGGTCTCTGACTCCACCATGGCATCAAGCCGCTGTCGCAACCGGGCCCGCTGTCGGAGTTGGGTGAGGCCTGGCGCGTCAAGAAGATCATCGAGTGATGGCTGACCCGTCAGGATGATTGAGACGATTCGGCGGTCACTCGTATCGATGCAAGACAGCAGGCGTAGCTCCTCCAGTGCCGAGGAACTGAGGTTCTGGGCCTCGTCGACGATGATGACGACGTGATTCCCATTCCTGTTTTGCTCAAGGAAAAAGTTGCGCAGAGAGTCTAGTAGTAAGACCTTCTTTTTCGAGTAGTTTGGCATGCCAAACTCGGACATCAGGGCCTGTAGGAGCTCGATGTGGGTCAGCGTGGTATGGACGAGTTTGGCGGTGACGTAGCCAGGACCCAGTTCCTCCATCACGGTGTTGAGGATGGTTGTTTTGCCGATACCAATCTCGCCAGAGATGATCACAAAACTATCGTGATTCATTAGGGCAAACCGCACGTTCGCGACCGCACGGGCGTGCTGGTCCGTCATGTAGATGAATTTAGGGTCCGGCGCCAGGTCGAACGGGCGGCAGCTTAGCTTGAAGAATTTCTCGTACATCGTTACTTGTTGCTAAGTTCCCAAGGCACCGTGTTCCGGGTAAGAGTATATCCCCACCGCAGGGATGAGTTTTGCCAGACCTGCCAGACTCTGTATATCATTCCGCCCTCGGGCGATTAGCTCAGTGGTAGAGCGCTGCTTTCACACAGCAGAGGTCGAGTGTTCAATCCACTCATCGCCCACCATTTACCAGGCAATGCCGTCGTATTCGGCAGTTGACCGGCCACCGGATACCCGGGCGTAGTCCACCACAATCTGTCCGGGGCGAGTCTGCCGGATTGCGCCCTCAAATTCCGGCGAGTTGTGGCTCACCACAAGGACTTCGGCATGCTGGGCTACCTCGTCCAGGGTTGGGACCAGCAGCTTTGCAATATGGGGGATATGCCGGAAGATGAATTCCCGGTTGGCCCCCATCAAGCTTGCCAGGCTGACGTTACGGTCGTAAATGCGCAGGTCATAGCCTTTGCCGAGCAGTCGCTCGACCAGTTCAACCATGGGACTCTCCCGCAGGTCGTCGGTACCGGGTTTGAAGCTGAGGCCCAGGATCCCGAGGGGGCGGCGGCCATGCCGGGTCACCATTTCCATGGCTCGCTGGAGGTGCAGTTCATTGCTATCCAGGATAGAGCCAATGATGGGGAGCTTCAGGTCGAGCTGCCGCGACTTGTAGGTCAGTGCCCGGACATCCTTCGGCAGGCAGGATCCGCCAAAGGCGAAGCCTGGTTTCAGGTAGGTGGGAGAGATGTTCAGCTTCCGGTCCTGGCAAAAAATGTCCATGACCGGGTGACTGTCGATGTCCAGCTGCTTGCAGATTGCGCCGATTTCATTCGCGAAGCCTACTTTGAGAGCGTGCCAGACGTTATCCACGTACTTCACGAGTTCAGCCGTCTCCAGGCTGGTGGTGATCTTGGGGCCGGGCAAGTCGGCGTAGATCCTTTCCAGCGGCAAGGCATTACCCGGGAGCATGGCCCCGATAACGGTCTTCGGCGGGTTGAAGTAGTCGTTGACGGCCGTTCCTTCCCTGAGAAACTCGGGATTGTTTAGAACGGCGAAATCCTTCCCGGGTTCAAGGCCAGACGCCTGACGGAGAGCAGGCAGGACGATGGTCTGCATGGTCCCCGGCAGAATCGTGCTGCGAATAACGACGGTGTGCGGGCGCTTCAGGCCCTTCAGCACTGTACCGATCTCGTTGCATACGGCCTGCACATAGCGCAGGTCGAGACTCCCGTTGGCGGCAGAGGGTGTCCCGACACAGACAAAGGAGATCTCGGAATCCGCTACCGCCGCCGCCGCATCGCTGACAGCCGACAGGCGGCCTGCCGAAACGCCTTCACGGATCAATGCATCGAGTCCATCCTCAACGATGGGGGATTGGCCGCTGTTGATCAGGTCGACTTTGGCCTGATTGGGATCGACGCCAATCACCGTATGGCCCTCCCGAACCAGACAGGCGGCCGAAACTGCTCCCACGTAGCCGAGGCCAAAGATACTGATGCGCGTCGTTGCCATATTACCTTTTGACTTATCGCCGGAAGCCAACCCCCCGGTACCTCACGCCAAGGAACACACGATTGTTGCTTTGCTGGCTGTTGCTGCTGAAGTTGCTGTTGTTGGCGTCGGTCTCGCCGGATATGTAGGAATAGCTGCCGAAAACCGACAGGGTTTCCGTCAGGTTCCAGGAGATTCGGGAGTCCACGGTCAGGTAGCTGGAGTCCTGGCGAAAGTTGCCAAACTCACCGAGCGGAGAGGAATCTTTGGTCAGGGACGAGTTTTTGCTATAGAGGGCGCCGATGCCGCCACTCAGCTTCCGGGTCAGCGTCTGATCGACGTCCAGCCGCACCGATTGCTGGACTGTCTGGGTGCCGTTCGAGTTTGGCGCGATGGCCTGACTCAGCGAGAAGTTGAAAGCGGTGTCTTCTGACCGCTTGCGCAGCTGGGCATAGCCAACGAAGTTGCGTGCCTCGTTGCTGATGGAGCAGGTGCGTTCTGCGGAGCAGGGGAACCCGGTCAGGAAATCCAGCCCAGTGGTTATTCCGGATATGTCCACCGCGCTTCTGGTTGTGCCTGCAGTGACGCTGCCCGTCAGCGTTGCGGAAAATATGTAGTCGTAGGCTGCCGTGATGCCGAAGGAGTCCGTGGAGTTCTGGATTCTGGAGCCCGGATTGTCAGTCTGAAAGTTGCCGCCGTTCAGGGCGAGCACGAAAGAGCTCTTGGGATTCAGGAAGTGGCGGATCGCCAGCTCGACCGACGAATTGCTGTAATCGACGTAGAGGGGTGTGACGGCGGTTCGCAGATTATCCTCGTTGTATGTGGTATCCGACAGTTGACCCCTAATGCTGAGGGCATTTCTGGTTGAAACCTGAAAGGTCAGGGACGGCTGGTAGCTCCAGGTTTTTTGCGTGGCATTGCTGTACCTGCCGGTCGTACCATTGACGGGCGGCGGAGCGCCCGGGCTGTCCGGCAGTTCACTCTGGAAGTCGCTGGTAACAATCAAGGTATCCTGGTAGCCGACGCTCAGGCCAACGCTGCCCCGGCTCCCGGTGTGAGCTGCCAGGAAATTGACGAAGGTGTCATCGTTATTGAGGTCGTCGTTGGCCTTCAGGTAGTCGGTGCGCCGGAGCCGCGGTTCGAGTGACACCGTGGTGCTCGGGGTCTTCCAGACACCTTCCGTCAGGACGTCAATATAGGTGCCGAGTACGTCGTCCCCGCCATCGGGATTTACGGCCTGCTGCTCGCTGGTCAGGTAGCGCGGGTTTGTCTGGTAGGTAATGCCGGCTTCGACCTGAGGTGTGAGCTGCCAGTAGGCAAGTGCCTGGGATGCCGGCAGTACGACCAGGACAGAGGCGCAGATGACGCCGGCCCGGGGGACAAGTGCCAACAGGCTGGGCCGCGATGGAACTCCGGTGCAGCTCACGGCACCAGTACAGTATCGCCGGGCTTCAGCACGATGTTCTGCTGCAGGCGCCTGCCTGCAGCCACGTCACTGTAGGAAAAGGAGATCGCCTGCTGGGTCGCGCCCTCGCGGCGCAGGATCTTGATGCTGTCGAGCTGAGCGAAGGGCGTGGTCCCACCGGCCATGCTTAGCGCCTGAACAACATCCACGAAGCGATTGATGGGGAATTCCCCGGGCCGGTTGACCTGGCCCAGCACGTAGACCTTGCTGCCTTTTGGATCCATCACAGCGACGCTGACCACGGGGTCTGGCACGAAGCGGGCCACCCGGTTGCCCACCTCACGGCGGACATCCTCAATGGTCCGTCCTTCGGCCCGGATATCCCCTGTGAGCGGGAACGAGAAGTAGCCGTCAGGCCGGACCATAGCCTGCTTCTGCAGGTCCTTTTCGTTCCAGATGCTGATCTCCAGGATGTCACCCGGGTTCACCGTGTAGCCACCTGCCTCCAGGGCTGCCGGGGCAGTGGCTGGTGTGGTAGCCGTTGCCGGCGCATCGCTGGCGGCTTCAACCGTCGCTGCAAGCCCCAGAAGCGCAACCAGCGCGGGCCAGGCCGCAGCACGTAGTCCTTTACTCATTTCGTCACTCCCGACAAGGGCCCTGATTCAGGCCATGGGCTGGCCCGGACATTACCGAATGGACAGCTTGATTATCTACGTCACGGCCAAGGTATAGACTTTGGACGGCATTGTACTGGCCTTTTTCCCTTGCGGCGATGCTTGGCCGTCGCAGTTTGCCGGATCAGATCTGCGTTCCAGCCTCCGTGTGTGAGGGGAGTCGCAGACAGCCTCTTTACCCCCAGCCTAGTGTGCAAACTGCAGTAACTATGACCCCACTTATGGCCCCCGAACTGGCACCACTGGCTGCCCTGGCTGCGACGATTCTCCTGATCGTCCTCCTGCGCCCGTTGGCGGTCTACTCGGGGCTGGTCGATGTCCCCAGCCAGCGCAAGAGCCATCAGGCACCGACCCCGCTGGTTGGGGGTTTGGCCATGTTCGGTGGCCTCCTGCTGGGCTTCTTTCTCAGCAACAATGGACCCGATTTGCTGAGTAATCGCGAGGTCTACAGTTTCTTCGGGGCTGGCCTGCTGCTTGTTGCCGTGGGGGTGGTCGATGACTTCCTCGAGTTGTCGCCAGCCGTCCGCTTCGTTGCCCAGATCCTGGCCGCCCTGCTCATGATTTTTGGTGCCGGCATCGTCCTGACGGATCTCGGGTCAATGACCCCATCCGGGGATCTGCTGCAGCTGGGCGTTGTTGCAGTGCCCTTCACGGTTTTCGCCACGCTCGGCATCATCAATGCCCTCAACATGTGTGACGGACTGGATGGCCTGAGTGGCAGCCTGACACTCACCTCACTTTCCGGCCTGATCATGGTTGCGTCCATCTGGGGCAGCCCGGCCGATATGGAATTGCTGCCGATTCTGGGCGCCGCAATCCTCGGGTTCCTGCTGTTCAATCTGCGGATCTTCGGCCGTGAGCGCGCCTCGGTGTTCATGGGTGATGCGGGCAGCATGTTCCTGGGTCTCGCCCTCACCTGGTACGCGATCTCGCTGTCCCAGGGTGAAGCCCGGGCGCTACGGCCATCGGCAGCACTGTGGTTTCTGATGGTCCCCATCTTTGATGCGGTCGCCATGATGCTCCGCCGGATCCTCAAGGGCCGGTCGCCATTTGCGGCTGACCGGGAACACCTGCACCACGTCTTTCTCCTCGCAGGCTTCTCTGTCAACGACACCGTTGCCGTCATGACGGGCTTCGCCAGTTTTGGCGTGTTTGTAGGTCTTGCCAGCATTTACTTTGAGATCCCGGAACTCTTCGTGGCCCTGGGTTTTCTGCTCACGGGCATAGGCTACTTCTGGATGATCAGCCACTCCTGGAAAGTCATGCGCTTCCTGCGCACATCGATTTCTCGGCGACAGGCCGGCATAGACCGCAGAACTGGCGTGGCCACCGGCTACTCGGGGGTTGAGCGCCGTTCCGGGATAGACCGGCGCGCCAGGAAGCCCTGACTCGCCCACGCGGTGGTGAGCCAGTAGCCGCCGGCATCGGCGAACCTTCCCGTGACCGTGTGTGGTCCAATCAGTGCCGCTGCTTTCCCGTGCCCCTGGGCGTGGAATCGCTCCTCTTTCTGGTCGAAGAAAATCTCCAGGTCGGGGAAATCCAGGAAAATGCCCATCCGCGGGGCAACACACTTGTAGACGCTTTCCTTGGCACTGAAGATCAGCTTGGCCTGGCGCAGGGGCTCAGTCGACGCTGCCAGGCGTGATAGTTCCTCAGGCCGGCAGATGCGCTCCAGCAGGTCCCTTTCCAGGGGCAGGCCCGGTTCCAGATCCACACCCAGCGCGCCCAGGATTGTCCAGGGCGCGGCAACCGCGACCACCAGTTCTCCGGCATGGGAGATGCTGCCCACGAACCCATGGGGCCAGCGCGGTGCCCGATCGTCGCCAACGGGGACGACGGGAGAGTCCAGTCCCAGCCCCTGCAGGACCCTCCTTGCATGAGCGCGACCCGCGGCGAACTCCTGCCGGCGCCCTGCCGTCATCCGTCCCGTCGCGGCGAGTTCTTCAGGGGGCAGGGACGGGTAGTGGTCTGCAATCAGCCCGGCGCTACTGGTCACAACCGGCGGCAGAAGGCGGCGCAGGGCAGCACGGACCTCAATGAGTGCGTTCAAAGGCATAGCCACAGTCTGCCAACAATGAGGATAAAATCCTGCATCAGATCGAGACGAGCAGGTTGCCGATGACGGTCAAGACACGCTTTGCCCCAAGCCCGACGGGCTTTCTGCATATCGGGGGCGTCCGCACGGCGCTGTTCTCGTGGCTCTACGCCCGCCATCATGGGGGACAGTTCGTGTTGCGCATTGAGGATACCGACCGGGAGCGGTCCACCCAGGCGGCGGTGGAGGTCATTCTCGAGGGCCTGGCCTGGCTCCGGCTGGACCACGACGAGGGACCTTACTACCAGACTCAGCGGTTCGACCGTTATGCCGAACTGGCTGACCGGCTGCTGCGTGAGGGCAAGGCCTATCGGTGCTACTGCACCCGGGAGGAGCTGGAGGTCCGGCGGGCCGCCCAGATCGCGCGCGGCGAGAATCCCCGCTACGACGGCCGTTGCCGGGACCGAGCCGATGTCCCAGCAGGTATTCCTTCCGTCGTGCGGTTTCGCACGCCGGATCAAGGCATCACCGTCGTTCCAGATCTCGTGCGGGGGGCTGTGGAGTTTCAGAACGCGGAACTCGACGATCTGATCATGGTCCGCTCTGACGGCACGCCCACGTTTCACTTCGGCGTAGTGGTGGACGATGGCGACATGGGCATCACCCATGTGATCCGGGGAGATGACCACCTGAACAACACGCCCCGGCAGATGCACATGATCCAGGCACTCGGCTATCCGGTGCCTGCCTACGGGCATTTGCCGATGATTCTCGGCAGCGACGGCGCCAAGCTTTCCAAGCGACACGGTGCGGTCAATGTACTTGAGTACCGGGATGACGGGTTTCTGCCGGATGCCGTGCTGAACTATCTCGTGCGACTCGGCTGGTCCCACGGGGACCAGGAGTTGTTCTCCCGGGAGGAGATGATCGGGCTGTTCGATATCAACGCTGTCAACGCCTCGGCCTCGCGCTTCGACGGTGAGAAGCTCAAATGGCTGAACCAGCAGTACCTGAAGAGCAGTCCGGCCGAGAGCCTGACTGCCGGATTTGTCGAGCAATTGCAGCGTGCGGGTCTGGAGCCCGCCAGCGGGCCGGCGCCCATTGCCGTCATCGAGGCCTACCGGGAGCGGGCCACGACGTTGCGCGACCTGGCAAAAAGCGCCGCTTATCTCTACGCAGAGCCGCCCACCATTGATGAGGCGGCGGTGCGCAAGCACCTCACACCCGCCATTAACGCGCCGCTGGCCCGTCTGTTCGCGCGCTTGGGCGAACTGACGACCTGGACTCGTGGCGACCTTCATGGGGCCCTGGAGGCGGTGGCGGCTGAATGCGGCATTGGTTTTGGCAAGCTGGGCCAGCCGGTGCGCGTTGCGGTGACGGGGGGGACGGTGTCACCGCCGATTGACGTAACCCTTGAGTTGCTGGGCCGGGACAAGGTTCTGGAGCGTCTGAGCCGGGCGGTTTCCTTGACAGGTTCCGGCGCTGTCGCGTAGATTTCGCGCCCTGTCATGTGGGGCCATAGCTCAGCTGGGAGAGCGCTTGCATGGCATGCAAGAGGTCGTCGGTTCGATCCCGTCTGGCTCCACCAGATTTTTTCTGTACGCCGCATCAGACACAAGCTCCGGGTCCCCATCGTCTAGAGGCCTAGGACACTGCCCTTTCACGGCGGTAACCGGGGTTCGAATCCCCGTGGGGACGCCATTTAGTTCAAGGGCTTGAGCCTTATTGGTAGCGCCACTTCGAATTGCTGTGCGGGTCTAGTACAGCGGATCAGGACTCTCCAGCACCTCAAAGTCTGCCGGCGTCAGCCTCCGGTCAGGCTCCTGTACCCGAGCAATCGGCACCCGACCATAGAATGCAGACCAGCTAGAATAGGAGCTGGGCGGGCCGATGATCCGGTCGCACAGCGATAGTGCGTGCAGGTCGCTGACCAGGCCACCCGGTCCGGGTGTGGCCTCGAACTCTGCAAATTCATTGGCCGCGTGCTCAGCGTTGGAGAAGATCAGAAAGGCAACTCGCCGTGGGGCGAGCAGTGCCTGGGCGTCGCGCATCAGCCGCAGGTAGGTCGGCACAGGATAGAAAAAGCGACCGTCCAGGTGGCTGGCGTAGTCGCCATGGCGAATGTGCACGCCCACCACAGCGTCTGCCCGGGATCGTGCAGCGGCAACGACACGTTCAGCCTCGGCGCGAATCTCCGGCAGCGGCGCGAAGTAGGTCCGGATGGCGTCAGCCTGGTTCTGCGCCCAGGGGTGGTGACGGAAATGGTAGCCCTGCAGGGCCAGCAGGCGCACACCGTGCTCCTCGGCTGCAATGACGATCGGCCCGAGGTCCCGGTGGTCACGGCGCAGCGCCTTCTCGGCGGCGACGGGCATGCCGGGCATTCGTTTCAGCCCCTTGCTCAGCTGCCACACGAGCCGCCCAACGCCGTAGGCCAGAGGGCGGGCGAACTCTGGAACCCGCTTGCGATCAGCGGGCTGCGGCATTGCGCAGACGATGGCGTCGGCGCTCGGACCAACAAAGTGCTGGGCATAGTCTTCCAGCGATGGATTCATCAGTGTCCACCCCCGTTCCAGGGCCGCTGCCAGGCAGTGGGCGGAGACGGTCAGCCGGTTGCCCAGGCGCCCGGTTCTCTTCGTAATGATCAGGTAGCGGCTCATGGTGTCGGCGGTGGCGGGTTCGGGCCGCGCAGTATAGATGTCCTCGATTGGATTCGTGAAATCCCCGCTAAACAGCTGACTGGATTGGGATTATGATTGCAAGATGACAGCCGCATTCTTCAATCTCACGCTCTGGGCTGCGGTTATGGCTCTGGTCTACTCGGTAGCCGGGACCTATGTCCTGCTGGCCCCCGGCGGCGTGCTGGTGCGCAGGCAGCTGCTCGGCGTCCTTCTGGCCTCGGTTGCCTGGGCCATCCTGGTGGTGCAGCCCGGGCTCTTCAGCCTGGCGGACGGCTACCCCGTCGCCTTCTATGGGCTGCAGGTCATCCTGCTGTTCAGCTGGTACGCACTCCTGCACCGCCTTTTGCGGGGGCCCTACGAGCAATCCATGCCGGAGGTGGTCAAGCGCCTCTTGCGCCTGTTCTGGGCGGTTGTTGTCGGTGCCTCCGGTCTGGTCGCCTGGCTCGCGTGGCAGGACGGCACGCCCTGGCAGGGCACCCTGTTCAGCGTGGCGGCGGCGAGCATTGCGCTGGTGTGCCTCGCCCTGGCGGCGCAACTTGGCCGTGACGCGCCTGTTGAAAGCAGGACGGCACTCCGTTCGCTGGTGGCAGCGGGCGGCCTGGCGGCCGGGGCGCAGGCGGTACTGGCCATCGTGGCAGCAGCGGGGGCGGGCATACCCCGTGCTCTGCTTGGTGCTACCAGCGCCATCCTGGCGGCTTCCGGGCTGCTGCTGCTCTTTGGTCTGCGGCTGCGTCCCCAGTGGTCCCTCGCGATCTTCGTCTCGCCAGAGGCGCGCAGCTATGCACCGCGCTTTCTCGCGAGCCTGTCGATTCTGCTGCTGGCCTTATTGTTGCTCCCGGTGTTCCGGTCCATGGCGCCGGAGCTGGCCCGGCAGTCTGCCCTTCTGCTGGTCCTGGCGACCGGCGTACCTGTCTGTCTGCTGCTGTTTTCCGAGCGGCTGAATGCCCGCCTGCGGGTCTATGTCAGCAAGCACTTTCTGCCCTTCCGGTACGACTACCGGGAGGAGTGGCTGCGCCTTATCGACACCCTCGTGGCCCCGGATGCCCAGTCACCGCTGCCTGAGCGCGTCATTCGCGGCGTGGCGCAGATTGTCAGTAGTCCTGCTGGCGTGCTCTGGATGCGGACCAGTGAGGGCGGACCCTTTACTGCTACGGCCGGCTGGAACGCCCGGGCGCTGCCTGACGCACAGATCCTGCCCGACGACCCCGCTGTCGCTTTCATGCTCGAACGCCAGTGGACGATTGACACCGCAGAGCTGGCACGGCGGCCCGAACTCTACGGGGGCCTGCGCCGTCCTGAGTGGCTCGAGTCGTTTCCGGAGGCGCTGCTGATCGTGCCACTGATCAGCAATGAGACGCTGATCGGGCTGATTGTGCTGTTCCAGTCAAGTTCGGCGTTTCGCCTGACGTTTGAGGAAATCGATCTCCTGCGGACCTCCGGGCGGCAGGTTGCAGCGTTCCTCGCCCAGTATGAGTCGGACCAGAAGCTCGCTGAGGGTCGGCAGTTTGAAGCCTTTAACCGGCTGACCGCCTTCGTCATGCACGACCTCAAGAACCTCATTGCCCAGCAGTCCCTGATGGTGGAAAACGCCGCCAGGCACAAGGGCAACCCGGCCTTCTTCGAGGATGCCATGGCGACGATTAACAACTCCGTCGCCCGCATGAACAAGCTCCTGCAGCAACTGCAGAGCGGGGAGGCGGGCGGCCCCCGGCAGAAGGTCAGGCTTCCCGTGGTCGTGGCCGAGGCGATCGAACGCTGCAAATCCCGCGAGCCCGTTCCGCAACTCGTGGATGAGTCGGGTGACCTCCACGTCTGGATCGACCGTGAGCGCCTGACGGCAGTTCTGGCCCACCTGATTCGCAACGCCCAGGAAGCGACCGAGCGTGATGGTCAGGTGACCGTGCGGATCGCGCTGGCTGATGGTGCGGCGCTTGTTGAGGTTGTCGATGACGGGGCCGGTATGGAGCCGGACTTTGTGCGCGAGCGGCTTTTTCGCCCCTTCGATACCACCAAAGGCAGCAAAGGTATGGGTATCGGGGCCTACCAGGCGCGCACCTTTGTCGTCGAGGCAGGCGGCTCCCTCCGGGTTGAGTCCGAGCCCGGGAAAGGCAGTTGTTTCGCGCTTCGCCTGCCGGTCTACGACGCCGCAAATGCGGACCCCGTTCCCTGAGGCCGGTCCTTCGTGAGCTATCATGCGGCCTCCTAGGGAGGGGACAGGCTGTTGACTGATCAACGCAGAAAGCTGCTCGTCGTGGAGGACGACCCGGGGCTGCAGAGCCAGTTGCGGTGGTGTTTCAATGATTACGAAGTACTCGTCGCCGAGGATCGCGAGAGTGCCCTGGCGCAAGTGCGTCGGCACGAGCCGCCCGTTGTCCTCCAGGATCTAGGGCTCCCGCCCGACGCGGAGGGCGTCAACGAAGGCTTCCTTGCGCTGGAGCAGACCCTGGCTTTGCTGCCAGACACCAAGGTCATCGTCGTTACTGGCCACGGCGACCAGGAAAATGCAGTCCGGGCAGTGGGGCTGGGCGCCTACGACTTCTATCAAAAACCCGTAGACACAGGTACGTTGCACCTCCTGGTTGATCGCGCTTATCACATCTACGACCTGGAGAAGCAAAACCAGCGACTGTTGCAGGAGCAGAGCACCTCACCCCTGGACGGCGTCGTGGCTGCCAGCGAGCAGATGCTGCAGGTCTGCCGGATGATCGAGAAGGTGGCACCGACCACTGCAACGACGCTGTTGCTGGGCGAGAGTGGCACCGGCAAGGAAGTCCTCGCCCGGGCCCTGCATTCCCTGAGTCCACGGATCAGCAAGGGCTTCGTGGCCATCAACTGTGCCGCAATTCCCGAGAACCTCCTCGAGAGCGAGCTCTTTGGCTATGAGCGGGGAGCCTACACGGGCGCCGTGAAACAGACGCCCGGAAAAATCGAGCATGCCGACGGCGGTACCCTGTTCCTCGACGAGATTGGCGATATGCCCTTGTCTCTCCAGGCCAAGCTCCTGCGCTTCCTCCAGGAGCGGGTCGTAGAGCGGGTCGGCGGTCGTGAGGAGATTCCCGTGGATGTGCGGGTGGTCTGTGCCACCAATCAGAATCTGGACACCGCGATCAAGGAAGGGCGTTTCCGCGAGGATCTCTACTACCGGATCAGTGAAATCACCATTCGCATCCCGCCGTTACGCGAACGGGAGGGAGGGTGCCGCATCCTTCTGGCCCGCACGCTGCTGGAGCGTTACGCAGCCCAGCACCGGCGGCAGTTCCGCGGGTTCAGTCCGGATGCACAGAATGCGATCGAGCACTACAACTGGCCCGGCAACGTCCGGGAAATGGAGAACAAGCTGAAGGGCGCCGTCATCATGGCGGAGGGCCGCTACGTCACTGCCGCCGACCTGGGCCTGGCGGCGGCCGGCGAGCAGCAACCCAACGTGAATCTCCGGGAGGTCCGCAAGGAGGCAGAGACCCGGGCCATCCGGAACGCGCTGGCCTACGCGGACGGCAATATCTCCAAGACGGCGCAGCTACTCGGGGTAACGCGTCCCACGCTCTACGATCTGCTGGAGAAGTATGGAATCCAGTACGACAAGGAGCGGCCACAGGCGGGGTAGTGCCTGCAACCCCAATAAATGCCGATCGGTAACCGGTATCAGGCCAGCGACATCGATAGGCCAGTGGACGGCCTGGTAGCCATCAATGGCGTCAATCGGCTCCTTCGGAGTAGAGCCATGCGCTATGATCCGGCCAGGCGCAACGCCAGGGGGAAAGAAGAATGCGACGCTTTACGCTGTTCGTCACCTCGATCTTCACGCTGCTCTTGGCGGGTTATGGCGGATCCATCCTGGCGGCGGACGCGGAATGGGCCTCCCGCGAGCTGCCGTATCGCAAGATTCCGAACGTGCCGGAAACCGCCGAGGCCTACTACGCGCCGGACAATATCCACATCATCGCCCAGACCCAGGACCCCAAGGCCCTGCGGGCGAAGGACGCGAAGTCTGCCGGCGGCGCGCTCACCTGGATCTTCAAGGACGACGGCTCGGAGGCCTGGCGCGTAAACGACCGCGGCCAGGACGCCTGCTCCTGGTTCTTCCCGGACATGAAACGCATCGTCTGGACGTCCACCCGGGACAACATGGACATGCCCGTGGGCAACTGGTCCGACGACAGCGAGTATCCCCAGGGGGCGGAGCTGTATACCTCCGACCTCAAGGGCGGGGACATCAAGCGCCTGACCAACAACAAGTACTACGAGGCGGAAGTCACCGTCTCCCCGGACGGCAAGTGGATCGTCTTCGGCCGCCAGATCAAGGGCAACATGGACGTCTGGATCATGAGGTCCGACGGCACCGCCGAGAAGCAGCTCACCTTCACGCCGGACTGGCAGGAAGGCGCGCCCTATTTCCTGCCGGACAACAAGACCATCATCTACCGCGCCTGGCAGCACAGCGTGACCGCCGAGCTGAAGCGTATCCGCGCGGAGACCGGCCAGCGCAACCAGACGCCCATGACGATCTTCACGATGAACATCGACGGCGCCAACGTGCAGCCCCGCACCTTCACCAGCGACATGAACTGGGCGCCGTTCCCGGCACCCGATGGCCGCCACTTTGCCTACGTGCGCATCGGTGAGGGCAACAACTGGGACGTGTACCTGGGTGATCTCGCCGGCGGCGAGCCCCGCCGGCTGACCTGGGCCCCGGCGTTCGATGGCTTCCCTGCAATCTCGCCGGACGGCAAGAAGCTGCTCTTCACCCGCAGCGCGGGCCAGCGCTTCATGTCCGACCTGTACACGCATGTGATGGACATCTCGTCGCTGAACATCGGTCCCGAGAACTACAAGGGCGTGCCGCCCACGGCCGAGGCCCCGGCCGGCTGGAAGCTGCCCGCCGAAAAGTAGGTAACCGCCGTGAGCACTCAGCCAGCAGGCACGTTCGGCTTGCGGCCATCCTGTAGGGCAAGGTGCCAGACACGATGAATGGGTATGATCGAACAGGGGACCGGCCGGGGGGCTGGTCCGTCAATTGGGGGGAATACCATGCTGATCCCTGCGGGATACCGGCGTCTGCTGACGACGGGCGTGACGCTGGCGGCGCTTGCCGTCACAGGCAATGGCAACCTGGCAGCCGATGAGATCACCGAGATCCTGGTGACGAGCCGGAAGAAGGAAGAGGCGCTCCTCGAGGTTCCGGTGGCCATCACCGCCTTCACCTCCGGCTTTATCGAGCAGGCGGGCATTCGGAACCTCTACGACATCGCCGAGCTGACACCGGGCCTGTCGTTCTTCAATGCCCAGGGCGAGTTCCTGTCGGTTCCCGTGATACGCGGAGTCGCGCCAACTGACATCTTTGGCGAGAACAACGCCGCCATCTTTGTCGACGGCGTCTACGTCTCCGGCCGTGAAGGTCTCAACTTCAGCCAGCTCGACCTTGAGCGGATTGAGGTCGTGAAGGGCCCCCAGAGTGCGCTCTACGGACGAAACGCGTTCAGCGGCGCCATCAACTACATCACCAAGCTGCCGTCCGAGGTGTTTGAAGCCAAGGGGGATGTGACCTACGGCAATGACGGCCGCCAGGGCGGCCAGTTTTCCGTGAGTGGCCCACTGCTCGGCGACAGCCTGCGGGGAAGAATCGCCACCCTCTATGACAGTTTCGATGGCTCCTACGGGAACCCCCTCGGGGGCCAGGACATCGGCGGTTACACGTACCGCAGCACGCAGGGCAGCCTGCACTGGCAGCCGGCCGAGACCCTGTCCGTTATTGGCTCCGTCTACTATTCGAACGACGATATTGATGACGCCGCCACGACCGCCCTTGCGGCGAACTGCGAAGACCGTATCGACAACAACTTGGCCGTTTCGCGCCGGTTGAATGTCTGCGGCAGCTTGCTGACGCTGGACCAGCAGGCGTCCCAGTTGCGGTCGATAGGCACGCCGTCGGCCCTTGCATCGGCCGACGCGCTTGCCGACGAGAGCATTCGCAAAATCGCCGGGGCCACGGGGGAAAACCGCGAGCTCGTGCGCGCGCACCTGACGATTGACTGGGATCTTGGTTTCGGAACGATCACCTCCCTGACGGGCTACTCGGACACGAAACAGTCTGCCTTAGTGGATGGCAACCGCAACGTCGGTGACCTCCTGCCCTTTGTCTTCTGCACGAACGGTCCCGGCGGCATTTGCCCCGGCCCCGTCCCGCGGGCGTTCCTCGAGACTGGCCTCCTGCAGATCGAGTGGGAGGACACCACCGAGGAAATCAGCCAGGAGTTGCGCTTCACTAGTCTGCAGGACCAGCGGCTGCGCTACTCTGTGGGGGCCTACTTCTACGATGTGCAAGCGGACGACGGTGACGGTGGCGTTGAAGCCACGGCTCCGGCGCCTGGGCTCAACCAGCCCTTCGGGCCCTTCGTCGGTCCCGGGATTTCGATCGGCGATGGCGCCTTCCGGCCCTGGTTCCGGCCGGGCGGTGACCTGGACCCCCTCCAGCGCCCTGTCGAGGAGCGTGACACCAGTTCCTGGTCGGTCTTCGCGTCGGGCGAATTCGACATCACCGAGCGACTCACGTTCGACGCACAGATCCGCTACGGCGAGGAAGACAAGGATGTCACCGGCTATGCCTGGGACGAGGTAAACCTGGCCTCCAGCCAGTTCGACTCCAGCGTGCAGTGTACCGAGCCGGCGCCGGTCATCGAGTCCGATCAGCCCTGCACCGCCAAGGACACTTTCGACGCCCTTACGGGCCGGGTGGGCCTGAAGTTCAAAGTCTCGGACAACTCGATGCTCTATACGTCGCTGGCCAAGGGTGAGAAGTCAGGGGGCTTCGATATCGAGGCGGTCACGACAAAACCGGTCACGACGGAAGCGGGGGAGACGATCGCGGGTGGCGACGCGATCACGGTCCTGCCCTTCGACAACGAGACGATAGTTGCCGCCGAGATCGGCATGAAAGGCACGTCGGCTGACGGCCGGCTGGTGCTGGACGTGAGCCTGTATCGCTTCAACTGGGATGATATCGTCGTGCCGGAGGTGTTCGAGAAGGACCCGGTTTCGGAGGCGGAATATACGCAGCCGGAGTCTTTCAACAGGAACGTCGGTGACGCCACCGTCATCGGCTGGGAAATCGATGCCACTTACCAGATCAGCGACCAGTGGCGCATGCGGCTGTCGGGTTCCCACACCGACGCCACCTGGGACGACGGCGCCCGGCAGGGCAGCTTTGTGACCTTCCCGAGCTTCCGCCCGTCGGACTGTCAGGGCCAGACCGTAACCGGTAGCGCCGCCGAGACGGCCTGCCAGGCAGCGTCCGGCTCCATCGCCGGCAACACCATGCTGCGCCAGCCGGAGTGGCAGGGCAGTTTCAGCCTTGCCTTCAACACGGACATCAGTTCCGGCTGGAACCTGTTCGCCGGGACGGACATCAGCTACCAGAGCAAGGTCTACGTGGGTAACGACAACCAGAGCTACCTGCCCGGTCACAGCTATACCAACCTGCGCCTGGGCGTGGAATCCAGCCGTTACACCATCGAGCTCTGGGGTCGAAACGTCTTCAACGATGACGCCCCCATCGCGGCGTATCGCGACGTGTTCTTCACGAACACCCACGACGTTTACCAGCAGAACCCGCCGTCTTCAGTTTCGGAAGACTTCTTCCCGTTCCGCTACACCGTCTCCCACCCGCAGCTGCGGACTTACGGCATCACAGGCCGGGTCCGCTTCGGCGCCGCGGAGAAGTAGCGGCGCCCCTAGACGGCCGGCTGCTGTTGCAGCTTACGTTCCCAGTGCAGTGCGGTCTGGACGATGAAGTCGAGGTCGTCATGTCGCGGCTGCCACCCCAGTACCCGCCGAATCTTGTCTGCTGTCGCGATCAGTATGGGCGGATCCCCGGCCCGTCTGGGCTCCTCCCGCCGCACCACCGGATTGCCGTTGGCGCGGTCAACGGCTGCAAGTACCTCACGCACGCTGTAGCCGTGGCCATACCCGCAGTTGAGCGTGGTCGATGTGCCGCCCTGGCGCAGGTAGGTAAGCGCGTTCAGATGAGCGCTGGCGAGGTCTTCCACGTGAATGTAGTCGCGGACCCCAGTGCCGTCCGGAGTCGCATAGTCCGTGCCAAAGATGGAGACGTGGGGGCGCTTGCCCACGGCAGCTTCGCAGGCCACCTTGGTCAGCAGCGTCGCGTGCCGTGTCGACTGGCCTATCCTTCCGCCCGGATCAGCGCCGGCGACGTTGAAGTACCGCAGGGCCACATAGTCCAGTCCGTAGGCGTGGCTGGCGTCCCGCAGCATCCACTCGCTCATGAGTTTCGAGGTCCCGTAGGGATTGATCGGTACCGTCGGACTGTCTTCGGCGGCGACCCCGCCCGGGGGCATGCCGTAGACAGCGGCAGTGGAGGAGAAGATGAACTGCTTTGTGCCAGCCTCTACCGCACACTCGATAAGGTTGCGGGTCGAGCAGGTGTTGTTGCCGTAGTACTTCAGCGGGTTGCTCACCGATTCCGGAACAATGGTGTGCGCAGCGAAATGCAGGATCGCGCTGACTTTATGTTCTGCGAGAAGCTGACGGACGACAGCTCGGTCGCCTGTATCCCCCACGACCAGAGTGCCCTGGGTGACTGCCGACCGGAAGCCCGTGGTGAGGTTGTCCAGTACCATGATGTCTTCGCCGGCTTCTGCAAGCTGCCGCACAACGTGACTGCCAATGTACCCCGCGCCACCAGTGACCAGTACCTTGCCCTGGTTAGAGCCCCTTTCCACCATGGTGTCCGTTTCCTCTCCGTTGTTCAGAGTTCAAGTCTAGGGTAAAACACGCGCTCCGCGGCGGAGAAGCTGTCGTTCCTGTGAGCATGTCCACGTCTGATTCCCTGCTCAGTCCCCTGGAGCCGCCGGCATTTGAGGAATGCTGGCCCGAAGACATTGCGTATCCGGCCCTGCTGGCCTGCGACCATGCCAGTTCCCGGGTGCCATTGTTTCTGGGAAACCTTGGCCTTTCGCCGGCAGGTCTGGACGGACATATTGCAGTTGACATCGGCGCCGCTGTCCTCACGCGCAAGCTTGCAGCGCTCATGCAGGTGCCCGCCGTCCTGTCTGGTTATTCCCGGCTTGTCGTGGATTGCAACCGCCATCTCACCGATCCGTCAGCCTTTCCCGCAATCAGCGACGGGGTGGTCATACCCGGCAATCAGCGGCTCAGCGACGACCAGCGCAACGTCCGGACTGCTGCGCTTTACTGGCCTTACCATGCTGCGGTGGCGGGAGGCCTCTCGAGACTGGCGGCATTGCCCGCCCTCTTGGCCATTCACAGCTTTACTCCTTCCCTGAACGGCGTTTCCCGTCCCTGGCATGTTGGTGTTCTGTGGGATACGGATGCGCGGATAGCCGGCCCGCTGCTTGAGACCCTGCGGTCTGACGCAGCGTTAAGGGTAGGCGACAACGAGCCCTATTCCGGGCGTCATCCGGCGGGATACACCATCGATGCCCATGCGGAGAGCCGGGGCTTGCCCCACGTCTCGATAGAGGTACGGCAGGATCTGTTGCTGACGCTTCAGGGAGTTACTCACTGGGCGACGTTGCTCAGTAAAGCCCTGCGCCCCATACTGGCTTCTGTGCTCCCTGAGTCGAGCCCGCCAGGGTCTATTCCTCCCGACGCCATTCCATGAACGATAGCGATACGCAGACCGTGGCCATGCCGGCTGGAGAGTGGCGCGTGTCGGTGGCGCCCATGATGGACTGCACCGATCGGCACTGCCGCTATTTCATGCGGCTGCTCTCGCCGCGAGTGCGTCTCTATACCGAGATGCTGACTGCCGCGGCGATCGTTCGCGGGTCAACGGACCGGCTGCTGCGCTTCGATCCCTCCGAGGAACCAGTCGCAGTCCAGTTGGGGGGCAGTGATCCGGCCCTGCTGGCCGCAGCCGCGAAGCGAGCTGCCGACTATGGCTACGATGAGATCAATCTGAACGCCGGATGCCCCAGCGAGCGAGTCTCGGATGGGGCATTCGGAGCCTGTCTCATGAAGTCGCCTGACCTTGTTGGCGAGTGTGTCGTGGCGATGCAGGCGGTTACCTCTGTTCCGGTGACGGTAAAGACCAGGATAGGCCTGGATGACCGGGACGATTACGGCTTTGTCCGGGACTTTGTTGGCGCGGTTTCTGCGGCAGGTTGCAGGACCTTTATTCTCCATGCCAGGAAGGCCTACCTCTCCGGGCTGTCACCGAAAGAGAATCGCACAGTACCACCGCTTCGCTATGACGTCGTTTACCAGTTGCGCCAGGATTTTCCCGATCTGCGGCTCATCATCAACGGTGGAATCGATTCTGCGGATGGGGTCCGGCAGCATCTTGCGGCTGGACTCGATGGGGTGATGATCGGGCGCAAGGCCTATGCTGATCCCTGGTGGCTGACGGAGCTGGACGACACCTTTCTGGCGGCTGGTGGGCGGGTTGAGCCCCGCAGCCGGGCTGCCGTCGTCTCGGGAATGGTGGACTACGCCAGGCGCGAGTGTCGGTCGGGGACGCGCCTGCACCACATCAGTCGACACCTGCTGGGTCTGTATCATGGCCAGCCCGGAGCCAGGAGCTGGCGGCGAGCCATTACGCTGGGTTCAGCCCGGCCGGATGCGGGTCCGGACATCTTGCTGTCCGCACTGGACGAGGTTGGCGAAAAGTCTTTTTCAAAGGGAGTCGTGACCAATGGCTGATGGCGGTATGCCGCGCAAACCGACGATGGCGCAACTGGCGGATTTACACGAGACCTATGAGGCTGCAGTGCAGACTCCCGACGCGGAGTGTGAATACATTGTGGATACCTTTCGCAAGATCCGGGGCAGGGCGCCGCAGAGTCTGCGGGAAGACTTCTGTGGGACCGGAGCAATTGCCTGCGAGTGGGTCCGTGGCGGGCCGAGGAGACGCGCGATTGGCGTGGATCTGGATCCGGAGGTGCTGGCCTGGGGGCACGAGCGGCATTTTTCCCGCCTGAAGGAGTCCCAGCAGGAGCGTGTTCAGTTCCTTCGGGGTGATGTGGCTCGCGTGAAGACTGATCTGGTGGATGTCGTTGGAGCCTTCAACTTCAGCTACTGGGTTTTCAAGACCCGCCCGACGATGCTGCGTTACTTTCGGCGGGTGCGGGAGGCACTCGAATCCGACGGTATATTCTTTCTGGACGCCTATGGTGGTTACGAGGCTTACAAGGAGCTGCGCGAAACCACGAAGTGCAAGGGCTTTACCTACGTCTGGCACCAGGAGAAGTATTACCCGGTGACCAGTGACATCCTGTGCCACATCGACTTCAGGTTTCCCGACGGCTCAAAGATCGAGAAAGCCTTTACCTACGACTGGCGGCTGTGGACCTTGCCTGAGCTTCAGGAGCTCCTGACCGAGGCGGGCTTTAGTCGCGTGACGGTATGGTGGGAAGGGACCGGCAAGGACGGGCGTGGGAATGGCGTATTCACGCCGGAAACCCGCGGTGAGGCGGACGCGGGCTGGGTCGCCTACCTGATCGCCGAACGCTAACGATACCCGGGGATTGCTTCGGCTGGCCGTGGCATACTAAGTCCCTGTTTAACATATTGCGGACCGGTGACGTGTGACCGAGGGCTCCGAAAAAACACTCGCCATTCTGTTTGCCGATGTAGTCGGAAGTACCCACCTTTATGAGGTGCTGGGGGATGACCGGGCCCGGGCGACCGTGCAGCAGTGCCTGGCTGTGATGAAGCAGGCGACCGAGCACTACGGGGGCACGGTGATCAAGACGATGGGCGACGAGGTGATGTCTACCTTCCCGTCGGCCGATGACGCGCTGAATGCGGGCAATCAGATGCAGCAGCGCATCACCAACACGATCCGTATTGAAGCCGACGACTCCCACGTGTCCATTCGCATCGGCTGCCATTTCGGCCCCGTGGTGACCGAGGATCGCGACATCTTCGGCGCCGCCGTGCATACGGCGAACCGCATGACCTCGCAGGCCAAGGCGGGCCAGATTCTGACGACCAGCACACTGGTGGAGCAGCTGACGCCCCAGTGGAAGGCTCTGGTCCGGCAGATCGATGTGGCTACGCCCAAGGGTCAGTCCGACGAGGTAGCAGTCTTCGAGGTGCTCTGGCAGCCGGAAGAAGCGACAAACATGTTGCCGTCAATTGATCCTTCTGCCCGCCCACCGACGCCGGCTACCAGGCTTCGCCTGAGGTTCCGCGGAGAGGAGCTCGTAGTGGGTCAGAACGGCAAGGTGATGATTACGATGGGGCGAGCTGATGAGAATGACGTGGTCATCAAGGGCAACCTGATTTCTCGCGTTCATGCACGAATTGACGCCGCACGAAATCGCTTCGTTCTCGTCGATGAGAGTACCAACGGAACGTTTGTCCAGCAGGATGCAGGCGAAGAACTCTACGTGCGTCGCGACAGCATGGCCCTGACCGGCAGTGGCGTGATCAGCATGGGAAGAGTCGCTGCGCGCGGCACACCCCTCGCCATCGAGTATCTCGTCGAGGAGTAGGAGTCCGGGGCCCTTCCGGTCAGTTCAGGCCACTGACCACTCGCCGATGCTCCGCGATGAGTTCGTCGGGCAGGTGCGTACCAAACTCGAGCAGGTAGGTCTCGACTGAGGCCATTTCCTCCCTCCAGGCCTGTGGCTCGACGGCCAGCAGCGCATTCATTGCTCCTGGTAGGAGATCAACGCCCTGCAGGTCTATATCGCCTGCCTTGGGGAGATAGCCAATCGGTGTTTCCAGGGCGCCCACTCTGGCCTCGCAGCGGTCGATGATCCACTGAAGGACGCGCAGGTTGTCGCCGAAGCCCGGCCACAGGAAGCGGCCCTGGTCGTCCTGGCGGAACCAGTTGACGTGGAAGATTGCCGGCAACTTGCTTGAGCGTTGCGCGAAGCTCAGCCAGTGCTGCCAGTAGTCACCGAAGTTGTAGCCGCAGAAGGGCTTCATGGCCATGGGATCCCGACGCGTGACCCCGACAGTCCCCGTGGCTGCTGCAGTAGTCTCCGAAGCGACGCCGGCACCAACGAGGACGCCATGTTTCCAGCTCTTCGCCTGGTAAACCAGGGGGGCCAGTCCGCGCCGCCGGCCGCCGAAGATGATGGCGCTGATCGGCACGCCTTGCGGGTCGTCTGCAAGCGGGGAGTAGCTGGGATTCCGGGGCGCCGATACCGTGAACCGGGCATTCGGGTGGGCGGCTGGTCCATTCTTCGGGTCGTAGGGACGGCCTTGCCAGTCTATGGCAGGGCTGCCGCTGCCCTTGCCCTCCCACCAGGGCTCGTTGTTTGCCGTCAGCGCGACATTCGTGAAGATAGTATCGCTCTGGATCATTTCGAAGGCGTTCTGATTCGTCTTGGGTCCTGTGCCGGGAACGACGCCAAAATATCCGGATTCCGGATTGATGGCCCGCATCTGGCCTGTCTCGTCGAGATGCAACCACGCGATGTCGTCGCCCAGTGTCCGTACCTTCCAGCCCGATAGTGAAGCGGGTGGAATCAGCATCGCCAGATTGGTCTTGCCGCAGGCGGACGGGAAGGCTGCGGCCAGATTGTGCTTCTCGCCTGTTGGGCTCTCGATCTCCACGAGCAACATGTGTTCCGCGAGCCAGCCCTCCTGCTGGGCTTGCCAGCTGGCAATGCGCAGAGCGTGGCACTTCTTGCCCAGCAGGGCATTGCCGCCGTAGCCCGACCCGAAGCTCTGGATCAGCAGTTCGTCGGGAAAGTGCATGATGAATCGGCTGTTGGGGTCGAGGGTGCCCGTGGAATGGAGGCCGCGCACAAATTTGTTGTCGCGCTCTATACGCTGGAGCGCGGCCTTGCCCATGCGGGTCATTAGCCGCATGTTGGCCGCGACGTAGGCGCTGTCAGTAATTTCTACACCGCAGCGGGCGTAGGGGGACTCGATAGGGCCCATGCAGTAGGGCACTACATACAGAGTGCGCCCCTGCATTGCGCCGGCAAAGAGGCCGGTCATCTTCGCGTGGGCCTCCGCAGGAGTCATCCAGTTGTTGTTCGGGCCTGCCGCATCCCGGGTGGGCGTACAGACGAAGGTCAGGTGCTCGACGCGTGCCACGTCAGACGGGTTGGAGCGGTGCAGGTAGCAGTTGGGGTAAGTCTTCGGGTTCAGCGGCAGGAGGTCGCCTGAGCCAACCATCTGGTCAAGAAGCATCCGGTACTCGGCATCTGACCCGTCACACCAGTGAATGGCGGCGGGTTTCGTGAGTGCAGCTACGTCCTGCACCCAGCCCTGAAGCGCTGTATTACTCGTCGTCATTGGATGTCCTTGTAAGATGACCGTCGCCAGGTGTCCGGCTGGCGAAGGGACGTCATTATACAGATAGGTCCGCGTTGGTCAGAGGGCGCGAAAAATCGGAACCTGGGGTTCCTGACCTCTGTCAACATATGCTGTCAACTGGCGGGCCAAGGGGCCTGGCGCCGGCTCCGGAACTGAGGATTGGACAATCGATCCAGCGAACTTCACTTGCCTTGCCATCGAAACCGCGACGGACCTGCCGAGTATTGCCCTGCTGCGGGGGGATGTGCTGGCGGTTCGTGAAGCCCGCGGCATGCAGGCGCCGTCCCGTGCCGTGTTCCAGTGGGTTCAGGAACTGCTTGCTGAAACCGGGACATCGCTCAGCGAGCTCGACTGCATTGCGTTTGGTGCTGGCCCCGGCAGCTTTACCGGCGTCCGGGTGGCGGTGGCACTCGCGCAGGGTCTTGGCTATGCCACCGGACTGCCCCTGTGTCCGGTTTCAACCCTGGCAGCGCTTGCTGCAGGCGCAATGCGAGACTCGGTTGCAGATGCTGCGGCCTGTTGTCTTGATGCCCGGCTCGGCGAGGTCTACTTTGGTGCTTATCGACGTGATCCGGAGCAGGGGGTTGTAGCCCTGGCCGATGATATTCTGCTGAAGCCTGAAGACGTCAGCCTGCCTGATACGGGTTCCTTTCTTGCTGTTGGCGCAGGCTGGGCCACTTATCCGCAGATTACCGCACGCCTTGAGTCCCGTATTCTGGGGTACGCGACTGACTACCTGCCATCGGCCGCTGATGTTGCGCGACTGGCGAGGCCACGCTTCAGGCACGGTAGCCTGGTCTCGTCTGCTGCGGCGCGACCCAACTACCTGCGTGAGCGTGTTGCCTCGCCCCGTGAAGCTGACTGACTGGAAGGATCGAGCCTTGAACGTGCGCATCGCCAACGCCCTTGCAGCCCTGGCCTGTGCTGGCCTGATGGCCTACGCGCTTTACGCGCAGCATGGACTTGGCCTGGAGCCCTGTCCGCTGTGCATCCTGCAGCGGCTGGCCGTGATTGCACTCGGCTGCGTCTTTCTGGTGGCGGCGCTCCACCCGGCCGGCATGCGGGGCCGACGCGCCTACGCTGTCCTGCTGGGGCTGGTGGCCCTGCTCGGCAGTGGGGTGGCGGGCCGTCACGTGTGGCTTACCACGCTGCCGCCCGAGCGCGTTCCAGCTTGCGGTCCGGGCCTCGACTTTATGCTTGAGTCATTTCCCCTGAGTGAGGCGCTAGGGATGGTGCTGTCCGGCTCCGGGGAGTGCGCCAAGGTCACGTGGCGGCTGCTGGGACTCGGCATGCCTGCCTGGGTCCTCATTGCCCTGGTCAGTCTCGGAGCCTTCGGAATGGTTGCGAACTGGCGCCGTCCGAGGAGCCGCGAGCTAGCCCAGAGCGCGCGAGAATCAGCCTAGCAGCCGGTCGAGTATTTCCCGGTAGACACTCCGCATGACCGCGATATCTGCGACAGGGATCTCTTCGTTGGGTTTGTGAATAGTGGCGTTGACTGCCCCAAACTCCACGACATGGGTGCCGCTCGGTGCGATGAAGCGCCCGTCAGACGTACCCCCGCCAGTCGAAAGCGCTGGCACGACGCCGGTCAACTTTGTTACCGCCGCAGCCACGGTATCGATCAATTCCCCCGGCGGGGTGAGAAAGGGTTCGCCGGAGAGGTGCCAGACCAGGGTGTAATCGAGCTTGTGGTCCTGAAGTATCTGCTCAACATGACTGCGGAGCTGGAGGTGGGTCCAGACTGTCGAGTAGCGAATGTTGAAGCGTGCGGAGAGAGACCCCGGGGTTACGTTGACAGCGTCGCCGTTGCTTTCCAGCTTGACCATCTGAAAGCTGGAGGGAGGAAAAGACTCGTTACCGTTGTCCAGGGATTTGCTGTAGAGCGCTGTCAGTGCTGGCGCAAACGCCTGGATAGGATTGCGTGCCAGCTGGGGGTAGGCCACATGGCCGGCGAGGCCATGAACCGTCAGGATGCCGCTGAGCGATCCCCGACGACCAATTCGTACGGTGTCACCCAGTCGGGTCTCGGAGGAGGGCTCGCCGATGACGCACCAGTCCAGCCGCTCACCCCGTTCCTCGAGGACCTGCATCATCCGCTTGGTCCCGTCCTGGGCTTTTCCTTCTTCGTCGCTGGTGATCAGGAAGGCGATGGAGCCCCTGTGATCGGGTCGGGCTGCCACAAAGCCGGATGCGGCATCCACCATCGCTGCAAGGCCCGCTTTCATGTCGGCTGCTCCGCGACCGTAGAGCGTGCCACTGCGCACTTCCGGCACGAAGGGATCTGACTGCCACTCCTCCCGGCGTCCTGCAGGGACGACATCGGTATGACCGGCAAAGCAGAGCACAGGGGCCATGGTGCCGCGACGGGCCCAGAGATTTGTTACTTCTCCGAACTGGTGTACTTCCACGGTGAACCCCGCGGTAGCCAGGCGTGCGGCAAGCAGCTCCTGGCAACCGGCATCGTTGGGGGTAACCGATGTCCGACGAATCAGATCACAGGCAAAAGCAAGAGTTTCTTCCATGGCGTATTCCGCGTGCCTCAGTCACTGCGCAGAAGTTCGTTGAGGGACACCTTGGCCCGGGTCTTTGCGTCCACCCGCTTGACGATGACGGCACAGTAGAGCTGGCAACGGCCGCTATCCGAGGGGAGTGTGCCTGAAACGACTACGGCACCGGCGGGAACCCGCCCATAGAGCACCTCGTCCCTGGCGCGATCATAGATGCGTGTGCTCTGGCCAATGAATACCCCCATGGAGATCACGGCGCCTTCCTCGACGACCACGCCTTCCACGATCTCCGAGCGGGCGCCGATGAAGCAGTTATCCTCAATGATGGTCGGCCCGGCCTGGACAGGCTCAAGGACGCCGCCGATGCCGACGCCGCCGGACAGGTGCACGTTCCGCCCGATCTGGGCACAGCTCCCGACTGTAGCCCAGGTGTCCACCATCGTGCCGCTGTCCACAAAGGCACCGATGTTCACGAAGGATGGCATCAGTACTACGCTGCTGGCCACGTAGGCGCCACGCCGCACGATAGCGCCGGGTACTACCCGCGTACCGGAGCTGGCAAACCGTTCCGCCGTCCAATCCTGGTACTTCAGGGGAACCTTGTCGTAGTAGTCAGTAGGTCCCGCAGGCATCCGCATGCTTCGCTCAATGCCAAAGTGGAGGAGCACGGCCTTCTTCAGCCACTGGTTGACCACCCACCCTTCCGGGGTCTTCTCGGCGACGCGCGCTTGCCCCGTGTCCAGCAACCCAATGGCCATCGAGACCGCTGACCGCAGTTCCGCGCTGGCCGACGGGAGATCCAGGGATGAGCGCTGCTCAAAGGCTGCTTCGATAATGCTCTGGCTGGCGGAGTGGTTCACAGATAATGTCCGGTGCAAGTTGGTGTGAATGAGTGCTGCCCTCAGGCAGCACTGTCCAGCGCCTGGGTAACGGCCTGCTTCAGTAGCTCGCAGACTTCGGGCGCTAGCGGAGCGCCGGCGGTATCGGTTACGTAGAAGACATCCTCGGCGCGTTCCCCGACTGTCAGGATCTTCGCCGCCTGAATTCCAACGCGGTGATTGCGCAAGACCTGGCCCACCTGGCAGAGCAGCCCAGGGCGATCGCCTGCAACAATTTCCATCACTGTCCGGTTGTTCGTTTCATCCGTTGCGAAGCCCACGTGAGTCGGTGTGGAGAACATCCGGACCTGGCGCGGAGGGCGACGGGTGACCCGCAGGGCTTTCTCCTCGCCAGCAGTGATGGCCTGCTCAAGGCGGCGCAGTATCTGCTCCCGGCGGTCTTCGTCCCGCGCCTGCTCGCCCCCATTCTCCAGCACTACATAAGTGGAAAGGCTGAACCCGTTGCCAAGCCGAATAATACGGGCATCGGCGATGTTGAGGCCGAGTTCGTCAAGCACGGCAGTGGCCGTCGCAAAAGTGGACCGGTCCTGCGGGGCATACACGACAACTGAGGTTCCCGCGCCGGACTCGTCGTCCTTTACCCCGACAAGCACCCGTCGGCCCTCATCTTCCCGTGCTGCCAGCAGCCGCGTGTGCCAGGCAATCTCCTCCGGTCGGCAGCGTAGAAAGTAGTCGTCACCCAGTTCAGCCCAGAGCGCGTCGATCCGGGATTCCGGGACGCCAGCCAGGTCGGGCTGCGTGCGTGCCGCCAGCTTGCGCTCGCTGATCAGTTCGTCTCTGTCTATAGGCTTCTCCAGGCCCCGCCGGAGGGCCCGCTTGGCCTGATTGTAGAGTTCGGCGAAGAGCTGGGCCTTCCAGGAATTCCAGAGCTTCGGATTAGTGCCCCGCACGTCTGCCACAGTGAGGAGGTAGAGGTAGTCCAGATGGACTTCGTCGCCAATCTGGCTGGCAAACTCGCGGATGACGGCAGGGTCACTGATGTCACGCTTCTGGGCGGTCAGGGAGAGCAGCAGGTGCTTGCGCACCAGCCATGCGACGAGGCGTGCGTCGTAGCGGCTCATCCCATGCTCAAGGACGAACGACTCGGCATCCAGGGCTCCGAGTTCGGAGTGGTCGCCCCCGCGACCCTTGGCAATGTCGTGGAAAAGCCCGGCGAGATAGGCCAGTTCCGGCGTCGGCAGGCCCTGCATGATCTCCGAGCAGCGGGGAAACTCGTGGTTGTACCGGTCCAGCGCAAAGCGCCGGAGATTGCTGACCACAAAAAGAGTGTGCTCATCCACCGTGTAGGCGTGGAAGAGATCGTACTGCATGCGGCCGACAATGCGGCCGAAGGCTGGCACGTAGCGACCAAGAACCCCGTAGCGATTCATCCGCCGGAGTTCGTGGGTAACGCCTTCCTTGGCCCGCAGGATCTGCAGAAACAGGCGATGGTTTCTCGGGTCCTGGCGAAATTCGTCGTCGATAAGGTTCAGGCTGCGACGAATCAGGGAGATCGTGGCGGCACTGACGCCTTTGAGTTCCGGTCGCTGTTGCAGCAGGAGGAACAACTCAAGCAGCGCGGAGGGCGCACGGTCGAAGGCGCCATCGTCAGCTACCTGCAGGAAGCCGTTATGCACGCTGAAGTGTTCGTTCAGCGGCTCCGCTTCTGCCTTGGGGTCGTTGAGGATTGCCTCCTGGAACTGCTGCAGCAGCATCTCGTTCAGGCGACTCAGGTCCATGACGGTGCGGTAGTAGCGCTGCATGAACTGCTCGACCGCGAGCATGTAGGAAGCGTCCTGGTAGCCGAATAGCTGGGCAATCCGGCTCTGGTGGTCGAAGAGCAGCCGATCCTCATGGCGTCCGGTGAGGAGGTGCAGGGCAAAACGAATCCGCCACAGGAATTCCCGGCCCTGGAGGAGGAGTCGTAGTTCGGGGGGGCTCAGGAAACCGCGGCTGACCAGGTACTCCAGGTCGCCCCGGCCGTACTCCCGAAGCGCGACCCAGCTGATGGTCTGAATGTCCCTCAGGCCGCCCGGACTGCCTTTCACATCAGGCTCCAGGTTGTAGGCGGAGTCGTCGTAGCGGTGGTGGCGGCCTTGCTGCTCGCGGATCTTCCCTTCAAAGAATGGCCGCGATGGCCAGATCTTTCCGGGGGCGATCGCAGCCTGCATCTCCCACAGGAGTTCCTCCGGACCCAGCAGCAGTCGGGCTTCCATGAGGGTAGTAACGACGGTCAGATCTTCGCCCGCATCCTGCCCGCACTCGACAGCGCTCCGGACACTGTGGCGGATCTCGATTCCGGCGTCCCAGAGCAGCGTCAGGAAATCCGAGAGGCTGTCGGGGGACAGCGGGATCGGTCGGCTTGGTGTAAGGACCAGCAGATCCACGTCAGAGTAGGGGTGCAGTTCACCACGGCCATAGCCGCCAACCGCCACCAGAGAGCATTCGGCATGTTCCGTACCTGCCGCGCGCCTCCAGGCCTCACACACCACAAGGTCCATCAGCGCCGCCCGGTCGGCGACCAGTCGTGCGGCAGACTCGCCAGCCAGAAAGCGTTGCTTGAGGGCCGCGTTGCCGGCGCTCAGTCCGGACTTCATGGCCGGCAGTGCGTCACCGGCTGCCTGCAGCAGGCGGCGCACTGCTGCCCAATCGAAGGTCGTGCCGTCCTGCTGGAGCACGCTCGCGGCGAGTTCCCTGGCCTCATCCGAAAGGGTGAGTGCCGGACTGATTACCGCATTCATGTTCGTTCGTCAGCGCCCAGGGTCAGTACCTCGCAGCCGTCCCTGGTGATCAGGATGGTGTGTTCCCACTGGGCTGACAGCGTGTGATCGCGGGTCACCACCGTCCAGCCATCGGGCAGCAGGCGGACGTGACGCTTGCCTACATTCACCATCGGTTCGATGGTGAAGGTGAGTCCTTCCCGTAACTCCAACCCCGTCCTGGGTTCCCCGTAGTGAAGTACCTGGGGATCCTCGTGAAAGATTCTGCCGATTCCGTGACCGCAGTACTCCCGGACGACGCTGAAGCCCTGGGCCTCCACGTACTGCTGGATTGCGTGGCCGATGTCACCGAGGCGATTTCCAGGGCGTGCCTGGGCGATACCCAGCCAGAGCGCCTCACGGCTCACGCGCACCACGCGCTCACCCTGAATCGTGGCCTTGCCCACTGAGAACATTCGGCTGCTATCCCCGTGGAAGCCGTCCTTGATCACGGTGATGTCCACGTTGATCAAGTCTCCCAGCCGGAGTGTCTTGGCGCTGGGAATGCCATGGCAGACAACGTGATTTACCGACGTGCAGATGGACTTCGGGAATCCCCGGTAGTTCAGGGGGGCGGGGATGGCATGCTGGACGTCCACGATGTAGTCGTGGCAGATCTGGTTCAGTTCGTCGGTGGTTACCCCCGGCTGGATGTAAGGGCCTATCATGTCCAGCACGGCGGCGGTCAGGCGCCCGGCTTCCCGCATCGCGTCCTGTTCGGCCGGACTCTTGATCGTTATGCTCATCCGTAACCTGATTCCTGCCCGTGGGCTGTTTCCAGCGGGCCCCGGGGGGACGGGTCTCCGTTGTGACCCTCAACCTCGTATGGTATAAAGCGCGCGCCCTAGAGGCAACGAAATCCACACGCGTTCCGTCACATCTGGCTGGGTGCCTTCTCCCGTTTCGGGGGTCGGTTGCCGGATGGGGACCGCGGCGGCCCTAACCCGATTCGAGGCTCGATCCTCAAAGGAGATCCCATGACTGACGTAAGCATGCGCCAGATGCTGGAGGCCGGTGTGCATTTTGGCCACCAGACCCGGTACTGGAACCCCAAGATGAGTCCCTACATCTTTGGTGCCCGGAATAACATCCACATCATCAACCTGGAACACACGGTTCCGCTGTTCCGCAAGGCGACCGCATTTATCCGGTCACTCGCGGCTGATGGTGGCCGTATCCTGTTCGTGGGTACTAAGCGGTCCGCCCAGGACTCCGTTAAGTCCCAGGCCGCGCGCTGCGGCATGCCCCATGTTACCCACCGTTGGCTCGGCGGCACGCTGACCAACTTCAAGACAGTCAAGCAGTCCATCAAGCGGCTTGAAGACCTCGACGCGATGGAGCAGGACGGCCGCTTCAGCAAACTGACCAAGAAGGAAGTTCTGGACCGACGCCGGGAGCGCGAGAAGCTGGAGCGCAGCCTTGGTGGAGTTAAGTCCATGGCTGCTTTGCCTGACGCTATCTTCGTCATTGATGTTGGCCACGAAAAGATTGCAGTGCATGAGGCCAACAAGCTGGGTATTCCCGTTATCGGTATCGTAGATACCAACTCGTCGCCCGACGGCGTGCAGTACATGGTGCCCGGCAATGATGACGCGATGCGGGCGGCTGAGCTCTACGCAATGGCCGTCGCCGATGCCGTAATCGAGGGTCAGGCATCCATTCCGGCGATCCCCATGGGCGAAGACGACTTCGTCGAGTTGGATGCTGAAGGCCGGCCGAAGTCCTCCCCGGAGGGCCGGCGACCCGCATCAGCCAAACGTCCCCCCCGCAAACCAGCGGCTGCTGCTCCTCCCGCCCGGGCACGCGCTGCCAAGGGCGCGACTGGCTCTCCTGGAGCTGGGATCGGGTCCGACGTTGATGCGCCAGCCGGCGATGCCGACGTGGCAGATCCGGCCGGCACCTCTGGCGCCTGAACGGGAGACGCACATGGCCATAGCAGCAAACCTCGTCAAGGATCTTCGTGACCGGACTGGTGCCGGCATGATGGAGTGCAAGAAAGCGCTGGTGGATTCGGCCGGCGACATCGAAGCCGCTCTGGAACTGTTACGGACTCGGGGCCAGGCAAAGGCCGAGAAAAAGGCGGGTCGTATTGCCGCTGAGGGCCAGATTCTCATGGCGGCGAGTCCCGGCAAGGACGTTACCGTCATCCTCGAAGTCAATTGCGAAACTGACTTTGTGGCCAAGGATGAAAACTTCCAGCGCTTCGCCCAGGCCGCCACGCAGCTTGCCGCTGCCCGGCAACCCGACAGCGTGGCCGCCCTTATGGGTCTGCAACTTCCCGATGGCCAGACCCTGGAGAATGCCAGGCTCGATCTGGTTGCCAAGGTTGGCGAAAACATCAGTGTGCGCAGGTTTGAGTACGTTCGTCCGGTCGGCAAGCTGAGCGGCTATTTCCACGGAACCCGGATCGGTGTCCTGGTGGACGTAGAGGGTGCAGATGCGGAGCTTGGCAAGGACCTTGCAATGCATATTGCGGCCAGCAATCCCCGCTACCTGGCTCCGGAGGAAGTGCCGGAGTCTTTGCGAGCGACTGAACGTCGCATTCTGACCGAGCAGGCTGCCGGTGAGGGCAAGCCACCCGAGATCGTCGCGAAGATGGTGGAGGGTCGCCTACGCAAGTACCTGAATGAGGTTGCGCTGGTTGGTCAGCCGTTCGTCAAGGACCCGGACACGTCCATCGGCAAACTGCTGAAGGACCGGGGCGCGCGCGTCCACCGTTTTGTGCGTCTTGAGGTCGGGGAAGGCATCGAAAAGAAGACCGAGAATATCGCCGAGGCGGTCGCGGCGATGCATTCTCAGGGGTGAGTTGGCCCGGGGTCTTCCCGGACCCTGATGACGAGGCCCGGGTCTCCCCAAGGGAGACGATGCGGTGGCGGGCAAATCCGGTAGAATTCGCCCACCTGAAAGGCTGGCACCTGCCCAGTCGCCCGCGGTTTCTTGTATGAAAGATGCACGTCTGACCTACCGGCGCATCCTGCTGAAGCTCAGCGGCGAGGCGCTTATGGGCAAAGGTGACTATGGTATTGATCCGGACGTCCTGACCCGGATCGCCGGAGAGCTGAAAGAAGTCCGCGCCCTCGGCGTCCAGGTCGGCATTGTCATCGGCGGCGGTAACATCTTTCGTGGCGCCGGGCTCGCCAGGGCTGGCATGGATCGCGTCACCGGGGATCACATGGGCATGCTGGCCACCGTGATCAACGCGCTGGCACTGCAGGACGCTCTCGAACGCGTCGGCACCTTTGCCCGCGTTATGTCTGCCCTGCAGATCCATGAAGTCAGCGAGGATTACATCCGCCGACGTGCCATACGGCATCTGGAAAAGGGCAGAGTCACGATATTTGCTGCCGGGACTGGCAATCCATTCTTTACCACCGATACAGCAGCCGCACTCCGAGCCATCGAAGTCGGCGCCGACATCCTTGCCAAGGGCACCAAGGTCGACGGTGTGTACACGGCCGATCCCCACAAAGATCCCCAGGCCAAGCGCTACGACCGCCTCACGTTTGATCGCGTCATCAATGACAAGCTGAACGTCATGGATACGACGGCCGTTGTGATGTGCCGGGAGAACAGTGTGCCCATTCGGGTATTCAACCTGCAGGTGGCTGGTGAACTGCTCCGGCTCGCCCAGGGCGAGGACGTCGGCACGCTGGTAACTGGTTAGGCAGGAGCGGAGGGGGCGTGATCAACGAAATTCGTCAGGATGCAGAACAGCGGATGGCCAAATGCGTCACAGCAATGGGCCAGGCGTTACGTAAACTCCGTACGGGCAGGGCAAGCCCCAGCCTGTTGGAGCATTTGATGGTTGAGTATTACGGGAGCACCGTGCCCCTGTCCCAAACCGCCAATATCTCTGTGGAGGATGCCCGGACCCTTACGGTTACACCTTGGGAAAAGGGTATGGTCGGCGTCATCGAGAAGGCCATCATGGGAGCCAACCTCGGATTCACTCCGGTGACAGCGGGTACCGTCATTCGGGTGCCCCTGCCGGTGCTGACTGAGGAGCGGCGCCGCGACCTCGCCAAGCTCGTGAAGCAGGAGGCCGAATTGGGTCGTGTGGCTATCCGTAATGTGAGGCGGGACGCCATGACTGACCTGAAGGAAGCACTGAAAGAAAAGTTGATTAACGAGGATCTGGAGCGGCAGGGTGCTCAGCAGATTCAGGATGTCACCGACAAGTACGTGGCAGAAGTAGACAGAATCTCTGAGGAAAAACAAAAAGAAGTCATGGAGTTCTAGTTGTTATCTGGCGCAGCACCAAGGATGGAGGCTTCATGAACAGCGGTGGAAGCGTTCGGCCAGTCAGGCCTACCCACGTCGCGATCATCATGGATGGCAACGGCCGATGGGCGACCGCTAACGGCAAGCCCCGTCATGCCGGGCACCGGGCTGGGGTCAAATCAGCCCGCCAGGTGGTCGAGGCCTGCGCGGAGTCCGACGTCAAGGTTCTGACTCTCTTTGCCTTTAGCAGTGAGAACTGGAAGCGCCCGCCCAGTGAGGTGGATGCCCTTATGCGCTTGTTTGTCGAGGTGCTCCAGCGTGAAGTGGATACCCTCCACGATAACGGCATACAGCTGCGCTTTATTGGCAACCGCGAGAGTCTCCCGACGATCCTGCGCAAGCGCATGGCCGACGCTGAGGCGCGGACCGCGGCAAATTCCCGGATGACTCTGGTGCTGGCCGTGGCCTATGGCGGGCAGTGGGACATTGTTCAGGCCATGCGACGGATCAGCCAGAAGGTCCGTTCCGGGGATCTGGACCCTGCGGACATCGACGAGGCTCTGATTGCCCGCCATCGGGCCCTGGCGGGGCTGCCATCCCCTGATCTGCTCATCCGGACGGGCGGGGAGCAGCGGGTCAGCAACTTCCTGCTCTGGGATCTTGCCTATACGGAACTCTGTTTTACAGATACCTTGTGGCCTGACTTCGGTGCGGACCAGATTGCCCATGCCCTGGAGTTTTTCAGTCAGCGACAGCGCCGTTTCGGCCGAACCGGTGATCAGCTTGAGGCTGTTGCCGACTGAGGGTCTTCCCATTTCAGAGGGGTCGCAGTAGGCCATGAGCCAGTTGGCGCAGCGCGTATTGACGGCGATTCCCCTGCTGATAGGCCTCCTTCTGCTGTTGTTTGTAGCGCCCCTCCGGGTTGCCGTCTGGGTTACCGCCGCGGTGATGGTCTTGGGCGCCTGGGAATGGGCAGCATTTCTTGGGCTGCGCTCCGGCCCCGCCCGCGCCGTCTGTGGCGCCGGCATGGCGCTGCTTCTGGCCGGTGCCGGCTCCCTCGTCCCTGAAGTCGTGAGCTTGCCCCTGCTGCTCTGGGCGGCCTTGGGGTGGTGGGCCATAGCCCTGCTCTGGATTCTTCGTTATCCAACGCCCATTCCGCCTGTGGCGGCCGCCGTCGCCGGGGTACTGGTGCTCGTCCCGTCCTGGCTGGCCCTGATTGCCATCCTGCAGGTCCCGGCCCAGGGGCCCGCCCTGGCATTACTGGCCCTGAGTATCATCTTCTCTGCAGATATCGGAGCCTACTTCGCAGGCCGTCGTTTTGGGCGCGTCAAGCTTGCTCCTCAGGTAAGCCCCGGCAAGACCTGGGAGGGACTGATTGGTGGCGTCCTGCTGGCCGCAGCTGTTGCCGGAGGCGGTGGACTGCTGCTGGGTCTGTCGCCGGTCGTCATGGTCCCGGTTGGGCTTGGGGTCGCTGCTTTGTCCGTAGTGGGGGATCTCACGGAGAGCATGTTCAAGCGCAGCGTGGGTGCCAAGGACAGTGGCCAGCTGATCCCGGGTCATGGGGGGGTCCTGGACCGGATCGATAGCATCACGGCAGCCATGCCATTCTTTGCTCTGGCCTTGTCGTGGCTGGGTTTGTCAACCGGGTAGTCGACGCCGCACCGCTGCTTCAGCTCTGCAAGGCAAGGTCTTGCGTAATGCCTTAAGATTCGCCGCATGTCACAGGTCCTCACGTCCCTCCTGGCGTTCGTAGTCGCCATAGGTCTGCTCGTTGCTATCCACGAGTACGGTCACTACATCGTGGCCCGGTTGCTGGGCGTAAAGGTCCTGCGCTACTCGATCGGTTTCGGCAACGTACTCTGGTCGCGGCGGGCAGGCCCCGATCAGACGGAGTACTGCCTGTCGGCGATTCCCCTGGGTGGCTACGTAAAGCTGCTTGACGAGCGCGACTGTGCGGTGACTTTTGCGGAGCGTGGCCGCGCGTTTAACCGTCAGTCCGCAGCCGCCCGTATCGCGATCCTGATAGCCGGGCCGGCTTTCAATCTCTTGTTTGCCATCCTGGCTTACACCGTTATGTTTATGAGCGGCGTCCCTGGCATGAAGCCGGTCGTCGGTCCCGTTGAGCCTTCGTCCCTGGCCGCGGCAGCCGGCCTGCGGGAAGGTGACACGATCCTTGCCGTCGGTGAGCGACCTGTGCTGACCTGGGAGGCGGCCACGCTAGCCATGCTCGACGGTATGCTCGCCGATGGCTCGATCCGCCTTGCCGTTGCGGATGATTCTGGAGATGAGCGCCCTGTTGTTCTGCGCACGGCTGGCCGGGAATCCGAGCTCACAGAGCCGGGCCAGCTTTTTCCGAAGCTGGGACTCCGGCCCTGGTCTCCGGAGCCTGAGCCGGTCATCGGCGACCTGACGCCGGGCGGACCTGCGGAGAAGGGGGGCATGCTGCCCGGGGACAGGATCCTCCTCGCCGGTAGCCAGCCTATCTCCACCTGGTCGGAGTGGGTGAAGGTCGTGCGAGGGAAGCCGGGCCAGCAGCTGAATGTCACTGTCCGTCGGGGCGAAGGCGAGGTGCGCCTGACCCTCGAGGTTGCAGCCGAGGATGCCGCGGAGGGTCAGATCGGGCGTATCGGGGCAGCCGTTAGCCTGCCGCCAGACCTGCTGGCTGGTATGCGAGCCGAGGAGCGCTATGGGCCTGGTGAGGCGTTGGTGCGCGCCACAGCGAAGACCTGGGAGATGAGTGCTCTGACTCTGCATATGATCTGGCGAATGATTGTTGGGGACGTTTCGCCGAAGAACATCAGTGGCCCCATCAATATTGCCCAGTACGCTGGTCTTAGCGCCACTATTGGTGCAGCCGCCTTTCTCAGTTTTCTGGCGATCGTGAGCATCAGCCTGGGAGTGCTCAACCTGCTGCCCATACCCATGCTGGATGGGGGGCAGATCGTCTACACGCTGGCTGAGAGCGTGAAGGGTGGTCCCTTGTCGGAGCGAGCCCAGATGATCGGCCAGCAGATTGGCATTGGATTCCTTCTGGTGCTGATGAGCTTTGCCTTCTATAACGATATTTCGCGACTCATTGGCTGACCGTTGCATGAATCTCACCGCGGTCCTGAGGGGTCCCGTCCGTAGCCTTGCGGCTGGTTTTCTCCTTGTCATCTGCTCACTGGCTACCAATGGAGCGTTTGCCCAGCAGGAAGCCTTTGTCGTCAAGAGCATTCGCGTGGAGGGCCTGCAACGCATCGCAGAGGGCACTGTCTTCAACTATCTCCCGGTGAACATTGGCGACCGGGTCGATGCGAACCGAATCCGTGAGGCTATTCGCGCGGTCTACGGGACCGGCTTTTTTCGGGACGTTGAGATCCGACGGGACGACAGCGCTCTGGTTGTGGTCGTTGCCGAGCGGCCGTCGATTGCGGACTTCACCATTACTGGAAACAAGGACATCAAGACTGAAGACCTTCAGGAGCCGCTCGCACGCATAGGCCTGAAGAGGGGCAAGACCTTCAGTCAGTCGGTTCTGGACGAGGTGGAGCAGTCATTGACCGATCAGTATTTCAGTCGCGGTAAATATGCCGCGTCTGTCAAGGCTGAGGTCAAGGAACTGCCCGACAACAAGGTCGATGTGGCAATCACCATCAAGGAAGGTGACCGGGCCCGGATCCGGCAGATCAATCTCGTGGGCAACCGCAGCTTTTCGGACGAGGACCTTCTTGAGCGGTTTGAACTCAAGACCCCAACGTGGCTGTCGTGGCTCCGTCAGGACGACCGGTACTCCCGCGAAGCCCTGTCCGGCGATCTGGAGAAGCTGCGTTCCTTCTACATGGACCGGGGGTTTGCTGACTTTGGCGTTGAGTCAACCCAGGTCGCAATTTCGCCCGACAAGCGGGATATCTTCATCACGATCAATCTGCTGGAGGGTGAGCGTTACAAGGTCAGCGACGTACGTCTTGGTGGCGATCTGGTGCTGGAAGAAGCCCAGTTGAATCCCTTTGTGCAGGTCAAGCCCGGGCAGACCTACTCCCAGCAACTCGTCACCCAGAGCGCCGATCTGATTCGCCTGCGCCTCTCGGAGGAGGGTTATGCGTTTGCCACCGTCGAGCCAGTGTCCGACCTGGATCGCGATGCCAAGACTGTGGCCATAACTCTGTACGTGGAGCCAAAGAACCGGGTCTACGTTCGCCGGATCAACTTCAATGGTACGGCGGCCGTCAACGACGAGGTTTTCCGCCGCGAGATGCGCCAGCTTGAGGACGGCTACCTGTCCAACAGCCGGCTGGAGCGGTCCAAGATCCGTCTGCAGCGCCTGCCGTATATCGAGAAGGTTGAGGCCACTACCAATCCAGTGCCGGGAACGCCAGATCTTGTGGACCTGGATTTCGACATTACCGAGGGGCTGCCTGGCCAGTTTGGGGGCGGTGTGGGTTACTCCGCCGCCCAGAACCTTATCCTGAACGCGAACTTCGTCCATACCAACTTCCTGGGTACGGGCAATCGCATTCAGGCGGACGTCAACACCGGGCAGTTCCGCACGGTTTACGGGGTTTCCTATACTGATCCCTACACCACGATCAACGAGGTCAGCCGGACGATAAGCCTTGCCTATCGGGACATCACTGCGTTCACGTCCGAGGCCTCCGATTTCTCCACCAAGACAATTTCTGCTTCCGTCGAGTACAGCTATCCGATTACAGAGTTTCAGCGGATAATTTTTGGCGGAACCTGGCAAAGCGCGGAGCTGCTGTCGAACAGCAGCAGTAGCCTCCAGGCGCGGGACTGGGTACAGAGCAACGGCAACAGCGATACCAGTGTTTTTGGTGGTGGGGCCATCTATACGACGGACTTCGACACCTTTGAATTGCTGGGCGGCTGGGTCTACGACAGTCGCAATCGCGGGCTCTTTGCGGATCGGGGTGCCCGCCACCGGCTGGTGGCCAATGTCACAATCCCGGGCAGCGACGTCGAGTACCTCACGGTCAACTATAACTACCAGCAGTATTGGCCCATAAACCGCTGGGCCACCATGCTTTTTAATCTCGATCTCGGCTACGGGACTGCCCTCGGTGATACCACCTCCCTTCCGCCCTACAAGAACTACTTCGGGGGTGGTCCCGACACCGTCCGGGGCTTCGAGGAAAATTCTCTGGGGCCGATCGATACTCTCCGCAACCCCTACGGTGGGGATACGCTGGTGGCCGCGCAGACCGAGTTCCTGCTGCCCATCCCGGAGAAGTGGCAGTTCAAGGCCCGGTTTTCCCTTTTCTACGATGTTGGCAACGTGTTTTCTCTCGGGGACGTTGAGTTTTTTGGGCCGGATGATTTGGCGCCGATCAAGTATGATTTCACCGCCGGGCAGTTGAAGCAGTCCTACGGGATCGCCGCACAATGGCTGGCCCCACTTGGCTTGTTCCGCTTTAGCTATGCCTTCCCCGTCAACGCCGAGGGTGGCACTGATGGCGTGGGTTGTGGGGATCCCATACCTCCAGGGTGCGTTCCCACAGCCGGAACCTATGGCGACCAGACGGCGCGGTTCCAGTTTTCAATTGGCGGTGCCTTCTAGTCTTGGCCGCCACGGTTTAGTCAACGGCCGGCCTTTGGGCTTAGGCCACGTTTAACGCAAGGGAGAAAGATGTTGCACGTAAAAAGACTCGGTCAGTTGGTTGTCATCCTCGCATCGGTGATGCTGCTCCTCCCGTCGATCGCACAGGCCCAAACAGCCAAGGCGCTGAAGATTGGTTTCGTGAATGTGCAGCGACTTCTCATTGAGTCGCCCCAGGCGAATGCTGCCAACCGGGCTCTCGAGAACGAATTCGCGCCCCGCCAGAGAGACCTGCTGGCGAAGCAGAAGGCATTCAAGGACCGGGCCGACAAATTCCAGAAGGACGGTGCGGTCATGGGTGCGGACGAACGCCGCAATGCCGAGAATGATCTGCGCAGGGACGAGCGGGAGTTGGCTCGCCAGGTGGAAGAGCTGAGGGAGGATCTCAATAACCGCAAGAATGAAGAGCTCGGCAAGCTGCGGATTGATGTCCTGCGTGAAATCGAAGGATTTGCCAAGCAGGGTGGCTTTGACCTCATTCTCAGTGATGGTTTGTACGTTGCACCGGGACTGGACGTCACGGCGCAGGTACTGCAGGGTTTGCAGAGCCGGAATGGCGCGCCCAAGGCCCCCGCGAAGCCCTGATCATCCTGGAGTCCCGACCGTGAGGTCCGGGCTTGCCGGCTGGTGTGTGGCTGCGGACAGCCTGGCGTAGCAGGGTGTTCAAAGACGGAGCAGGGGAAGGTAGTACGATGGGCGTGAGTCTTGGTGTGCTGGCAGTGCGCTATGGCTGCGAACTGCGGGGCGATCCGGGCCACGTCGTTGAGCGGGTTGCGACGCTCGCCCGCGCCGATAACAGCTCCATAACGTTTCTGGCCAATTCCAGCTATCGCAGTCAGCTCGCAGAAACTCGTGCAGCTGCGGTGATCCTGGCGCCCGCCGATGCGGACGGTTGCGGCGTGGCGGCGCTCGTGACGCGGGATCCCTATGTTGTCTACGCGCGTATTGCCGCGGAACTGCATCCGGCTGCGCCCGTTGCATCGGGAATTCATCCTTCCGCAGTCATCGGTCCAGGGGCAACTGTGCCTGGCTCCTGCGAGGTGGGCCCCGGCGTCGTGGTGGGCGCGGGCGTCGTTCTGGGTGAGCGCGTTGTGCTGGGTCCGCGCACCGTACTCGGGGATCGCGTGGCTATCGGTGCAGATACGCGTCTCATGGCCGGCGTTACCGTGTACCCCAATGTCCGGATTGGACTGCGGTGTATGCTCCATACCGGCGTCGTGCTGGGGTCTGACGGCTTCGGGTTTGCCCGGGAACGCGAGGGCAGCTACGTCAAAATTCCCCAGATTGGCAGCGTTGAAGTGGGCAACGATGTTGAGATCGGCGCCAACACAACCATTGATCGCGGTGCTATCGAGAACACCGTGATCGGTGATGGGGTGAAGCTCGATAACCAGATCCAGGTGGGGCACAATGTTCGCATTGGCGAGCACACGGTCATTGCCGCTCAAGTCGGCATTTCAGGCAGTACGACGATAGGTGCCCGGTGCACCATTGGCGGTCAGGCCGGATTCGCCGGACATATTGCCGTGACCGACGACGTAATCATTGGAGGCGGGACCAGCGTGCTGGGCTCAATCCGCGAGGCAGGTATCTACGGCGGCGGTGGGACTCCAGCCGACCATATCCAGCGCTGGCGTCGCAATATGGCACGCTTTGGGCAACTGGACGATCTGGCCCGGCGCTTGCGGACCCTCGAGAAGAGTCTTGCAGAAGCAATCAAGTCGGGATTAAACAGGCCGTGAGTGACATCCACCCGACAGCAATCGTGGCCCCCGGGGCAGAGCTTGATGTTGGCGTCACTGTCGGGCCTTATGCAGTGATTGGAGCGGGGGTCCGCATAGGCGCCGGGAGCACAGTGGGTGCTCACGCCGTGCTTAAAGGTCCTGCGACCATTGGGCGGGATAACCGGATATTTCAGTTCGCTTCTATTGGCGAGGATCCGCAGGACAAGAAGTACCGGGGCGAGCCTACCCAGCTGGCCATCGGCGACCGGAATACCTTCCGGGAGTTCTGCACGATCAATCGTGGTACCGCGCAGGACGAGGGCGTAACCCGAATTGGCAACGACAACTGGATCATGTCCTACGTCCACGTCGCGCATGACTGCGTGGTGGGTAATGACGTTATCTTCTCCAACAATGCCACGCTTGCAGGCCACGTGCAGGTCGATGATCACGTGATCTGTAGCGGCTTTTCCGCCGTTCACCAGTTTTGCCGCCTGGGTGCGCACAGTTTTCTGGGGGGCTTTGCTGCCGTGACGCGCGATGTGCCGCCCTACGTGATAGTGGGCGGGCAGCCCACGGCCCCGCACGGCATCAATAGCGAAGGTCTGAAGCGGCGCGGCTTTACCGCAGACCAGTTACGCAACCTTAAAGAGGCCTATCGAATTCTCTACCGCGAGCAGTTGCCGCTTGCCGAAGCCCGGGAGCGGCTTGCCGTGCTGGCAGAGACGCAACCGGAACTGCGCATACTCGTCGACTTCATCGACAAGTCAGAACGCAGCCTGATTCGCTGACTGAACGAATGCCGAGGATCGCCATCGTGGCCGGCGAGATCTCGGGGGACCGGCTCGGGGCGGGACTCATCCGGGCTGTCCATGCCCGCCGTCCGGATGTGGAGTTCTTTGGCATTGCAGGGCCCGCCATGCGGGAGGCGGGGTGCCAGGTGTGGGTGCCCAGCGAGGAACTGGCCGTCATGGGCATCGCGGAGGTTCTTCGGCACCTGCCCCGGCTGCGGCGGATTCTCCTGGACCTGGAGCAGCGTCTCAGTGCCGATCTGCCGGACCTCTATATCGGCATCGATGCGCCAGACTTCAATTTGCGGGTTGAGCGTCGCTTGCGGCCAAAGGGCCTTCGTACGCTGCACTACGTCTCACCCTCCGTCTGGGCCTGGCGTCCGGGTCGGGTGCGCGTGCTGCGGGAAGCCTGTAATCACGTGCTGTGTCTCCTGCCCTTCGAAGCCGACTTCCTGCATCAGCACAGCGTCCCCGCGACCTTCGTCGGGCATCCACTGGCTGACGAAATCCAGCCGGAGCCCAACCCGGCCGTGGCCCGCACGGCCCTGGGTCTCCCGCTCACGGGGCCGATCGTGGCCATGCTGCCAGGCAGTCGTGCGGGCGAGCTGGAACGGCTGTCCCCGGTCTTCGCGGCAACGGCAGCGTGGCTCCACGCGCGCATTCCGGACCTCACTGTGATTGTGCCCATGGCCACGCCGGCACTTAAGGCCCGCTTCTCTGCACTCTGGAGTCCGGAAGCGACGGGTGGTGTACGGCTGCGGATTCTGGATGGCCAGGCGCACTCCGCCATGGCGGCGGCGGATGTCGTGTTGCTGGCGTCCGGTACCGCAACCCTCGAGGGTATGCTCATCAACCGGCCGATGGTTGTGGCCTATCGTTTGTCGGCATTCACTTACGTCCTGCTGAGAGCTTTGCGCCTGATTCGCGTCGAACATTTTGCTCTGCCCAACCTGCTGGCCGGTGAGCGCCTGGTCCCGGAGTTCATCCAGTCGGCGGTCACGCCCGCTGCTCTCGGTAGTGAGGTCCTGCGCTGGCTGGGAGCGCCGGACGACCGGGCCCGCCTCCAGCAACGGTTTGCTGGCCTGGGAACCGCTTTGCGCCAGCAGGCCAGTGAGCGGGCAGCGGAAGTTGTGCTGAGCCTGCTTCCGGCTTCGTATAATCGCTGACCCCCTGAACCACAAAGTACTGGCCCTGATCCGCTGTGAACGTTGCTCTGGAAACCGTGGCTGGCATCGACGAGGCGGGTCGTGGTCCTCTGGCCGGTCCTGTGGTCGCGGCTGCCGTGCTTCTGGGCCCCGGTCAGTGGATTGAGGGTGTCCGGGACTCCAAGGAACTCAGCGCTGCACAGCGCTCACTCGCTGCCGGCCGCATCCGTGCCGAGGCCCTGGAGTGGGCTCTCGGGGAGGCCTCCCGGGAGGAAATCGATGCTTTGAACATCCTCCAGGCGACCTTGCTGGCCATGCGTCGGGCCTTCGCCGGGCTCTCCCGGGCTCCGGGGCGGGTTGAGATCGACGGCAACCAGTCGCCCGGCCTGCCGGGGTTCCCGGGAGTCATCGAGACGGTGGTGGGTGGCGATCGTCTGCGGCCGGCGATTGCAGCAGCGTCGATTCTCGCCAAGGTCCATCGGGATGCCGAGATGAGTCGCCTCCACGTTGCCTACCCCGGCTATGGCTTCGACCGCCACAAGGGCTATCCGACCGTCGAGCACCGTGCCGCGCTGGCCGCACTGGGACCATGCCCTGCCCACCGGCGCAGTTTCGCCCCGGTCCGCGCCAGCTTGCGCGCGGCGGCGATCAGTGCCGAGCCGCTGACCCGCGGGAGGTACCCCGCATGACTCCGGGCTTCGTGCACCTGCACGTCCATACCGAGTACTCCCTCGTCGATAGCGTGGTCCGAGTCCCGGAACTGGTAACCGCGGTGGCGGCAGCCGGCATGCCCGCGGTCGCCATTACAGATCAGGGCAATCTCTTTGGGCTGGTGAAGTTCTATCGCGCCGCCCTGGCTGCAGGTGTCCAGCCAATCGTCGGCGCTGAGGTCTGGATTGCTGGTGGGACCGAGAAGGGCTCCCAGGCGGATCGCCAGGAGCCCGGACGCCTGGTTCTCCTGTGCCGCAATCTGGCCGGTTACCGCAACCTTTGCCGCCTCCTGACCCGCGCCTGGCTGGAGGGCCAGCAGGGTGGTTTGCCGCTGCTGCGCCCCGGCTGGCTGCATGCGGGTACCGCCGAGGGCCTCATTGCCCTGTCCGGCGGCCGTGATGGAGTTCTTGGTCGGACCCTGCTCACCGGTGCCGGCTCCCAGGCCGAGCAGATAGCGGCCGAATTCAGGGCCTGGTTTCGCGGTGACTTTTTTGTCGAGCTGCAGCGCACGGGGCGTCCCCAGGACGACGACTATCTGCACGCGGCAGTGCGCTTCGCTGCAGCCAACGGTTTGCCCGTGGTCGCGACCAACGACGTGCGTTTCCTGACTGCCGATGAGTTTGAAGCACACGAAGCGCGGGTTTGTATCCAGACCGGCTACGTGCTGGCAGACCCCGCACGACCGAAGCTTTACAGCGAGCAGCAGTTCCTCCGGTCACCGGCAGAAATGGCGATGCTGTTCGCCGACCTGCCCGAGGCCCTCGAGAACTCAGTCGAGATTGCCCGGCGTTGCCACCTCTCCCTTAGTCTGGGTGAAACTCATTTGCCGGACTTTGGGGTTCCCGACGGGTCCAGTCCGGATGACTACCTCCGCCGGCAGGCGGAAGCGGGCCTCGCAGCGCGGTTTTCGTTGGCACCACCCGGCCCGGAGTACGCGGAACGCCTGACGACGGAGCTCGACGTGATCTGTCGCATGGGGTTCGCGGGCTACTTCCTGATCGTCGCCGACTTTATCCGCTGGGCGAGAGAGCACGAGATTCCCGTGGGACCTGGCCGGGGTTCCGGGGCTGGGTCGCTGGCGGCCTGGGCCCTTGGCATTACTGACCTTGACCCTATCCATCATGATCTGCTGTTCGAGCGCTTTCTGAATCCCGAGCGCGTATCCATGCCGGACTTCGACATCGATTTCTGCATGGACGGTCGCGATCGCGTGATCGACTATGTGAGCGAGCGCTATGGCCGAGACCGGGTCTCGCAGATCATTACCTACGGCACCATGGCGGCCCGGGCGGTGGTTCGCGATGTAGGGCGGGTTCTTGGCCAGCCTTATGGCCTCGTGGACCGGATTGCCAAGCTCGTGCCCAACGAGCCCGGCGCCGAGATAACCCTGGACATCGCCTTGTCGCAGGAAGCTGAGCTGCGGGAACTCTACAACCAGGACGAAGACGTCCGCAGCATCATTGATCTCGGCCGACGCCTGGAAGGCCTCGTGCGCAATGCAGGCCGGCATGCTGGTGGCATTGTCATTGCGCCGCGGGACATTACCGAGTTCACGCCGCTTTACCAGGTGGAAGGTGAGAAGTTCACCGTCACCCAGTTCGACAAGGATGATGTCGAGGCCGCCGGGCTTGTGAAGTTCGACTTTCTGGGCCTCAGGACTCTGACGATTATCGACAGGGCCACCCGAGCCATCAATGCTGCCCGCGAGGCGACCGGCGACCCGCCGATCCAGGTGCCGTCACTGGTCATGGATGACCAGGTCACTTTTCGCCTGCTGCGGGCCTGCAAGACCACTGCAGTCTTTCAGCTGGAATCCCGCGGCATGCGGGACCTCGTGCGGCGTCTCCAGCCGGATACCTTCGATGATCTGGTTGCCTTGGTCGCGCTCTACCGTCCGGGGCCGCTTCAGTCGGGGATGGTCGACGATTTCATCAATCGCAAGCATGGCGGGCGTGACCAGCCGATCGATTACCTGCACCCGGACCTCGAGCCTGTCCTGCGCGCCACCTATGGCGTGATCCTGTATCAGGAGCAGGTCATGCAGATTGCCCAGCGGCTGGCCGGCTACTCGCTTGGTGAGGCCGACATCCTGCGCCGTGCGATGGGCAAGAAGAAGGCCGAGGAGATGGCCAGCCAGCGTTCGATCTTCACTGATCGGGCTGCAGCCCGAGGCACCGAACGGGCACGGGCCACCTACATATTCGATCTGATGGAGAAGTTTGCCGGTTACGGTTTTAACAAGTCCCATTCGGCGGCCTACGCCGTTCTGACCTACCAGACGGCATGGCTCAAGGCGAATCATCCGGCGGCGTTCATGGCTGCCGTCATGACTACAGAGATGGGAGATACAGATGCGCTGGTAGTGCAGCGGCGCGAATGTATTGCGCTCGATCTGACCATCCTGCCGCCCGACGTAAACGCCTCGGCCTGCGTTTTCAAGGTGGAGGGTGAGCGGGGTATTCGCTACGGTCTCGGTGCGCTGAAGGGCGTTGGGCGCGGCGCCGCCGAGCACATAGTGTCGAGTCGGCAAGAGGGCGGTCCCTACCGGAGCCTTAGGGAGTTCTGCCTGCGTGCTGGTGGACAGAACCTGGGGCGCCGGCCCGCCGAGGCACTGATCAAGGCGGGCGCTCTGGATGGCTTCGGCTCAAACCGGCCAAGCCTGCTCGCGGCTTTGCCTGCGGCCCTGGTGGGGGCGCAGCAGGCAGCGGCGGCCGCCAGCGTTGGCCAGGAAGATATGTTTGGGGCAGCGACAAGCCGCCCAGCCGGGGAAGACCCGGTGCCCGTGCTGCCTGATTGGGGCTGGGGCCGCCGGCTGGAAGCCGAGCGTGAGAGTCTCGGCCTCTACCTGAGTGGCCATCCCTTCGACCAGTACCGTTCGGATCAGCCATTCATCAGCACCTCCAGCATTGAGGGGCTGATTGCAGAGAGGCCCCCTGCAGCTGGGGAATTCCGGGGTCCCGGACGGGAAGTAGTGATCGCCGGTCTGGTTGCTGCGATCCGGAAGCGGGGGACCAGGACATCTGTTGAGCTGGACGACGGCACCGGAACGCTTGAGGTCGGGTTCTTCCAGGAGGGCTACGACCGCTTTCGTCACCTGCTGGCCCTGCACTCGATTGTTGCCATCAGCGGCACACTCCGGTTCGAGGAGTATCTGGATGGCTGGCGTCTGAACGCCAAAGAGGTACTGGACCTGGATCGTATCGTTGAGTCCCGTGCCACAGGTCTTCTGCTCCGCTGGCGCGCAGAAGTGGACCGGGCACTCAGTCCGCAGCTGCTGAAGTCCGTCATGGAGCGCCACCGGCCAGGCAAGTGCAGCGTCTCGCTTTACTACAGCACGGATGGCACGCAGGCCAGGGTTGCTCTTGGCAGCGACTGGTGTGTGCGTCCCACGAGGGAGCTGCGTGAGCGATTATCGGAGCTGGTCGGTCTCGACGGATTCCGCTTTGTTTACGAAGGTCCCCGCCAGTAGTAAGGTTCCCGGATGGATCTCAAATTTCTCGACTTCGAACAACCCATCGCAGAGCTCGAGGCGAAGATCGACGAACTGCGCTACGTCGGCGATGATTCGGAGATCAACATCAGCGACGAGATCGCGCGCCTGAAGTCAAAGAGCGAGTCTCTCACCCGGAGCATCTTCTCAAGCCTGACAGCATGGCAGATCGCCCAGCTGGCGAGGCACCCGCTCCGTCCCTACACGCTGGACTACCTTGCTGTGATCAGCCCGGACTTTCAGGAGTTGCACGGCGACCGCATGTTTGCCGATGATCCGGCCATGGTTGGTGGTCTGGGGCGACTCGACGGGAAGCCAGTCGTCTTTATCGGGCAGCAGAAGGGCCGGGATACCAAAGAGCGGGTCCGCCGCAACTACGGCATGCCCAAGCCCGAAGGTTACCGGAAGGCGCTCCGTCTGCTGAAGCTTGCAGAGAAGTTTCGGCTACCCGTTCTGACCTTTATCGATACGCCCGGGGCTTATCCGGGCATCGGCGCCGAGGAGCGCGGCCAGAGTGAAGCCATTGCGCGCAACCTCTTTGAGATGGCGCGTCTCAAGACTCCCATTATCAGCATTGTGATCGGGGAGGGCGGGTCCGGTGGTGCCCTCGCTATCGGCGTCGGTGACCGCGTGATCATGCTCGAGTACAGCGTGTACAGCGTTATCTCCCCCGAGGGCTGTGCCAGCATTCTGTGGAAGAGCGCCGACAAGGCCGAGACGGCGGCGGAGGCCATGGGTATTACGGCACCTCGACTGCGGGAACTTGGGCTTATCGACGAGGTGATTCGCGAGCCCCTCGGCGGCGCTCACCGGGACCCCACCCGCATCGCCGAGTCCGTGCGCGCAGCGCTCATTAGTCATCTGCGCGACCTGGAGTCTCTCGACGTCAATGAACTTGTGCGCCGGCGCGCGGTTCGCCTGAAATCCTACGGCAGCTTCAGGGAAAGCTGAGCGCACCAGCGCAGGGCTATGCGTCCCGGAGCGATTCAGCAGGCGCTGCTTCAGAGCCTTCCGGAAGACGCAGCCCTCTGTGTAGCGTTCAGTGGCGGTCTGGATTCCACGGTGTTGCTGCATGCCCTGGCCGGTCTGCGCCAGGAGCGGCGTTTTTCCTTACGCGCACTGCACGTTAACCACGGACTACAGGTTGCTGCCGGGGACTGGGAGGCGCATTGCACAGCGCTTGCCGGGAGCTTCGGGGTACCTTGTTCGACGGCTCGCGTTGTGGTCAGGAACAACACCGGTCAAGGTCTGGAAGCAGCGGCCCGGGAGGCGCGTTACGGCGCGCTGCGAGACAGTTTGCAGCCCGCCGAATGGCTGCTGACTGCGCATCACGCAGACGACCAGCTGGAAACCGTTCTGCTACACCTGTTCCGCGGCTCAGGGGTTGAGGGTCTCGCCGGCATTCCGCGTACCGCGGTTTTCGGCATCGGACGTCTTTGCCGGCCACTTCTTGACGTACCAGCGAAAGCTCTCATTGACTACGGTGCCAATGTGCTGATTCCCCAGGGCCTGGGATGGCTGACCGATCCCATGAACGCGGATCCTGCTTTCGACAGGGGATACCTCCGCCACCAGGTAACGCCGGTACTGCGGCGGCGGTTTCCGGCAGCGGCAGGCGGGGCTGGCCGTAGTGCAGCGTTGGCTGCCGAGGCGGCCGGGCTTCTGCAGGAACTGGCTCGCGCTGATGCTTGTTCAGTGGTTGACGAGCACCGCCTCTCCCTGGAATCGCTCGGCAAACTCAGTCCGGCGCGGCAACGAAATCTGATTCGCTTCCAGGCCCGGGAACGGGGCTGGGCCGTGCCGCCGGAGCGCCGGCTCCGGGAGGGGCTGGCGCAACTCTGGGCTGCGGGTCCCGGCCGACAGCCGGTCCTCGGCTGGTCCGGGCATGAGATTCGCCGGTTTCGCCAGTACCTCTACCTCATCGACCGGGCTTCATCAACCGGTTTTCCCGACGCGACGCCGCTGGAATGGAGCGCTGGTAGTCCGCTGGTCCTGGGTGGCGTCCGCGGCCAGCTGAGCCTGAGCCCTGCGGCTCCGCTTCCCGCGCCCCGGCACGGCGCTCCGCCCCTGTCGACCGCAGTCGTTGCGGACGGACTACAGGTCGCTTTTCGCAGCGGTGGCGAGCGCCTCCGAACCGCGGCAGACCGGCACCATCGAACGCTGAAGTACCTGTTCCAGACCCGGGGCATCGTCCCCTGGATGCGCGGCCACCTGCCCCTGGTGTTTGCCCGCCGGGAGCTTGCTGCCGTAGGCAATCTGTGGACGGCTGACTGGGCCGTGGCCCAGCCTGAGGAAGCGGGCCTGCAGATTGTGTGGACAGGTCACGCCCCTGTCCGGTGAGTCCGGTGCGGCGGGTCCGCTCCGGAGGGTCCGTGAACTCGTCGAACTCATTGTCCCGAACGTGGCTATCTGGTAACTTTTGCTCCCCATCTGCCTCCTTGATGGAGAGTCCAGCCCAAACAGCGACCCCCTTACCCGCGCCTGCCAGCCGGTAAGGTGATCCGCTGTTTTGGACCTGATTAACGGCCGACCTGAGTCGGCGGAGATGGGTGCATGCCCCGCTATATATTCGTGACTGGTGGTGTCGTGTCCTCCCTCGGCAAGGGCATCACGGCGGCTTCCCTGGGCGCCATACTTGAAGCCCGGGGCCTGACTGTGTCCATGATCAAGCTGGACCCCTATCTCAACGTAGATCCGGGCACCATGAGCCCGTTCCAGCACGGCGAGGTCTACGTCACGACCGACGGCACCGAAACCGATCTTGACCTGGGGCATTACGAACGCTTCGTCCGCACCACGACCGGCCGGAACAGTAACTTCACGACTGGCCGGATCTACGGGAGCGTGATTGCGAAAGAGCGCCGGGGAGACTATCTCGGCGCGACCGTCCAGGTCATCCCCCACATAACCGACGAGATCAAGCGCTGCATCCGCCTGGGCGCAGGGGACGCTGATATCTGTATTGTGGAGATAGGCGGGACTGTTGGCGACATTGAATCGCTGCCGTTCCTTGAAGCGATCCGCCAGCTCGGCGCAGACGTCTACCCGCAGCACTGCGTCTATGTCCACCTGACTCTGGTGCCCTACATTGCGTCGTCCGCCGAGATCAAGACCAAGCCAACCCAGCACTCCGTCAAGGAGTTGCGGTCCATCGGGATTCAGCCGGACATCCTGGTATGCCGTTCGGAACAGCCCCTCCCGGAGGAACAGCGGCGGAAGATTGCCCTGTTTACCAATGTGCAGGAGCGGGCGGTCATCTCCGCGGTGGATGTGGACGACCTGTACAAACTGCCAATGTTGTTCCGGGCACAGGGCTTTGATGCCATTGTTGTAGACCGCCTCGGGCTCTCCGTGCCCCAGGCTGATCTCGCGGAGTGGGAAGCCGTGGTCGCAGCCCGCAAGAACCCCGAAGCGGAAGTCACTATTGCCATGGTCGGCAAGTATGTAGACCTCCGGGACTCCTATATTTCGCTGACGGAGTCGCTCACTCATGCGGGGCTCAAGACCCGCACCCGCGTCCGGATTCGCTACATCGAGTCCCAGGACATCGAGAAGGATGGGACCGGCGCGCTCGTCGGTGTGGACGCCATCCTGGTACCGGGCGGTTTCGGCGAGCGGGGGATCGAAGGCAAGATTGCAGCGGTGCGCTACGCCCGCGAGAATGGCGTGCCTTACCTCGGGATTTGTCTGGGACTGCAGGTGGCCGTCATCGAGTACGCCCGCAATGTGCTGGGGCTGAAGGGCGCCCACAGTACCGAGTTTGATGCGCAGAGCCCGTACCCCGTTATCGCCCTCATTTCTGAGTGGCAGGACCGGGATGGTAGTCTGCAGAAGCGCGATACCGCGTCCAGTCTCGGTGGCACCATGCGGCTCGGCGCCCAGGAATGCCGCCTGCAGGCCGGGACCCTGGCCCATGACCTCTATGGCACGGACGCTATTCGTGAGCGGCATCGCCACAGGTACGAATTCAACAATACCTACCTGGACCAGCTCACCAGCGCTGGCCTGGTCGTGGCGGGTTTCTCGCTCGATGGCCTCGTAGAGCTCGTCGAACTGCCCAATCACCCCTGGTTCCTTGCCTGTCAGTTTCACCCGGAGTTCCAGTCCAATCCGCGGGATGGCCATCCGCTCTTCAGTGGCTTCGTGCGGGCAGCCCGCAGTATGCGTAGCCAGGAGCTGCCCGCCGCGGCGCGCGCATGAAGCTGGCGGGTGTCGAGGTCGGTTCCGACCGGCCGTTTTTCCTCATTGCCGGTCCCTGCGTGGTCGAGACTGAGACTCTTGCGGTCGAAACAGCCGGTAAGCTGCAGGAGATCACCCGACGCCTCAATATCCCCTTCATATTCAAGTCGTCCTACGACAAGGCCAATCGCTCCTCGCTAAAGAGTTATCGGGGGCCGGGCGTGGAGGAGGGACTGCGGGTGCTCGAAAGCGTCCGCCGTCAACTTGGAGTCCCGGTCTTGACGGACGTCCACGAAGACTCCCCGCTCGGTGAGGTTGCAGCGGTGGTGGATGTGCTGCAGACCCCCGCGTTTCTCTGCCGGCAGACCAACTTCATCATCAACGTCGCTCGCCAGGGCAAGCCCGTGAACATCAAGAAGGGGCAGTTTCTCTCGCCCTGGGAGATGACCAACGTCGTCATGAAGGCTGAGAGCACCGGCAATCCCGGCATCATGGTGTGCGAGCGCGGCTTCAGTTTCGGCTACAACAACCTGGTCACCGACATGCGGTCGCTGGCCGTGCTGAGGGAGACGGGCAGACCGGTTGTGTTTGATGCCACTCACTCGGTGCAGCTGCCGGGTGGCAAGGGCGACTCCTCAGGAGGGCAGCGGGAATTTGTTCCGGTGCTGGCCCGGGCGGCCGTAGCAGCCGGGGTGGCGGGGGTGTTTATGGAGACGCACCCGGATCCGGAGCGCGCATTGTCTGATGGCCCGAACGCGTGGCCTCTCCACCTGATGGAAAATCTTCTGACGACCCTGGTCGAACTCGACCGGGTGGTGAAAAGCCGTCCCCTCGTTGAGCTGGAAGTTGGAGGAAAGAGGAACTCATGAGCGCGATTGTTCACGTCCATGGACGGGAGATTCTGGATTCCCGCGGCAATCCAACAGTGGAAGCCGAAGTGCGGCTGCTGAGCGGCGCCTCGGGCCGGGCGGCCGTGCCATCCGGGGCCTCGACGGGCAGCCGGGAAGCGATGGAACTCCGTGACGGGGATCTGGCCCGCTATCTCGGCAAGGGCGTCCGTCGGGCCGTCACGATGATCAACGGCGAGATCCGCAGCGAACTGTTGGGATCCGATGGCCGCGACCAGAGAGCGCTTGACCGGAGGATGATCAATCTCGACGGGATGCCCAGCAAGGAGCACCTGGGTGCCAACGCCATTCTTGCCGTTTCGCTGGCGGCGGCCCACGCGGCAGCTGTCGATCGGGGTGAGCCGCTTTTTCGCACCCTGGGGTCGTCCACTGTGCTGCCAGTGCCAATGATGAACATCATCAATGGCGGTGCCCATGCCGACAACAGCGTGGATATCCAGGAGTTCATGGTGCTGCCGGTGGGCGCACCCTCGTTTGGCGAGGCGCTCCGCCATGGCACAGAGATTTTCCATGCGCTGAAGTCCGTGCTGAAAGGTATGGGGCTAAGTACCGCCGTGGGGGACGAGGGTGGTTTCGCCCCTAATCTGCCGTCGAATGCGGCAGCCCTGGATACGATTGCAGAGGCAGTCGGGCTGGCGGGTTTCAGTCTCGGCCGGGATGTCCTGCTGGGCCTCGACGTGGCCAGTTCCGAGCTGTTCCGGGACGGTGTATACCACCTGGAATCAGAAGGGCGGCAGTTCACTCCGGACCGCTTTACCGACTATCTGGCCGGGCTGGTCAGGCAGTACCCGATCATCTCCATTGAGGATGGGATGGCGGAGGACGACTGGGCCGGCTGGGCGCTGCTCACCGCGGCGCTGGGGTCCCGCGTCCAGTTGGTCGGCGATGATCTCTTTGTCACCAACACTTCAATCCTGAGCCGGGGTATAGCCGAGGGCATCGGCAATGCCATTCTCATCAAGCCCAACCAGATCGGTACCCTGACCGAGACCCTGGCAGCGATCGACATGGCGGTAGATGCGGGCTATGCCGCCGTCATTTCCCACCGCTCCGGAGAAACCGAGGATACGACCATTGCCGATATCGCCGTCGGTACCCGGGCGACCCAGATCAAAACCGGTTCGCTCTGCCGGTCTGACCGGATAGCGAAGTACAATCAACTCCTGAGGATTGAAGAGCACCTGGGATCCGAGGCACAGTACGCTGGCGTTACGGCTTTTCCGGTGAAACTTTCGGCCTAGCGGTGCAGGGCACCCGGGGGGAGGGGCGACATGCGGGGTGAGATTCTCATGATGCGGGCCGGAATTGGCCTGCTTTCAGTCCTGTTGCTCTTGCTGCAGGTCCGGTTATGGGTTTCGGATGACGGCTACGGCGAAGTCGCGCGTCTTGCCGGCCTGATCACGGGGCAGACCGCCGAGAATGCCCGGCTCAATCAGCGCAATCAGCGCCTGGAGGCCGAGGTCATCGAGCTCCGCAAGGGCGACAGCGCCGTCGAGGAGCGGGCCCGCGCTGATCTTGGCCTGATTGGCCCGGACGAAACCTTCTACCTGTTCGGTGCAGCCCGCCCGACGGGCTGATTCCCAGGTAACCAGGCCGTGCTCCACATCCAGTTCCACGACACCGTGGCGGAGATCCGCATGGATCGTCCGCCGGCGAACGCCCTGAATCGGGAACTGGTCGAGAAACTTCTGGCGGCACTGGAGACGGTGCGTATGGATGGTGCCCGGGCCATCATCCTCACCGGGCGACCGGGAATGTTCAGTGGCGGACTTGACGTACCCGATCTCCTGAGCCTGGACCGGCGGCAGGTGGAGGCCTTCTGGGGGCTGTTCTTTGCCCTGACCCGCCAGCTGGCTGCCAGCCCGGTGCCCGTCATCGCTGCCGTCTCGGGGCATGCGCCAGCCGGTGGGGCGGTGCTTGCTCTGCAATGCGACTACCGCATCGGGGTGGCGGGAAAGTTCAGGATCGGCCTCAATGAGGTGCAGGTGGGCTTGCCCGTGCCCGGCACGATCCTCCTGGCGCTCGAGGAGGTGGTAGGTCCGCGCGTGGCGCGGCGCATGGCGACTCGCGGCCAGATGCTCTCGATGGACGAAGCACGGGCCGTTGGGCTGCTGGACGAACTGGTGGAGCCTGAAGATTTGCTATCCGCTGCACTGGCGCGAGCCAATGAGCTGCTGGCGCTGCCCCCGGTCGCCATGAACACCACCCGGCTTGCGGGCAAGGCCCGCCTGATCGAGGCCTTGAACAGTTCCGGGGATCCAGGGGTAGCTACCGGTTGGTGGTTCAGCGCCGAAACCCAGACCGAGATGCGCAAACTGGTGGCCCGGCTGACAAAGCGCTGACCCGGACCCAAGCACAAGAATGCACGGAAGAAGTGGCAGCGACTCTTTAGGCTTCCAGGTCCCAGTCTCCCTGGGGGTCCTCCTGTGTCTGGGTGCTCTGGTTCCCGCGGCAGCCAGCGAGGATCCGGCCACGGAGGCTCTTTGGGAGCTGAATATTGCAGCGTTTGGTCGTTATGGACCGTCCTATCCGGCCTCCGAAGACTCCCAGGGAAACTTCGTTCCCCTGCCGTTCCCGGTATATCGCGGCACGTTCCTCCGCATTGGCGATGACACGGATTCCCCGATCCGGGGCCGGCTCTTTCGCACTGACAGAATCAAGCTGGACATCGACTTCGACCTGGTCTTTGGGTCCGAGAGTGACGATATCGCGGCACGCGCCGGCATGCCTGATCTGGACCTCTTGCTGGAACTGGGTCCCGAGCTGGAACTTCAGTTTGTTGACCGAGGCTGGCTCGCAGCCGACGCCTTCCTTGCCTTTCAGGTGCGTGGGGCGTTTTCCTGGGACGGCCTCGATCCCGCGTATGAGGGCCTGGTCTATTCACCAGAACTGAAGTTCACGCGAAAGTTTGGCGACTCAGGGCGGGAGGCCAAGCTGCGGATCACGCCAACCTTTGCGACGGATGGCTACATGGATTACTACTATGCGGTGGTGCCAGCCTTCGCCACGGCGGAACGCCCGGAGTTTGCAGCGGACGGCGGCTATCTCGGGACTGAGATTGCACTGTCGCTACGCATCCCCGTCGCCCGGCGCCTCGAACTCTGGGGCGGGATCCGTCAGGGCTTGTACAGTGGGGCAAGAAACGAGGACAGTCCGCTCTTTACCGACACCGCCACAACCACCTTCTTTGGCGCGTTCATGTACCGGTTCTGGGAGAGCGAACGGCGGGCAGAGACGGCCCCGGAGGAGTAGCCCGAGGCTGCCGGCAACGCCCGCCTACCGCGCGAGGAGAACGTACAGCGCTCCGGTGCCACCATCCCGCGCCGGCGCCGTGGTGAACGCCAGAACCTGCTCCCACTGGGGGAGCCATTTATTCAGTTTCACCTTGAGCACAGGACCTCTCGGTCCAGAGCGCAGGCCTTTGCCGTGCACGATGCGCACGCAGCGGTGCCCCTCCAGGAGGACGTCAGCCATGAACTCCCGAAGCATCACCCGGGCCTCGTTCGCCGTAAGGCCGTGCAGGTCGAGTTCATTCTGGATGGAGTACTTGCCCCTGCGCAGGTCCTTCAGCACCTTGAGGGGGATATGGGGCCGCCGGAAGTTCAGTTCGTCGCCGTTCTCCAGGCCAACCTCACTGGGCCCGATGCTCAGGGATTCTTCAAGTACGGCCTGATTGTCCGCCCGGGCAAAGCGGGCCCTGGGCGGAGGCGGGGGCTTGCGCAGGGGAACGCGGCTCTTGCCCCGGACGGGCTTGACGGGACCTACAAGGGACCCGAAATCAGTGGCGTCATCCGTTCCCGGAGTCTTTCCACCCTTGCGTGTCACTGGGTCTCCTCAGGTTTACTCGCGCGTCTGGTCGCTATGCTTTAGGATTCTAGGGCTTCACCATCCCGGCTGCTCAAGAATGCGTCTCCTCCTCTCCAATGACGATGGCTATCAGGCCGATGGCCTTGCGACGCTCGCCCTGTGCCTCGCTGATCTGGCCGACATTACCGTGGTCGCGCCGGACAGGAATCAGAGCGGGGCCAGTCACTCCCTGACCCTCGATGCGCCCCTGCGCGTGGGCAAGTCCCGAGAGGGCATCTACTACGTCAACGGCACGCCCACCGACTGCGTCCACCTGGCCATCACCGGACTACTCGAGCACGAGCCAGACATGGTGATAGCCGGCATCAATCACGGCGCCAACCTGGGTGACGACGTGCTCTATTCAGGCACCGTGGCGGCCGCCGTTGAAGGCCGTTTTCTGGGCCTGCCGGCCATCGCGGTTTCGCTCACCGGTGAGCATCGGCATTTTGATACGGCGGGGCAGGCGATCAGAACCCTCTTTCAGCAATTGCTGGCGACCGCCCTGCCGGCGGATACGATCCTGAACGTGAACGTCCCTGATGTCCCCTTTGGGGAGATTCGCGGGTTCCAGGCCACCCGTCTTGGCTATCGTCATCGCTCGGAACCGGTGGTGGAGGCCCGCGATCCGAAGGGTCGCCGAATCTATTGGGTCGGTGCCGCTGGCAAGGGGCAGGACGCAGGCCCAGGCACCGACTTCCACGCCATCGAGCATGGTTTTGTGTCCGTTACGCCACTCAAGCTGGATCTGACCGATCAGGCCCGCCTTGACCTCATTGCGGGCTGGTTGCCGAAGTGAGCGGTGAAAAGCGGGCGATCCGCGGGATCGGGATGACGTCCGCCCGAACGCGTGACCGCCTCGTGCAGAGGCTCGGGGAGACAGGCATTACCAGCCCGGCCGTCCTGGAGCGGATTCGCAGTGTGCCCAGACACCTGTTTGTGGATGAAGCACTTGCCAGCCGGGCCTATGAAGACAGCGCCCTGCCGATTGGTCTCGGGCAGACCATCTCCCAGCCCTGGGTGGTGGCCCTCATGACGCAGGCTCTGATTACCGGTCTGGACCTCCCACTGAAAAAGGTTCTTGAAGTAGGCACCGGCTGCGGCTACCAGACTGCGGTACTGTCGCCTTTCGTGCGGCAGATCTTCACGATTGACCGGATTGGCAGCCTGCAGCAGGCGGCCCGGACTCGTCTGAATCAACTTGGCTTCGACAATATCCGCTATCGCCACGGGGATGGTTTCCAGGGCTGGCCGGGCCAGGCGCCCTTTGACGGCATCATCGTGGCTGCGGCGCCGGGTGAAGTCCCGCCAGCGCTGCTGGAGCAACTGAGCGAGGGTGGCAGGCTGATCATCCCGGTCGGTCCGGCAGGGGATCAGGACCTGATGCGCATCACCCGAACCCCCGGCGGCCTGGTGCGGGAGCAGTTGTCCCAGGTGTCCTTCGTGCCTTTAGTAGAAGGTACGGGCTGAGCGCCCTGTAGGAGCGCCTTTAGGCGCGATTCACTGTCGATCGCTCCTACTCTGCCAGCAGCAGGGCCGCAACGACGCGCCGGTCTTCGGCCATCAGCACGTTGTAGGTACGACAGGCAGCCGGGGTCGCCATAACCTCGAAGCCCACACCCCTGGACATGATCGCTGTCATCAGGCGATTACCGGCGAAGCGGTGGGTCATGCCGGTGCCGAACAGAATCACTTCCGGGTCCAGATCCAGCGCCGCCTGAAAGTCATCCAGTTGCAGTTCGGCTATCGGTCGCGGCATCCACCCGGTGATGATCCTGTCAGCGTTGACTATCACGGAGCTCTCGTAACGCACCCCGCCGATCAGCACGGCTTCCCGGGTGACGGACTGTATATAATTTCCTGAGCCTTTCTCAGCGTGCAGTTTCATGGCGCATCTCCACTGTCTACAGACGATAGCATGAGCACGCAGAACGCTGCGTCCGTCTCGCCCGTGGACTTCCGGTCCCGGGCAGCCCCAGCTGGTCTGTTGAATGCCTTGCCGCAGGAGATGCACCCGGTGCTGCGCCGGGTACTGGCCGCCCGGCAGGTCAGCCCTGCCGAGCTGCATCCCGCCCTTGGACTCCTCCTTCCCGTCAGCGAACTGCCCGGTGTGGGTCCTGCAGCCGAGCGCCTCGTCACCGCAAGGACCCGGGGCGAAGGCGTCCTCATCATTGGCGACTTTGATGCGGACGGCGCGACTGCAACGGCCCTGACGCTGACCTGCCTGCGGGGCTTCGGGTTCAGAGATCCCGGCTTCCTGGTTCCTGATCGCTTTACGCTGGGCTATGGCCTGTCGCCAGGTATTGCCGATCTGGCAAAGGCCCGCGAGCCGGCCCTCCTGCTAACTGTCGACAATGGCATCACCAGCTTCGAAGGGGTTCGCCGTGCCCGTGATCTGGGCATGGAGGTCATCATCACGGATCACCACCTCGCGGGGTCCGAACTGCCCGCCACGGGGCTGATCGTGAACCCGAATCTGACGGATTCGTGTTTTGGAAGTCCTGCGTTGTGCGGGGTTGGCGTGGCCTTTTATCTGATGGCGGAGACGGGCCGGCGGCTCGCCGAGCTCGGCCTGGTTTCGGCGGCAGTTGCCAGGGAGACGGTCACAGGCTGCCTTGACCTGGTCGCGCTGGGCACCGTGGCTGACCTGGTCGCGCTGGACTTCAATAACCGCATACTTGTTGCGGAGGGTCTGCGGCGCATGCGGGCAGGGCGGACGCGCCCCGGCATTGAGGCTCTGTTTCGTGTTGCCGGAAAGTCTACCGCGAGTGCCCGCAGCAGCGACCTTGGCTTTGCCATTGCCCCGCGGCTTAACGCTGCTGGCCGCCTGACCGACATGACGCTCGGCATCGAGTGCCTGCTGGCAGCCGATGAAGGCACCGCCAGAGGTCAGGCTGCCCAGCTCGATGCTCTCAACAAGGAGCGCCGGACACTGCAGGACAGGATGCAGGGGGAAGCACAGGTGTTGCTGGCTGAGCTGTCTGAGGCGGCGACGGATTCCGGCGGCGCCTGCTGTCTCTTCGATGAGCGCTGGCATCCCGGCATAGTTGGCCTGGTGGCCAGCCGGATGCGGGAAATCACCGGTGAGCCGGCAATAGCCTTTGCCCGTGCCACGGAGCCCGGGATGCTGCGAGGCTCAGCGCGGTCAGTAGAGGGAATCAACGTGCGGGACCTGATTGCGAATGCGGTGGCGAACTGCCCGACCCTGGCGGTGCGCTACGGTGGGCATGCCATGGCAGCAGGCCTGACGCTGCCTGAGTCTGCCCTGGCTGACTTCAGGAGCGCCCTGGCGGCCGAGCTTGAGCGGGTGCGTGATCCGCTAGGTGCTCCCGGCATCGTCTGGACCGATGGCGGTCTCCTGCCCGAACAACTCCATCTGGAGCTTGCCGAGCTGCTCGCCGCTGCCGGTCCCTGGGGGCAGGCTTTTCCGGAACCGTTGTTCGACAATGTCTTTACGCTGGCGGAGCAGCGGATCGTGGGGGAGAACCACCTGAAGCTTCAGGTGCAGCACCGGGATGGCGGGCCACTGATCGAAGCAATCGCCTTTCGCCGGCCCCCGCTCGCTGCCGGGCGAAACAGCCCCCTACGGCTTGTCTATCGGCTGGATGTCAATCAATACAGGGACCGGCGAACGGCCCAGCTGGTTGTTGAGCATCTGGATTGCGTCTAGCATCGCGGTTTTCCCGCATGACGCCAGACTATGGAAACTGCCCAGATCAAGCTTTCTATCCGCGACCTCCGTGAGCGCAGCGGCGCTCTCAGGGGGTATCTTTGACTTCGACGCCAAGCTCCGCCGGCTGAGCGAGGTTCGCGAGGCGCTCCAGGATCCTGCCGTCTGGAATGATCCCTCCCGGGCCCAGACCCTGGGCAAGGAGCAATCTGACCTTGAGGCTGTCGTCGCCCGCATCGAGAAGATTGATCGCGCTCTTGAGGACTCAGCAGGGCTCCTCGAACTCGCAGAAGAAGAGAACGATGAGGGGACCGTCGACGAGGTGCTGCGCGATCTGAAAGGTGTCAGTGCTGACGTCGAGCAACTGGAGTTCTCCAGGATGTTCGCCGGCAAGCTCGACGCATCGAATGCCTTTCTGGACATCCAGGCTGGCGCTGGCGGCACGGAGGCGCAGGACTGGGCCGCCATGCTGCTCAGGATGTACCTCAAGTACGCGGAGTCAAACGGTTTTTCGGGCGAAATGATTGAGGCTTCTGCGGGTGAGGTGGCCGGCATCAAGAGCGCCACCATTCACGTGGTAGGGCCCTACGCTTACGGCTGGCTCCGGACCGAGACCGGCGTGCACCGCCTGGTACGCAAGTCCCCCTTTGATTCAGGCAACCGCCGCCATACCTCCTTCGCAGCGGTCTTTGTCTCCCCGGAAATCGACGATGACATCCAGATCGAGATTGACCCGTCCGATCTCAGGATCGATGTCTACCGCGCCAGTGGTGCCGGGGGGCAGCACGTCAACAAGACTGAATCAGCGGTGCGGATAACCCATGTGCCGACGAATACCGTGGTCCAGTGCCAGAGCGAGCGCTCCCAGCACAAGAACCGAGCTACCGCTCTCAAGCAGATGCGCGCCAAGCTGTATGAACTTGAGGAGCAGAAACGGCGCGCCGAAGCCCAGGCACTCGAGGACACCAAGTCGGATGTCGGGTGGGGTCAGCAGATCCGGTCGTACGTTCTCGATCAGTCCCGCGTCAAGGATCTCCGGACGGGGGTTGAATCCAGCACGCCCGACAAGGTTCTCGACGGGGACCTGACAAAATTCATAGCAGCAAGTCTCAAACAGGGCCTCTGACGATGACTCAGGATGACAACAAGCTCGTTGCCGAGCGCCGGCGCAAACTGGCCGAGTTGCGAGCCAGCGGGTTCCGTTTCCCGAACGCCTTCCGGCGCAGCGCCCTGGCGGGCCAGTTGCACGCCGTTTATGCCGACTACAGCAATGAGTCCCTGGAGGCTGAGCCCGTCGAGGTTCTGGTCGGTGGGCGGATGCTGACCAAGCGCATCATGGGCAAGGCGAGTTTTGCGACGCTGCAGGACCGCTCAGGCCAGATCCAGGTCTTTTTGCAGCGGGAGACCCTGGGCGAAGAGAGCTATGCGGGGTTCAAGAGCCTTGATCTCGGCGACATCGTCGGGGTGCGCGGCCTGATGTTTCGGACCAAGACCGGGGAGCTGAGCGTAAGGGCCACGGAACTGACCTTGTTGACCAAGTCCCTGCAGCCACTCCCGGAAAAGTTTCACGGCCTGACTGATCAGGAGGTTCGGTACCGCCAGCGGTATGTGGACCTGATCGTCAATGAAGAGACCCGCCGGGTCTTCCTCGTCCGCACCCGGGTAGTGCAGTTTCTTCGCTCCTATCTCGACGCTATGGATTTCCTCGAGGTTGAGACGCCGATGATGCAGTCGATTCCGGGTGGCGCGGCTGCCCGACCGTTCATTACCCATCACAATGCGCTGGACCGGCAGCTTTACCTGCGCGTGGCGCCCGAGCTCTACCTCAAGCGGCTCGTCGTGGGTGGCTTTGAACGGGTCTACGAACTGAACCGCAACTTCCGTAACGAGGGCGTCTCGACCCAGCACAATCCCGAATTCACGATGCTCGAGTTGTATATCGCTTATGCAGACTACCGGACCCTGATCGAGATGCTGGAGAACCTGCTGCGCAGCCTCGCCGTCCATGTTCTGGGTACGACGAGGGTGGAGTACCAGGGCGCGACCTACGACCTGGCTACGCCATTCCGGCAGCTCTCGGTGGAGGAGGCTGTCCTGCAGTATGCCCCGGGCATCGCGGCGAGCCGCCTCCGGGATGTACCTTATCTGCAGGGCGTGTGCGGCAGTCTCGGCATCCCCGTCAAGGCGGCGTTTGGTGCGGGCAAGCTGCTGATCGAGATCTTCGAGAAGACGGCTGAGCATCAGTTGCTGGAGCCGACCTTTGTTACCGGTTATCCGGCTGAGGTCTCTCCGCTGGCACGACGGTCTGATTCAGACCCGTTCCTGACTGACCGGTTTGAGTTTTTCATCAATGGCCGTGAGCTGGCCAATGGCTTCTCGGAGCTGAATGATCCTGAAGACCAGGCTGAGCGCTTCCGCTCTCAGGTCGCACAGAAGGACTCGGGCGACGAGGAGGCTATGTTCTACGATTCGGACTACATTACAGCCTTGGAGTACGGCATGCCTCCAACTGCGGGGCTTGGCATCGGGGTCGACCGCCTGGTTATGTTTGTCGCCAACCAGGCGTCGATTCGTGACGTGCTGTTATTCCCCCACCTGCGAGACGCAGCTTTGTAGGAGCGCATTCATGCGCGACACAAACACCCGGAGGGTGCATGGACGACGAAAAGATAAAGGTCCGGATTACCGAGAGCGATCAGGTGATCGAGGTGGTGGTTCTCAGCAAGCGGCCTGAGCGCATCGAGGTCGTACTTGGTACGGGTATCCACAACGTGCGTTGTGAGCTGTTGCCCACCCGGAATGGTAAGGCCTACTCAGGCTCGATCAAGGGGCGGGAAATCGTCTACGAGCGCACGCCGGAGCAGGTCAAGGTGGACCTTGATCGACTGAATCCCGCGCTCAGGAAATCACGGCCGCATTAGGGGGCGCGCCTGGAGGCGCTCCTACAGGGGGAGTTCGTAGGGGAGTTCAAGGTGCAGGACGGGCTGGTGTCTGGCCTCGTCGAGGAAGAACGGGCCCGGTAGGTCGTCCAGCACAATCACTGCCAGGAACTCACAGCCAGCAGTCGCAGGGGCTGCACTGACGACCTGACCGACGACCCCGCGCTCCCCGTACAGAACCTGGCCCGCAACGGGTGGGGCGCCAGCCGCCGAGAAGCGCAACATGCGGCGCTTCACCCGACCGAGGTACTTCATCCTGGCTACAATCTCCTGGCCGGTGTAGCAACCCTTCGTGAAGCTGATCCCGTCGAGCAAATCCAGATTTACCATCTGCGGCACAAACTCGCCGCTGGTGGTCGCGCCGACGGTCGGGATACCCGCTGCAATGTCTGCCAGTTGCCACAGTGCGCGCGGCCCCGGAGTGGCGTCAATCCCGCGGCCTTCTGCAGAACCCGCCAGGTAGAGGTGCCGCTGGCGGTCACCCAGGACGCGCACGAGTTGTCCCGGCGCGGATACGTCCGGTGCGCCCATCAGGCCAACCACGGGTGTGTCGAGCAGCGTTGCAGAGGCTTTCGCGCGCAGGACATACATGCGGGCTCTTTTCAGGGCTGCCTCAGCGAGATCCGTTGGCACCAGCAGGGCCAGAGCATCCTCTCCGCCGGCAACCGTGGTGAAGAAGTGCCCGGCAAACAGCAGGCGCCCCTTGGGGTCTGCCCAGCCAGTCATCACAGTCGCGTCTGCCCGAGCTCTGGCCACGTCCTGAGTGAGCTGGCCCTGGAGGAGACTGACGCGCTCGGGTCCGCTGACGGCGAGGAGGCGGAGATCATCCAGAACAACGCTGCGGAGCACTGAAAGCCTTGGATTATGGGCAGTTAGCAGGTGCCCGGTGTGGAGATAAGGCGTTCATTCTGGCACAATAATTCGGTGACTGAATCCCGACACGTTGAGCCCCCGGTGAGCGACTCCGCCATGGCTGGCCTGACGGTACCAGAGCCCTGTATTTCCCTTCCTTGCCGGCCGCCCCGGGAGATCGGGGGGCCGACAGGCCCCGACCCCACTCGTTTCGGGGATTGGGAGCGTGGCGGCCGCTGCATCGACTTCTGAGTGGAGTACCCCATGTCCCAAGTATCGCGGCCAGGCTCGCGACCCCCGTCGCGACCTCTGTCCCCGCATCTGCAGGTTTACCGGTGGCAGATCAGTAACACGCTGTCGATCCTGCATCGACTCACCGGCGTCGCTTTGACTCTTGGCGGCCTGGCACTGGTTGGTTGGCTGCTCGCCCTGGCCTCTGGTCAGGCAGCCTATGCGGCGGCCAACTGGGTGCTGACCAGTCTTCCGGGCCAGGTATTTCTTGTCGGCTGGACCTTCTGTTTTTTTTACCACCTGTGTAACGGTCTTCGGCATCTCGGCTGGGACGCGGGCTACGGCTTTGAGAAGGAGGTGGCCCGCAGGTCTGGTCTTGCGGTTGTCGCAGCCGCCAGTCTGCTCACGGTCATTTTCTGGGTCCTGGCCCTCACCGGGGTGGTGGAATGAGCCTTAAATCCCCACTCGGCCGTGTACTCGGACTCGGCTCATCCGGTACCGGCACCGAACATTGGCTTGGCCAGCGCCTCTCCGCGATCGCTCTGGTCCCGCTTACGCTATGGTTTGCCGTGTCGTTGCTGGCGTTTCCCGCGCTGGATTTTTATGCGGTCACAGCCTGGGTTGCGGCTCCACTCCACGCGGTGCTGCTGGTACTTCTGGTTATTGCCCTGGTCTACCACTCCAGCCTCGGTACACAGGTTGTCGTCGAGGATTACGTTCACGCTCCGCTGCAGCGGACGCTGACGCTGATCATCCTGCGCCTGGCGCACATCGCTCTGGCCGTGGCTGGGATTCTTGCCGTGTTTCTGATTGCTACCAGAGCGCCCCTATGACCCCGTCCTACACCTTCATTGATCACACCTACGATGTAGTCGTTGTTGGCGCAGGAGGGGCAGGGCTCCGCGCGACGGTAGGGCTGTCCGAGGCGGGCTTGTCCACTGCCTGTCTGACCAAGGTTTTTCCGACGCGCAGTCACACCGTCGCTGCTCAGGGCGGCATCAGTGCGGCCCTGGGCAACATGGGGAAAGACGACTGGCGCTGGCACATGTACGACACGGTCAAGGGCTCCGACTGGCTCGGGGACCAGGATGCGATTGAGTACATGTGCAAGGAGGCCCCGGCTGCTGTGGTGGAACTCGAGCACTATGGTGTCCCGTTCTCCCGAACGGAAGAAGGAAAGATCTATCAGCGGCCCTTTGGCGGCATGACGACGGATTTCGGCAAGGGCACCGCGCAGCGCACCTGTGCGGCGGCGGATCGCACCGGTCATGCGATGCTGCATACGCTTTATCAGCAGTCGCTGAAGCACCAGGCGAATTTCTTCATCGAGTTCTTTGCCATTGACCTGCTGATGGAGGATGGCGAGTGCAGGGGTGTGGTGGCTCTGGAGATGGCTACAGGCCAGCTGCACCGGTTTCGTGCCCAGCGCACCATTCTCGCCACTGGCGGCTATGGCCGCGCCTACTTCTCCTGCACCTCAGCCCATACCTGCACTGGCGATGGCAGCGCCATGGCTCTCCGGGCCGGACTACCGCTGCAGGACATGGAGTTCGTTCAGTTCCATCCGACGGGCATCTATGGTTCAGGGTGTCTCATTACGGAGGGGGCTCGCGGCGAGGGTGGCTACCTGACCAATTCGGCCGGTGACCGGTTCATGGAGCGCTATGCGCCGAACGCCAAGGACCTGGCGTCCCGGGATGTGGTCAGTCGAGCCATGACCATCGAGATCAGGGAAGGCCGTGGCGTCGGTCCCGACAAGGACCACATATTTCTCCATCTCGAGCACCTTGGCCCCGGTGTCATCCAGGAGCGGTTGCCGGGGATTGCCGAGACTGCGCGTATTTTTGCGGGCATAGATGTCACGCGGGAGCCGATTCCCGTGCTGCCGACCGTCCACTACAACATGGGCGGAGTTCCTACCAACGTGCATGGCGAGGTCGTCACGCTGAAGAATGGCAACCCCGAATCCCTGGTGCCGGGCCTGATGGCCATCGGCGAGGCTGCCTGCGTGTCGGTCCACGGCGCCAATCGCCTTGGGTCCAACTCACTCCTCGACCTGGTCGTCTTTGGTCGGTCTGCCGCCCAGCGGTGCGCCGAAACGCTAGTCGCTGGCACGCGTCAGAAGGCCCTCAGGCCGGAATCCTCCGACCTGGCCGTCACGCGTCTGGACCGGCTGCGTAACGCGAAGGGCACGCGGGGCACCGCTGAGATCAGGCTTGAGATGCAGCGGATCATGCAGGCGCACGCCGCCGTATTCCGGACGGGTGACTCCCTCGGGACCGGCATCGAGGCGCTGCGTCAGTGCTACGCCTCCTTCAGCGACGTTCGGGTCATGGATCGCAGTCTGATCTGGAACACAGATCTCATGGAAACACTGGAGCTCGATAACCTGCTTGCCCAGGCCATGGTTACCATCACCGGGGCTGCTCGCCGCCATGAGAGCAGGGGAGCCCATGCCCGGGAGGATTTTCCCGCCCGGGACGATGAGCAGTGGCTAAAGCACACGCTGGCCTGGATTGATGCTGCGGGGCAGGTTCGCCTCGATTTCCGACCGGTCAAACTCCAGACCCTTACCGACGATGTAGAGACGATCGCGCCGAAGGCGCGAACGTACTAGCGCCAAAGGAGCGTTCAAGTTAGCCATGGCTGAATTTCGCCTCCCCGCCAAGTCCCGCGTAGCCAAGGGCAAGACCCACGATGCCCCGGGCAATGTTTCTGCGCCGGGCAAGGTTCGGCACTTCCGGATTTACCGGTACGACCCCGAAACCGGCGAGAATCCCCGGCTCGATACGTATTCCGTGGACACCGGTCGCTGCGGACCGATGGTTCTGGATGTCCTGATCAAGATCAAGAACGAGATCGATTCGACGCTTACGTTTCGCCGTTCCTGTCGCGAAGGAATCTGCGGGTCCTGTGCGATGAATATCGACGGGGTGAATACGCTGGCCTGCACCCAGGCTGTCGCGGATATTCAGGGGGACGTGAAGATTTATCCGCTGCCGCACCTGCCGGTGGTCAAGGATCTGGTTCCGGACCTCACCAACTTCTACGCCCAGTACGCGTCGATCAAGCCCTGGCTGCAGACCCGGACTCCACCCCCGCCGCCTGACCGGGAGCGGCTCCAGTCCAAGGAAGATCAGGAGCTGATCAACAGCCCGTCTGCGTGCATTCTCTGCGCCTGCTGCTCGACCAGTTGCCCGAGCTACTGGTGGAACAGTGATCGGTACCTGGGTCCTGCAGCGCTGCTGGCTGCCTACCGTTGGCTGGTTGATACGCGGGATGAGGCCACGGGGTCGCGCCTTGATGATCTTGAGGATCCGTTCCGGCTGTATCGCTGCCATACCATCATGAACTGCACGAACGCCTGTCCCAAGGATCTGAATCCGGCGAAGGCGATTGCAGCCACGAAGCGCCTGCTCGCCGAGCGTCGTCTCTAGCCCCGCAGGTTTTGGACGCCACTCGTCTGGCCCGCCTGCGCTGGAGCTGCCGCCGGGGGATGCGGGAGCTGGACGTACTGCTGGTGCGCTTTCTGGAGCGCGAGTTCCCGACGGTGGAGCCACCTGTTCAGGCGGCCTTCGAGCTGCTTCTTTCTGCACAGGATCCCGAGATTGTCGACTTGCTCGCCGGGCGTATGATCGCCGAGGATCCTGCGCTCAACGATGTCATCCAACGGCTTCTTGCTCAGTCTCGACATTGACCGCCGCGGTTGCTGGCGGGTCGCTGCTCTCGTGGGGTGTGCCACTCTTCTGGCCCTGATCGGGGTCAACCTGGGGTTCCCAGCCGGTCAGCTCAGAGCCCTGGCAGCCCTGCTGGTCCTTGCTGGTGGCCTGTGGGAGGCGTGGCGCGCGTGGCCGGGCCACCGGGGTAATGCAGCCCGGGTTAACCTCTCGGTGGCAGGGCAGTTTTCCGTCAGCTGGGCGGGGGAGCCGGAGACCCTGGAGCTGGCCACTGTGGTCCGATGGTGGGTCTTGCCCGGGCTCGCCATCGGTCTGGGGATTAGCTGCCAGTCGGGACGACAGGGTCAGGTGATCGTATTTCCCGATCAACTGCCCGCGGACGGCTGGCGCCGCCTGCAGGTCCGCCTGCGGCACGATTCTGCCCCTGCGGCGTATCTCACGGCCCACAGGTCCACTCAGGCCCTTTGACGTAGAATGGGGCTTGGCGCTGCGTCGCTCCATGCCCGGCAAAGGTTGCTCGGGGCATCTGGCGCAACGCCCTCGTTGGCAAGGCGCGTCATGCGGGGCGAACTTTCCGGGGGTAGGCCTGTCTACTCGCCTGAAGGTTGCCAGCGCTCGCCATCCGACCCAGGACAGCAAGCATGGCAGTGACAGACGGCGATCAGCTTCTCGTAGAGCGAGCCCGAAAAGGTGATCGGCGCGCTTTCGACCTGCTGGTGCTCAAGTATCAGCAAAAGATCCTGAAGCTCATCATGCGCTACGTGCGGGACCAGACCGAAGCTCTCGATGTTTCCCAGGAGGCTTTTGTAAAGGCCTACCGGGCCCTGCCGGCGTTTCGCGGCGAGAGCGCGTTCTACACGTGGCTTTACCGGATCGCCATCAACACGGCGAAGAACCACCTGGTTGCGATGCAGCGGAAGCCGGTCGAGTACGAGCTTGATTCTCAGGATCCGGACAGTGCTGAGCGTAATCCCCACCTCCGGGAGGAGGACGGGCCCGAGGGCCTGGCCATGCAGGAAGAGTTACGCCAGACCGTCGAGCGGGCTCTTGCAGAACTTCCGGAAGAACTGCGAACGGCGATCCTGCTGCGGGAAATCGAGGGCCTCAGTTATGAGGAGATTGCAGTTGCCATGGATTGTCCGGTTGGCACGGTCCGCTCGCGAATCTTTCGCGCCCGGGAAACCATCGATATTGCTATCCGGCCACTGACAGAGAACTGACGGTCAGCGACCTACTCCAGAAACTTGTCAATTGCCTAAGAGAGAGATGCCCATGACCACTGGACCCGAGGACAAGCCACGCACCGATGAGCAGCTTTCGGCCTGGCTGGATGATGAGCTTCCAGAGGTCGAGCAGGAGTTTCTCGTCGCTCGTCTGGTGCAGTCACCCGATAGTGCAGCCCGCCTTGCACGCTACGGCCTGATTGGCAGCTGCCTTCGAGACCCCTCTGTGGCCGTGGCGGGCAAGTTGTCGCATGAGGAGGCAGCACTGCAACTGTCCGGTCGCGTCCGGGCAGCGTTGGAGGCCCCGGGTAGCGCCACGCCGCTGCCGGCACCAGCACGCAGGGGCAGGGCGCTGCCCTATGCCATGGCAGCCGGAATCGCTCTTGTGGGGGTACTGGTGGCCGTTGTTCAGGCCCCGCTGCTTCGCTCTGCACCTGAACCAATGCAGGCTTCGGTCCAGAGCACCGCTCCGGCGACGCTGCAGAAGGCAGCGCTGTCTACCCGGCGCATGACCAACTATCTCGTCCATCATGGTGAGTACTCGGGCCTCTTGTCCGCCAGAGTTACCGAGAGTCACATCATTAATGGCCGGCCGAATTTTGTGGCTCTCCGGACAGCGGACACTTCTCCCCCATGAGGAGCCCGCAGTGCGTCCGCGCGCTGGTCCTGGTCGCCAGCGCAGTTTTGGCCGGGCCCGCCTTAGGTGCGGACGATGCGCGGGGGTGGCTGGAGCGGATGGGGCAGGCGCTGGAGACCCTGAACTACGAGGGTACCCTGATCCAGTCGCAGGGAACGGATGTGGCGGTGATGCGGATCGTCCATCGGGTCGAGAATGGGGTGCAGACCGAGCGCATTACGGCTTTGGATGACGTCGGTCGCGAGATCATCCGTCAGGAACAAGAGGTCATCTTCATCCTCCCGGACGAGCAAGCCGTCATGGTGGGCGCACGGGGCGAAAAGGCCGTCGGAATGAGTCCCCTCCGGCAGCAGCTGGGCGGGGTGCGCTTCGACGACCTGTACTACAAGTTGACAGCAGCCAGCGCAGGCAAGTTATTGGGACGAACCACACATCTCGTCACGATCCAGCCCGCCGACACCTATCGCTTTGGCTATCGGGTCTGGCTGGATCAGGCAACCGGCATGCCACTGAAGGTCCAGATCGCTGATAGCGATGGAGAGGTGGTCGAGCAGTTGCGTTTTTCTGACATCAGTCTGCCAGAGCGCATTCCCGCATCAGCACTCCAGTCTTCCGCGAAACTCGACAGCTACACCTGGCAGCGTCCCCCGGCGGCTTCCGGGTCAGGCCCCTCGCCAGCGGAGAAGCAGGGGAACTGGCGTGCTGTGGCTCTCCCTCCCGGCTTCAGTCTCAGGGCGGTACGGTCTGAACAGGCCGAGGAAGACACGGATGCCCTGGAGCAACTGGTGTACTCCGACGGCGTTGCGAGCGTGTCCGTATTCGTCGAGTCTGGGGTTGCGGCAGCAGAGCGGGGCGAAGGGCCGTCGCGGATGGGCGCTGCGAACGCTTACACCACCGACCTGGGCGTCTATATGATCACGGCCGTGGGCGAGGTCCCCTTGAGCACCGTCAAGGCCATCGCCCGGGCCATCCGGCCGACCGGTCCGACTGGTCCGACCGGGCCCTAGTCCGGTGTTGGAACTGGTTGTTTACAGCCGCCGTGGCTGTCATCTCTGCGAACTGATGCTGGAAGAACTGGTCCCCCTGTGCCGGGATCGGGCGATGATCCGCGTCGTTGATACCGATAGCCGGGAGGACTGGCGATTGGCCTATGGGCAGCGGGTGCCAGTCTTGTGCGCCGAGGGGCGGGAGATCAGCGTTGCCCGCCTGGACCGTGACGCACTTCTCGCGTGCCTTCCCGCGCCCCCCTGAGGCCTCGCACGGCCTGCGTGATACCCTAGCGGCGTTTTTCGCTAACTGGGATAGCCCGTGGATTTTGCTCTTATTCTGGTTGTTGCAACCGGAGTCACCGGCCTTATCTGGGCTGGTCACGTCGCCTGGGGCCGCTCTCTAGGCGCCGCTAAGACCTGGGGCCCCTCTGAGGCTGGGCCGGAGCCTGTCATTGTTGAGTACGCCAGGTCTTTTTTTCCGATTCTGCTCGTCGTCCTGTTGATCCGGTCCTTCCTGTTCGAGCCCTTCCGGATCCCGTCTGCGTCGATGATGCCGACGCTGCTGACGGGCGATTTCATCTTCGTGAACAAGTACACCTACGGTCTGCGGCTCCCGGTCCTCAACAACAAAATCCTTGAGCTGGGCTCGCCGGGACGGGGCGACGTAGTCGTTTTCCGTCTGCCTTCGGACCCATCGGTCAACTACATCAAGCGACTGGTTGGTCTGCCAGGCGACTCGGTTACCTATCTGAACAATCAGATCTTCGTCAACGGGCAGGCCGTCCCGGTGACGGTTTCCGGTCCCTATCTGGGTGGCGATCAGCCGGGATCTGTGCAGGCCCGGGAGCAGTTGGGCGAACATGATCACGAAGTGTTGTTCATGCCCGGACGCAGCAGTATCAACGGTACATTCATCGTCCCTGCCGGCCACTACTTCATGATGGGGGATAACCGGGATAACAGCCGCGACAGCCGTTACGACGGCGTCGGGATGGTCCCTGATGGGAATATCGTGGGCAGAGCAGTGCGGATCTGGATGAACTGGGATATTCCGAACATGCCGCGCTGGAGTCGGATTGGACGCGCGATAAACTGAAGCGACTTAGTCTGGGATACTGATCAATCGAGGGGTGCAGCATGCGACAACGGCAACAGGGTATAACGGCGATTGGGTTCTTGCTGATCGCAACGCTGGTCGGGCTGGTTGGTTACGGCGCGATCCGTCTTTTTCCTCTTTACATGACGCAACTGACCATCCGGGACCTGATGGCCGATCTCAAGTCCGAGAATGACGGGAACGGGGCCAACCCGGGGCGGCTCAATGCGGCGATTGGCAAGCGGCTTGATGTGAATAGTGTCGACTTTCCCAAGCGCCAGGATTTCGTGATTACAAAAACTGACGATGGCTTTCTGGTTGAGGTCGACTACGAGGACCGCGTGCCGTTTATTGCCAATATCTCGCTCGTGGCCAGCTTCAACAACTCGGTAGAGATCCAGAAGTGAACCAGCCGGCCGACTGGGCCGCCGGCGCACTTGGCTACCGATTTCAGGACGAAGGATTGCTGGAGCAGGCACTGACCCACCGGAGCGTCAGTGGCAGTAACAACGAGCGGCTAGAGTTTCTTGGGGACGCTGTGCTTGGACTGGTCATGGCTGAAGCGGTTTACGGTGCGCACCCTCGCGCCGATGAAGGCACGCTGAGCCGTCTCCGGGCCCGGCTTATTCGCCGCGAAACCCTGGAAGAACTGGCGCGGCAGCTTGCGCTGGGGGATCTCGTCAGGCTTGGTGGCGGCGAATTGCGCTCCGGTGGGCATCGCCGGGGCTCCATTCTGGCTAACGCACTGGAAGCAGTCTTTGGAGCAGTATTCCTGGACGGTGGCTGGGCTGCCACGCGGTCATCGATCCTCAGGGTGCTCGGGCCACGCCTCGCTGCCCTGCAAGCCGATGAAGAACTTCGCGACCCGAAGACCCGCCTGCAGGAGTTGTTGCAGGCCGAGGGCCACCCCTTGCCCACCTACGATGTCGAGCAGGTCAGTGGCTCTGCTCACGCCCAGCACTTCGCTGTGGTCTGCCGGCTTGCGATAGCGGGCCTGGAGGTTCGTGGCGAGGGGGCAAGCCGGCGCGCGGCCGAGCAGCAGGCAGCGGAGAAGGCGCTGCTGGCGCTGACCGACGATGCCTGAGAACTTCCGGACCGGTTTTGTCGCCATCGTGGGGCGCCCCAACGTGGGCAAGTCCACCCTCGTGAATGCGCTTGTGGGCCGCAAGATCAGCATCGTCACGCCGCGCCCGCAGACTACCCGCCACGCGATCATGGGAGTCCTGACACGGCCGGATTCCCAGGTGCTGTTCGTCGACACGCCCGGTCTGCACACCCGCCAGCGCAACCTGCTGAATCGGGCCATGAACCGGGCAGTAGAGGGTGCTCTGGTGGGCGCAGAGGTGGCTCTCTTCGTCGTTGAGGCCGGGGCCTGGAAGGCTGCGGACTCGTTCGTGCTGGAGCATGCGCTCGCGGCCAAGATTCCGGTGATTCTGGCCGTCAACAAGGTTGATCTGGTCCGGCCCAAGTCTGCCCTGCTGCCCTACCTGCTGGCCTGCGAGAAGCGCGCCACGTTCCACGCTATTGTCCCTATATCGGCCGCCAACTCGGCCAACCTGGACCGTCTACTGGAGCAGGTCACCGGGTTGCTGCCGGCAGGCCCGCCCCTCTATCCCCTGGATGCAACTACCAACCGGAGCATGGCTTTCCGGGTGGCCGAGATGCTTCGCGAGAAGCTCCTCATCGCCCTGCGGCAGGAGGTGCCCTACGGGCTTGCCGTGGAGATCCTGGCCATCGAAGAGAAGCCCGGTGTCGTGCTGGCAGACGCCGTGATCTGGGCGGACAGGGAGTCCCACAAGGGCATCGTGGTGGGCAAGGGTGGCGCGACGATCAAGGAGGTAGGGACTGCCGCCCGGCTTGAACTCGAGAAGATATTCGGCCTTCGATTCCATCTCGAGACCCACGTGAAGGTCAAAACCAACTGGGCCGACAGTGCCCGGGCCCTCCAGCAGTTCGGTTTTGAAACCAACTCATGAGCGGCAGCACGAGCAGTGCTGACCACGAGGATTCCTACGTTCTGCATGCCTGGCCCTACCAGGAAACGAGCCAGATCCTTGAGGCTCTTGGAGCCCAGCACGGGCGGGTAGGGCTGGTGGCCCGGGGTGCCCGTCGCCCCACGTCGCGCTGGCGCAGCGTGCTTCAGCCATTCCTCCCCCTGCGCCTCTCCTGGGTGGGGCGGGGCGCCCTCTACACGCTCCGTAGTGCCGAGCCTGCCAGTTTCGCGCCCGCCCTCAGCGGGCTGGCCCTGATGGGCGGGTTCTACCTCAACGAACTCATCCTCAATTTTGTGCGTCGGGGTGATCCACACCCGGGCCTCTTCATTGCCTACTCCCAGGCGCTGGCAGATCTTCGCGCAGGCGGCGATCCGGAGCCCGCCCTGCGGCGCTTCGAGTTCCAGTTGCTGGCGGAGGTGGGCTACGGGTTAAACCTGGACCACGACGTGCTCAACGATGCCCCACTGGACCCGGCCGGGGTCTACGAGTATCGCCTCGAGCAGGGGCCTGTGCCGGCCGCTGCGGGCGGTGGCGGCCTCACCTTCACGGGCTCCGAGTTGCTCGCCATTGGTCGGGGCGAGTTCTCTTCGCCGGTGATTCTGCGGTTGGCCAAGAGACTGTTCCGCGCAGTCCTTGCCCACTACCTGGATGGCCGGACCCTGAAAACCCGGGAGGTTATGGCGGCCATGCGGCGCTAAGCGAGCGGCGCCAATCAAGCCTCGCTAGAATACCGGCCATCATGAGCATCCGTCTCCCCAACCTCCTTCTCGGCGTCAACGTTGATCACATCGCGACGCTCCGGCAGGCCCGGGGCACGCGCTATCCGGACCCGGTGCAGGCAGCACTGCTGGCTGAGCAGGCGGGCGCAGACAGTATTACTGTCCACCTGCGGGAAGACCGGCGGCATATCCAGGATGCCGATCTGCCCCTTCTTCAGTCACTGCTGCAGACCCGGATGAACCTCGAGCTCGCGGTTTCTCCGGACATTATTGCCATTGCCTGCCGGCTCCGGCCGGCAGACTGCTGTCTGGTCCCGGAGCGCCGTGCCGAGCTCACCACGGAGGGCGGTCTGGATGTTCAGCGCCATTTTGCTGCCGTGGTGGATGCCTGCAGCCAGTTTCGCGCCCACGGGATCAGGTCCGGCCTGTTCATCGATGCCGACGAGCGCCAGATTGAAGCGGCCGTTCGCACCGGTGCCCCAGTCATCGAGCTGCACACCGGGGGGTATGCAGACGCCTCAACCAGTGAGCAGCGCGCAGCGGAGCTTTACCGGATTGCCCAGGCGGCGCGACTGGCCGCGGGAGCTGGCCTTGAGGTTCATGCGGGTCACGGCCTCAACTACCACAACGTCGGACCCATCGCCGCCATTCCCGAGATTGTCGAACTCAACATCGGCCACGCGATTGTGGCCCGGGCCCTGTTCACCGGGCTGGCAGCTGCCGTGGCGGACATGAAGAACCTGCTGCGGGATGCCCGGTCGACATGATCTACGGTGTCGGGACCGACATCCTCAAGGTCGAGCGGGTGGCGTCAGTCTACGAGAGGTTCGGGGACCGGTTCGTCAGGCACCTGCTGATGCCGGAAGAGTTGCTGGACTTCGCCCGGACGAAAAACCCCGTCCGCTTTCTCAGTATGCGTTTTGCGGCGAAGGAGGCTATTGTCAAAGCGCTGGGAACCGGGTTTGCCAGCGGGATCTGGCTCCGCGATTCCGGGGTTGTGCACGATCCGCGGGGCAAGCCGGAAATCATTTTTTCCCCGCGGGGCCAGGAGGTCTGCCGGACCTTCGGTGTGGGCGGCGGGCACATTACACTGTCTGATGAGGCTGGCCTGATTGTTGCCGTCGCTATCCTCATGAAATCGCCACCGCACTGAGTCAAGGGAGCAGTCTCAAGTCATGCGCGCACTGGTCTTCGATATCGAGACGATTCCTGACGTGGATCTGGGACGGCGCCTTTTCGGCCTTGAGGGCCTCCCGGACGAGGAAGTCGCCAAAGCGATGACCTTCCACCGCCTTCAGGAAACGGGTTCAGATTTTCTGCCACTCCATCAGCACCGCGTGGTCGCTATCTCGGTGGTCTGGCGCCACCGGGATGGGCTGAAGGTCATGAGCCTTGGCGAACCGGACAGTCCGGAGCGTGACCTGGTGGCTAAATTCTACGAGGCTATCGAGAAGCACACCCCCGACCTGATCTCCTGGAATGGCAGCGGCTTTGACCTGCCTGTCCTGCACTACCGGGCGCTACTCCATGGCGTACAGGCCCCCAGGTACTGGGAAATGGGCGAGAACGAAAACAGCTTTCGCTTCAACAACTACCTGAGCCGCTTCCACTGGCGGCACCTGGACCTGATGGACGTGCTCTCGGCCTGGCAGGGCAGGTCCCGTGCCAGCCTCAATGACGTAGCCACATTGCTGGGCTTTCCGGGCAAGCTCGGCTTCGGTGGTGATCAGGTCTGGGATACCTGGCTGAAGGGTGAGATTGGTGCGATCAGGGACTACTGTGAGACGGATGTGATGAACACCTACCTGATCTGGCTGCGCTTCCAGTTCATGCGCGGCCAGCTCGATCAGCAGGGACTGGCCGACGAACTGGCCCGGGTCCAGCGTTTTCTGGCGGCGACTGACGCGAGCCACTGGCGGGCCTTCTCAGCGGCCTGGACCACACGCACGAACAGCGTGCCGGCGGCCGGGGGCGGTACCTGAAAAACCGCCCCGTGACAGCGCTTCCTGCCATCGAGACCGGCGAGGTCACCGCCCTTACCCTGGAAGGCAGTGGGGTGCTGGCCCCGGGCGGCAAGCGCGTCCTGGTGCCGGGAGCATTGACCGGCGAGGAGGTCACGTTCCAACGGCAGCGGCGCCGGCGCAATTACGACGAGGGCATCCTTGTCGAGATTCGCCGCCCCTCCCCGGACCGGGTCGTGCCCGCCTGCGAGTACTTCGGCCGGTGCGGTGGCTGCTCTCTCCAGCACCTCTCTCCTGACGCGCAGCTGGCCATGAAGGAGGGGACGCTACTCCAGAGCCTCGCGCGAATTGGCGATGTTCAGCCGGCGGCGGTTCTCCCTCCCATTCGCGGAGCCGTGTGGGGCTATCGGCGCAGAGCCCGCCTTGCGGTCCGCCATGTCGAGCGCAAGGGGCGGGTACTGGTTGGTTTTCGGGAGCACGAAAAGCCCTGGGTGGTGGACATGCTGTCCTGCGCAGTTGCCGACCCTGCCATCAGCCGGCTGATCGAACCCTTGTCCGGACTAATCGGCGCGCTGTCCATCCGCGCCCGACTGCCCCAGGTGGAAGCCACCGTGGCAGACAATGCCACCGCCCTGGTGTTTCGCGTCCTGGACGCGCCGACAGCCGCGGACCTGGAGCACCTGGCGCAGTTCGCCGCGCGCCACGCGGTGCGTATCTACCTGCAGCCCGGGAATCCGGATTCGGTAGTCCCGCTCCATCCGGAAGAGCCTGCGGACGAGCTGCACTACCGGCTCCCGGCCTATGACCTGGCCCTCACCTTTGGGCCAACCGATTTCATCCAGGTGCATGGTGAGGTGAATCGGCACATGGTGGATCAGGCCATCCGCCTGCTGGCACCCACCGCTGCCGACCGCGTCCTGGATCTCTACTGCGGCATTGGCAATTTCACACTCCCGCTGGCCCGGCAGGCTGGTGAGGTTCTGGGCCTTGAAGGTGCGGGGGCCATGATTCGCCGGGCTAAGCACAATGCCGTGCTGGCCGGGCTGGCCAGCGTGCGCTTTGTCGAGGCAGACCTCTCTGGTGCAGGGGTTGAGGGCGCGTGGACGCGGGAGTGCTTCGATTTGGTGTTACTCGATCCGCCGCGAACCGGGGCAGCCGAGCTGCTGCCGGCGCTGGGCGAGCTTGCGGCACGGCGGATCGTCTATGTGTCCTGTCACCCCGGGACCCTGGCCAGAGATGCCGGGCTCCTCGTCCGGGAGCACGGCTACAGGCTCATCAGCGCAGGCGTGATGGACATGTTTCCCCACACCAGCCATGTGGAGTCCATGGCGCTCTTCGAGCGCGCCTGAACCCTATGGTGGTGTCGACCGTGGAGCTCTCGATCAGCCTGACGCGGCAGACTCTGCAGGTCATCCGTCAGGCACATGTTGAGCGGGAGTTTCTCGTTTCCACGTCGCGCTATGGACCGGGGGAGCAGGAGGGCAGTCTCTGCACGCCCCGGGGTCGACACGTCATCCGCGCCAGGATCGGTGGGGATCTGCCAGTGGGCACTGTGCTCCGGGGTCGACGGCCAACGGGCGTGGTGTACTCGCCGGAGCTGCAGCGGCAGTCGCCCGGAAGGGACTGGATACTGAGCCGAATCCTGTGGCTCTCGGGCCTGGAGCCCGGCAGGAACCGCCTCGGCAGCGTGGACACGATGCGACGGTACATCTACATTCATGGCACACCCGATCAGGAACCGATGGGCGTGCCCTTCTCCCACGGATGTATCAGAATGCGCAATGCCGACGTTTGCTGGCTGTTCGATGCTGTCCTGCCGGGCACGCTGGTAAATCTGGTTCCCTGACACAACGGACTGGCGATGACCCTCGGGCCCCTGATGGTGGACGTTCACGGCCTGGCGCTCACGCCCGCTGAGAGGGTCCGGCTCCGGGATCCGCTGGTGGGCGCCGTCATACTCTTTAGCCGCAATTTCCAGGATCTGGCTCAGGTCCGGGAACTCGTCGCTGAGATTCGCAGTGTGCGTTCACCCCCCCTGCTGGTCGCTGTGGATCAGGAGGGCGGGCGGGTCCAGCGTTTCCGTACGGGGTTCTATCACCTCCCGCCACTGCGCTGGCTGGGGCACCAGTACGATCTCGACAACGCGGAGGGGCGTCGGCTGGCCCAGACCTGCGGCTGGCTGATGGCCGCCGAGGTGCTGGATACCGGCGTGGACTTCAGCTTCGCACCCGTGGTTGATCTGGACTATGGCTTGAGTGAGGTTATCGGCGACCGCTCCTTTCACCGGGAGCCGGAGATTGTGGCCGAACTTGCCTCCGCTTACGTCCTCGGGATGCACAAGGCCGGGATGATTGCGGTCGCCAAGCACTTTCCGGGCCATGGCTACGTCGTTGCTGACTCTCATCTGGACCTGCCAGTGGATCACCGCACGCTGCCGGAGCTCTACGACGATCTGCTGCCCTACGGGCGGCTGATCCGCCAGGGCGTGAATGGGGTCATGATCGCCCACGTTCGCTACCCGCAGGTGGATGCTGAGGTGGCCAGCCTTTCACCCTACTGGCTGCGGACGGCCTTACGTGGCGACTTTGGTTTTGGCGGGGTAATTTTTTCCGATGACCTCAGCATGAAGGCGCTCGTGACCGAAGGTGACATGCCCGAACGGGCCCGGCGGGCCCTCGGTGCCGGGGCTGATATGGCCCTGATCTGCAACGATCCCGACGCGGCCGAGGCGACTCTCGAGGCCCTGAAGCAGGGTAGCCATCCCGCCGGCCACGTCGTTAGCCAGGCCCGCCTCATCACGCTGCGACGGCGGCCCGTCGCGGCTGACGGTTTTCGCGGGTCGCTTCCCTGGCGGCAGGCCGTGGCCGCCCTGGACAGGGCCCAGGCCCCACCCGGACTGTCCCTCAGTTGATGAACCCGACAGTACCTGGCGCGCACCTGCTGGTAGCACGGGGCGAAGTCGATGCCGCCTTCGGGCGGCTTGCGGCAGCTACTCAGCCGCTGCTTGACCGCGACAGCTGCGTCCTGATGGGCGTGTTGCTCGGGGGTCTGCTGCCCCTCGCGCGGCTGGCCAGCCAGCTCCAGGGTGACTTCGTCCTGGACACCTGCCGGGTTGGGCGCTACGGCGACGCCATGCGGGGCGGCTTACCCCAGTGGCTGGCCCAGCCCCGGGCCACGCTCCGGGACCGGCATGTCATCCTCGTGGACGACATCTACGACGAGGGCGTGACTCTGGAGTTCCTGGTCCGTCATTGCCAGCAGGCGGGTGCCCGGCATATCACCACACTGGTGCTGGTACACAAGCGACATGACCGGGCCCAGTCAGGTCCAGCGCCAGATCTGGTGGGTCTCGAAGTCGGGGACGAGTACGTGTTCGGCTGCGGGATGGACTATCAGGGGCACTGGCGGCACCTGCCGGATATCTGGGGCGTACCCGGTGCCTCCGGAGGCGCGTGAAGGGCCGATGATGCGCCTGGGCGTTATCGGTGGTACGGGGTCGGCGCAGCTGTTTGGCCCCGGTGAAGTGCTGGCGCTGGAACCCGGGCCCTGGGGCCCTGTATCGGCTCCGCTGCAGCGGCATCGCTTTGGTCATGCCGAAGTGCTGTTTCTGGCCCGCCATGGCGCACCTGCTGGCCCGACGATTCCGCCCCACAGGATCAACTATCGGGCCAACCTGTGGGCCTTCCGGCAACTCGGTGTGGAGCAGGTGCTGGGCATCAACGCTGTTGGCGGTATTACGCCGGCAGCGACCTCCGGCCGACTGGTCATACCTGATCAGCTTATCGACTACACCTGGGGCCGCGAGCACACCTACACGGGCAACGACGTGTTCCCCCTGCAGCATGTAGATTTCACCCTGCCGTTCAGTCCGTCCCTTCGCGAGCGGCTGCTGGCAGCCGGCAAGGCGTCTGCGCTTGACCTGGTTCCAACCGGGACCTATGGCGCCACCCAGGGTCCGCGCCTGGAGACCGCGGCTGAGATCGACCGTCTGGAGCGGGATGGCTGCGACGTGGTGGGTATGACAGCCATGCCCGAGGCAGGCCTGGCTCGAGAACTGAATATCGCTTACGCCATCTGCTGTGTCGTGGTGAACAGGGCGGCAGGCCGCAGCCCGGGTGGGAAGTCCATTCACGCGGAGATTGCCGCCTCGCTGGCCGCCGGGATGGCCGGCGTGCAGCGCCTGGTTACAGCCTTTCTGGCGGCGCATTGAACGGATCGGCCGGTCTTTGCTCCGGTCAGTGACCACCTTCACAGAACCCCGCTTTACCTAAGGCTAGGATTCACGTCCGGGTGGTGCGCAGCCGCGGAGGGGTCCGCGGTGACGTATCTCATAAAAGTTGAGATATGACTTCTAACTCATTGAAAAAGCTCAATCGCCATCTGCTGCGCCAGGCTCTGGATGCGGTTGCTGCGCCCGCCCTGATTATCGATGCCCAGCACCGGGACCAACAGGTCGTCTATGCCAACGCTGCTGCCGGCAGGGCCCTCGGTCTGCACCCCAATGAGCTGATTGGCCGCTCGACCGACAGCCTCGCCGATGGCCTATTCGATCCCGCATCTCCGGATCCCTGGCGACCGCGAACTTCCCAGGGCGGCACCGTGGAACTCCGTCCCGCACCGCTGTATGACCAACCCGGCAAAGCCAGTTACTGGCTGCTCACCGCAGTTCCTGGCAGCGATATGGCAACGCCCCGCGCCACGGAACCTGGAGCCCTGAAGACCACGGCTTCGATGGCTGGGACGGGTGTGTTCACGGCCACTGACGTCTGGGCCCGCAGCCTGCGGGATGAAAGAACAGACGCCGTGACGGGTATCCCCGGCCGGAACGCACTCCTCGAAGTTCTTCTCCGCGACTGGTCGGTGGCGCGCCGCGAACAGCAGCGCCTGAGCATCATCGTCTTCCGGATCGATGCACTCGAGAGCTATCACAGTCTGTTTGGGCGCCATGCCACGGAGGCCTGCCTGCGCAAAGTGGCGCATGCCATAGCGAACTCCCTGCAGCGCGCTGCTGACTACTGTGCCCGGGTCGGACACGACCGGTTTGCCGTGATGATCGGTGGCGCGGAGGAAGAGCGGGTGGCAGGGTTTGCTGAACGCATTGCTCAGCGGGTCCGCGACCTGGCGATTCACCATCCCCGTTCCCAGCTTGCCCGCTATCTCACGGTGTCCTGGACGCTGGCCTCGGAGATTCCGTCAGCCCTGGCTGAAGAACCAGGGCTGCTGGAAGATGCGGAAGCGCGGATCAGCGGCAAGGGCCGACAGGAAGCCCGGGAAAAAGACCAGGACCTGGGTGCTGACGTCGGCTGACGAGCCCGTCAGGCTGACTCAGCCCAGGACTCTGGCTATTGTCCAGTAGGCGCCCACCAGGGCGATCACTGCAGAAGCCGGGATCACTACCCGCTTGCGGTACCAGGGTCGCCGGCTGAACCAGAAGCCCACCGTCAGCAGCGCTGCTCCGATCACCGTCAGCTGGCCGAGTTCCACCCCGACGTTGAAGGCGATCAGCGCCGGCAGGAATTCCCCGGCTGGCAAGCCCAGTTCCTTGAGCACACCGGCAAAGCCCAGCCCGTGCAGCAGGCCGAAGCCGAACACGACCCAGACCCGCCAGGGTTTGAGTTCGCCGCTCAGGATGTTCTCCACGGCGACGTAGACGATGGACAGGGCGATCAGTGGTTCCACGACCGACGACGGCAGCGAAATGAGTCCGTACAGGGACAGGCCCAGTGTGATCGAGTGGGCGATGGTAAACGCTGTCACCTGATAGAGCAGCGGTCGCCAGTGCACTGAGAGCAGGAAGATGCCCAGGACGAACAGGATGTGGTCGAGGCCCTTGGGCAGGATGTGGGTGTAGCCAAGCACTGTGTAGTCGCGGAACACGTCGGCCCTGGTGCGTACAGGGACCAGGGCCGGGTCCAGCTGAAACGGCGCGCTCTCCGTTCCTGCAGTCAGCCAGTCGGCACGGACAATGGTCCCGTCCGGCAGCGCGAGGCGCAACGCGCTCTCGCCAAACTCCGGTGCGTAGCGCCACGTCAATGCCTTGCTCCCGGCTGGAATGGCGCCACTGAGCGTGACTGTCGTCAGCCGCTCGACGCCAGTGTTGCCGACAGGCGGAATATCGACTTGAGTCGCGTCGGGAGACACCGGCCTGCCGTCGAAGCGCAGGGTGATACCCCCAAGCAGTCGCGGGGCAAACTCCTCATACCGGGCCTGCAAAGGCGCCGGTGGCAGTTCCCGCAACGCGTTGTAGGTTCCCGCCTGGGGGGCCTGGCTCGTGTCTTCATGCTCCGGGCCGATACCCGCCAGGAGTGCCTCCAGATTCAGCTGCAGTGCCGCTGTGTAGGTGCCATCGGCATTGAACGTGACGGTGACGATGGCTGGCCGGAGCCGGTGCGCCATGGCTACCTGCGTAGCGAGGAGTCCGCCGAGGAGTACAAGAGTCAGGACCCCGGTAAGCAGCGAGGTGGGGGGGCGCAGTCGTCGGCTCACGGCAACATCTCGCTCGAGGGACTGTGAGAGACTAACCCAATGAAAGCTCTACTCACTAGCATGTCGCTACGGGGCATTGCGCTGGTTTTCCTGGCGGGCGTTTGGGGCGCCCCGGCAGGGGCGCACGACTTCTGGATCGAGCCGTCGGTGTTTGTGACGGCCGTTGGTAACAAAGTGCCCGTCAGCCTGCGCGTTGGCGAAGACTTCAATGGAACCAGCCAGCCCTACGTGAAGGACTGGTTTCTGGATTTCTCCGTCACTTCCGCTGCGGGCCGCGAGCCCGTGATGGGTTTTGCCGGGGACGACCCGGCCGCCACGCTCGTCCTTAAGTCTCCGGGCCTGAGGCTGATCGGCTATCACAGCGCCCGATCCTTTGTGGATCTCGAAGCGGAGCGCTTCAACAAGTACCTGCGCTCCGAGGGTCTGGAGCGGATTCAGGCGCTGCGCGAGGCGCGCGGGGCGTCCCAGGCCAACGGGCGGGAATACTATTCCCGGTGTGCCAAGTCCCTGATCAGTGTTGCCGGTCCTGCCCTGACCGGTACTGTCGTGCCCGGCGTGGACCGGTCCGGCTACGACCAGCCGCTCGGCTATCCACTGGAACTGGTGCCGCGAGCCAACCCCTACGCGCTGTTCCCGGGCGACCGGTTGCCGATTGCCCTCTGGTACCAGGGGAAACCCGTCGAGGGCGTGCTGGTAATAGCCTTTACGGCCGACCAGCCAGCCCGGCGCTTCCAGGCGCGCACCGGGAAGGACGGTATCGTCAAGCTGCCCCTCGATCGCGCCGGGCGCTGGCTGGTCAAGGCCGTGCACATGATCCCCGTGCCGGCCACGGACCCGGCGGCGGACTGGGAGAGCTTCTGGGCTTCCCTGACCTTTGAGGTTCGCGCCCGGGACGCCTTGTCGGCGCGCTGACCGGAAGTGCCTGCTACCTGGGTTGCTCACTCCGGATCCGCTCCAGGGTTTCACCGAGTTTCCTGATTTCCTCACCGTACAGTGCCCAGTTGCCCGCGCGTTGTGCCTGCATGGCCTGCTGATACTGGAGTTGCGCCTGCTCCGCGAGGCCGCCTACTCCTGTCCCGGTGCGGTCTGAGGCATCGGCGGGTGCGGATCCAGCAGTCGTTGCAGAGACCAGACCGACGCTGCCAGCGGCGGGTGCCTTCTGCCGCTCGGTGCCGCTACCTGGGAACAAGCGGGCCAGCGCCATATCCAGGGTTGGCTCCATCACGATCTGATTCCGGTAGGCAACCACCACGCGCTTCAGTTCCGGAATCCGGCCGCCGGCCGCCCGGAGATAGAGCGGGCGGATGTAGACCAGCGATTCTTCCACCGGAATGACCAGGAGCGTGCCCTGGATGACCTCCGAACCCTGCTGGTTCCACAAGGTGATCTGCGGCGCAATGACCTGGTCCTGACTGATGCGCGCCGAAATCTGGCGCGGGCCGAAGATCACCGTCTGCTTGGGGAGCTGGACGACCATCAGCTTGCCGTAGTTCTCCCCATCGCTGCGGGCTACCAGCCAGGCGGCCAGGTTATCTTTCTGCTTCGGCGTATAGGGCAGCATCTGGACAAACTCCGGGTCGGTACCCCCCGGAAGTTTCATGATGGTGTAATAGGGTGCCATTGGCTGGCCGCCTTCCTGCGCATCGAGAGAAGGAATGTCCCACTGGTCTTCCCGGTTGTAGAGCGCATCGGGACTGGTCATGTGAAAGGTGGCATACATTGCCGCCTGCAGGCCGAAGATGCCCTGGGGGTAGCGCAGACGCTCCCGCAGGTCCTCAGGCATGGCGGCCAGCGGCCGAAACAGTTCAGGGAAGACCCGGGAAAGGGTGGCCGCCAGCGGATCCTCTTGATCCACGAGGTGAAAGACGACCGTGCCGTCGTAGGCGTCGATCGTGACCTTGACCGAGTTGCGGATGTAGTTCACACCACCAGCGCCCGGCGTTGAGTAGGGGTAGCGTGAGCTGGTGGTATAGGCATCCTGCACCCAGACCAGGCGTCCGCCAGAGATCGCGAGGTAGGGATCCGGATCGTAGGTCAGAAAAGGGGCAATCCGCCGCACGCGCTCGGCGATCCGGCGGTACATCAGCACGCGGCTGCCCTCGATGAGGTTAGGCGAGAACAGCACTTCCGGTGAGCCGAACCGGAGGGCAAACAGCAAGCGGCGGAGCAGGGTGTCCACCGCAATACCGCCCTGGCCCGCGTAACTGCCGAAGACGTTGTCGTCACCCTTGGGGTAGTCAAACTCCGCCGTGCCGGTCTTCACGAACACGTGGTCGTTGGAAAGCTCGCCGTAGTAGATGGCGGGCTGTTCAACCTTCAGGTCCACCGACGATGCCAGGGGCAGATCCTTGATAAAGAGCACCGGCAGCCCTTCGGGCGTCACTTCATTCACCGGGCCAAGAGTCAGGCCGTACCCGTGGGTAAAGGTCAGACGTTCATTGATCCAGGTGCCGCTGGGCAGGGCAGCGGAGTTCATCTCCCGAGCGGAAAGCATGATCTGCCTGTACTTGCCGTCGATCACGTAGCGATCGTTGTCGACCGAGGCGAAATCGTAGTAGGTGCGGATTTCCTGCAACTGGCCAAAGGTATCCAGCAGTGGCTGTTCATTCCACAACGGCACGTTGTCGAAGGTGGCCCGGTTGCGCTCGATGTCTGCCGCCGTCAGCGTGGCCTCTCCCGACAACTGGCGCTCCTCCACCTTGTCGAGGTCAAAACCCGTCCGTGTGGCAGCGATCGAGTGGACGATGTAGGGGCCCTCACTGACCTGCTCGTTGGGCGCTACCACCAGGCGCTGCAGGGCGATGCCGTAGGCCTGGCCCGCCACTCCCACCAGGATGTACCCGCCAACCGCAGCCAGCAGCGGCCAGAGGCGCTGGGTGCGCGTCTGCCAGAGCGCCAGTGCCGCACCCAGGCACGCGACAACGACCAGCGCCCACTGCGTGGGAATGCCGGCGTGCACGTCAACATAGGAGGCGCCGTAAACGATCCCGGAAGGAGAGACCAGCAGCTCTGACAGTCCGAGCCACGCCCGAAAAGCCAGCAACAGCAGAAGTAACGCCGCCAGCACACTGAGATGGCGCCGCGCGCCGGCGCTCATCTGGATGCCCCGCACCGGATCCAGCTGGAGATTCTGGCCGGCAAAGTACCCGAGGGCTGCGGCCAGTCCGGCGAGAAGCGTGGTCCAGAAGGCGAAATTGAGCAGCGCGTGCAGCAGCGGCACGTGAAAGATGTAGAAAGCGACGTCGTGGCCCAGGATCGGGTCGCTGTTGCCAAAGGACACCGCGTTCCGGGACATCAGCCAGGTGTCCCATTGACCGGCGGCGTAAAGGCCCATCAGGCCCGCGGCAACGGCACTGCCGACCAGGAATATGGGTTTCAGGCTCGCTGCGTCGAACGAGACCGTGCGTGCCCCTTCCGGACCGAAGACGGTGAATGACCGCGGCCCGAGGGACCGCTGCATTAGCCGCACGTTCGCGTAGAGCGCAGCAAACGCGACGGCCAGGCCCGCCGCACCAAGCGCCACTTTCGTGCTCAGGATGCGCAGGAATATCTGCTGGTAATCGACCTCGGCAAACCACAGCCAGTCAACGTAGAACCCGGCCATCGAACTCACGAGCAGGAACGCGAGAAAGATGGCGATCAGAACGGGGCCAAAGAGTTGCTGGAGATTCATCGGTACGGGGTCCTTACTGAACGGGAAAACGCTCAAGTTCTTTCCGCCCGGGTGCCGGCGCAAGGTCCCGGAAACGGGGTCGGTTGATAGAGCGGGGTGCACATAACCATAAACGGCACCGGAACGCGACACCCTTCCGCGTTGCGACTGCTAAAATGAACGGTCTGGCAATGAGCGGCTATGACGTGCCCCGGAAGGGGCGCCGGCCCGGGCCGGTTTTCTGCCCGGCAGCATCCAACTGATCCTGACTGACGAACTACACGGCGTCTTGCCGGGGAACCACCTTGCCTCCGAACACTTCAAAGTCGCTTCAGGCCCTGCTGTTTCTCGGCGTCCTCATGGGCGCCCTCGACCTGGCAATCATTGGGCCGGCCCTGCCCGGCATCCAGGCCGAATTCGGCATATCGACGCGGCAGCTTTCGGTACTGTTCAACGCCTACGTCCTGTGCCAGATGATCGGCACGCCGCTGCTCGCAAAATTCTCCGATCGCGTCGGCCCGCGCACGGCCTATGTCGTCAGCGTGGGCCTGTTTGGGCTGGGTTCGCTGCTGCTGGTGCTGGCCACTGAGCCCGCCATGCTCTACTGGGGCCGGGCCATCCAGGGTTTCGGCGCTGGCGGCGTGGTCCCCATCGCGGCAGCCATCATCGGCAGCACGCTGCCACCGAAGGAGCGGGGTCCGGCACTCGGCACCCTGGGCACTGTGTTCGGCCTTGCCTTCATCATCGGCCCGGTGCTCGGTGGATTACTCTTGCCCTACGGCTGGCACTGGCTGTTCCTGATCAATCTGCCGATTGCCGCTGTGCTGATCGCTGGCGCGTTCCGCCTGTTACCCCCGACCACGCCCCATGCGAGGAAGCCGCTCGATGTTGCCGGGATTGCGACGCTGTCCCTCCTGCTCACTGCTCTGGTCTTTGGCCTCAACGGGCTGGACACCACTGCCATTGCCACCAGCCTGCTCTCCTGGCCAGTGGCGCTGGCGCTGGTGCTTGCCCTGACCCTCGTTCCGGTCTTCTGGCGGATAGAAACGCGGGCGGTGGATCCGATCATTCGCCCGGGCCTCTTCAAGTCCCGTCCCGTAGTGATCGCGGCGCTGATCGGTGCCGGAATTGGTGCGATCCAGTCTGCCGGTACGTTTTACCCGGCGCTGGCCATTGCGGCGACCGGCGTGTCTGCCAGCACAGCCTCCTGGCTCCTGCTGCCCGGCGTGGTCGGTGCGACCATAGCCTCGCCGGTTTCCGGCCGCCTGATCAATACCGTGGGGACCCGCAACATCGTCATCGTCAGCCTGACAATGGTCGTGGTGAGCGTCCTGCTTTTCGCTTTCGCGCCCATCTCGGTTCCGGTGTTTATCCTCGCGAGCATCATCGGCAGTACGGGCCTGGGCGGCGTTCTTGGCGCCCCCCTGCGCCTCGTTATCCTCGACAACTGCCTGCCTGCCGAGCGGGGTTCGGCCCAGGGCCTCCTCAGCAACCTGACCTCAATAGGCCGCCTGTTGGGCGCTACCTTTGTTGGTAGTGTTGCCGCGTCGGCGGGCGGGGGCATCCAGGGCTACCAGGCGGCCTTCATGGGCATCGTGGTAGTGGCAGCGGCAATGCTGGCGCTCGGCTTTGCCCTGGCCCCCCCGGCAGCCAAACAGCCGCTAAACTCGGACCAGGCGCCAATGAGACCCTAGTTGGGCGGGAGTTGACCCTGCGTTTCCACGGCAGATTAATGGTGACGCTGGCGCTGCTCGTCGCGACGGCAACCTGGGCGGATCCGGCTCGGGTTCTCAAGGCCAGCCCTCCCAAGGCTGTTACCGACTTCGAACTGACGAACCAGGACGGCCAGCCCTTTCGCCTCAGCCAGCTCCGGGGCACGCCGGTGCTGGTGTTTTTCGGTTTTGCCCATTGCCCTGACATCTGTCCAATGACGCTGGGGCAACTGCAGGCCGTCGTCAGCTCCCCGGACATCGCGGTGAACCAGGCCCGGGTGGTAATGATCAGCGTTGATGGCGACCGGGACACGCCCGCCGCCCTCAAGCGCTATCTGGCGCCCGTCTCCCCGGACTTCATTGGCCTGACCGGCAATCCCCGCAAGGTTCAGGATATTGCCGCGCAGTTTTCCGCCGTATTCTTCAAGGGCATGCCCGCCGATGCCGCCGGCAACTATCTGGTGGAGCACACCTCCCAGGTGTATCTGCTGGACACGCAGGGCCGGCTGCACAGCACGTTCTTCAATGCTCCCGCGGACGTCATTGCCGCCGCGACCCGGCAGGTAGTTCTGGCCAAGCCCTGAAGCAGGGCGCCTCCCTGGCACTGCCGCAGCGCAAGTACAGGTCAGCCCGCACTCCTGTAGTGCACCGCAGGGTGGCAGCGTGCGCTGAATCCCTGCCGTTCCGTCACCAGCCTTTCATCAGGGTCCCTGGCACGAATCGTGCTTGAAGGTTTCCGAACGCGTGGTTACCGGCTCCAGGCCCCACCGCTGCGTGCGCTGAATCCTTCAACTCATCCAGGAGTGTCTGTGCCCATGAAAGTCGCATTGTCCAGTCAGTTTCTGCGGGCTGCCGCAGTCGGTGCCGTGCTTACCATCGGCGGCGTTACGTCGGCCTCGGCCGACATCGCCGGTAACATTGCTCTGGCCACGGACTATCGCTTTCGTGGCGTCTCCCAGACGAACCGAGACCCGGCGGTGTCCGGTGGCTTCGACTTCACAGCAGAGAATGGCATCTACGCCGGTACCTGGGCCTCCAATCTCTCCTACGGCGGCGGCCTGGAAATGGACTTCTACGGTGGCTATCGGGGCAAGGTGAACGACGAGCTTGGCTATGATGTGGGGTATGTCTACTACGCCTATCCCTCCGAGGAGTCCGGGGATGACCTCGGCTATGGCGAGCTCTACGGCAGCCTCACCTACAGTGGGTTCAAGGCCAGCCTGAACTACTCCAGCGACTACTTTGCGGAGACCGGCAGCTACTGGTATCTCTACGGCCAGTACTCTCGGGAGGTCATCGATAACGTAACCGTCACGGGTGGCGTCGGCTACAACGGCTTCGACAACTCGGAAGACATGGGTAGCTACTTCGGCAGCGATGACCCGGGTGATAACTACGTCGACTGGAAGGTGAGCGTCTCCACTACCTGGCAGGGCCTCAGCTGGAGCCTGGCCTACGTGGACACCAACGTGTCCAAGGGGGACTGTGGCAGCACAGACAACTGCGACGCGACCGCTGTATTCAGCATTTCGAAGTCACTCTGACGATCAGCCACCCCCGGGCACGGGAGCCCGGGGGCGGCATCGGGCCTGAGGTCTGCCGGGTCTACTCAGCCGGGCGAAAAACTCCAGGAAGCAACGAGTTTCCTGCGCCGCACTTCGTATATCATGTTCGTATACATGATCCATGCGTCACGTGGATCTTGCGGCCTGCACGGGGTTCGAGTGGGACTCCGGTAACCGGTTGAAGAGCCACATGAAGCACGGCGTGAGCCAGGCAGAGGCGGAAGACCTGTTCTTCTCCAGCCCGCTCGTGGCGGAGGATCCGGCGCACTCCAAGTCGGAAGCGCGGTTTCATGCGTTGGGTGAGACCTCCACGGCTCGGCGCCTGTTTGCCGTGTTCACGGTGCGCGGCCAGCGGATCCGGATCATATCGGTGCGCGACATGAGTCGCCGGGAAAGGAACACCTATGAAGAAGCCCAGAAAGACTCCCCCGAAGTTCCGTAGCGAGACGGCCGAGCGGGCCTTCTGGCAGCGGAACGATTCACCCGCTTTCATCGACTGGAAGAAGGCTCACTGGACGAGGTTTCCCAGCCTGCGCGCGTCAACGCGGACTATTTCACTGCGCCTGCCGGAGAGCATGCTGGATGAACTCAAGGCGCTAGCCAACCAGCGGGATGTTCCCTACCAGTCGTTGCTCAAGGTGTTCCTGGCTGAGCGCATTGCTCGGGAGCGGGGGACGGGTGCGTTTCGCGGGGAAGTGGGGCCTGCGGAGGTGAGCGGCGTGGTGGGGGTGGAGATCGGCTGAGGCGTCCATCAATTCTCCATTGACTCGTCAGATTCGTAACTTTCTATTCCCAACGGTTGCCATGATCATCCTCGCAACTGATTGGCGAGGACATGCTCGTTACCCTTGACGTCATGCGGAACGAGCGTCACGATACACGTGATCCAGAGTTACCGGGATAGAAGAACCCGCCGATTCGCAGCGGGTGAGCGGGTCAAGGCTTTCGACGGCATTCGTCACGCGGCGTCGCTTAAGCTCGACCAACTTGACGCCGCGACGACCGTCTCGGACCTTGCTCTGCCCGGAAATCGCCTAGAGGCACTGAAGGGCGACCGCATGGGGCAGTACGCCATACGCATCAACGATCAGTGGCGCGTCTGTTTCATCTGGCCTGGTGGAGCGCCGGGGCCAGGCAGGGTCGAGATCGTTGACTATCACTGAGGATTTTCATGCCACGAGAACCCATTCATCCCGGCACCCAGCTTGCTAAAGTCCTCAGTGAGGCGGGCTTGAGCGCCGCCGAACTTGCCCGGCGGATTGGGGTTCCCACCAACCGGGTCACCCAGATCGTGAATGGGCAACGCTCCGTGACGGGGGACACTGCCCTGCGCCTGGGGCACTTTTTCGGGAACAGTCCGGAGTTCTGGATGAACCTGCAGCAGGTCTACGAACTGCGGGCGGCGGAGTCGTTGGCGGGGAAGGACATTCGCAAGCTTCCGCGGCTCAGGGGGAAGTCTCAGTCTGCGTCCAGTCGAGCCGGTGGGGGAGCGCGGGCTGTGCTCTTGGATGCGCAGTCTAAATGAAGGCCGCGTTTGGCTCATCCGCCTTCCCGGACCGGGACCTGAACGGCAACGGTGTCGTGGATTCCAACGACGGCGCGCGACTGAAGGCGAAGTTTGGCCAGCCGCCCGGCCCGTCGGGCCTCAAGCCGTGACGGCCTGATCACCGTCACCAGCCCGTCAGCGCTGCCGCTGCCCGACCGCCGTTGCTTTGGACGGTGCCTCCCGCGTTTCCTGATTCGCCAGCATTTCCGCGATCAAGGTCTCGACAAAGGCAAACCGCGCTTGCGGGTCCTCCAGCTCGGCTGAAAACCGGAATTTCTGCTGCCGGTCCAGGCGGTAGGTCAGGGGGTCGGTCCGCAGCCGGGTCACGATCCAGGCGGGGCTGAGCGTGGTTCGCGGGCCGAACTCGACGAAGCCACCCACGGCGCTGGCATCCAGCCGCCGGATGGACAACGGCTCCGCCCGCAGGCGCAGCGCGGTCATGCGGAACAGGTTGCGCGTCGCCTCCGGCAGCGGGCCGAAACGGTCCACCAGTTCCACCTGCAATTCCCGCAGCGCCTCATTGCTGCGGGCACTGGCAATCCGCTTGTAGTGGACGAGACGCAGATGTACGTCGTTCAGGTAGTCATCCGGGAGCAGGGCGGGGAGGTGCAGGTTGATCTCGGTGACCGGCGCCATGGCCGTGTCGAGATCGGGCTCCAGGCCCTCCTGCAGCGCCTTGACTGTCCGGGCCAGCATGTCGTTGTAGAGCTCGAAGCCGATCTCCTGGATCTGGCCACTCTGGTCTTCCCCCAGCAGTTCCCCCGCGCCGCGAATCTCCATGTCGTGGGTCGCCAGCATGAATCCGGAGCCCAGGTCTTCCAGGGCGGCGATGGCGTCCAGCCGCTTGATGGCGTCGGCCGTTAGCGCCTCGCGGGGTGGTGCCAGCAGGTACGCAAACGCCTGGTGGTGTGACCGCCCAACCCGGCCGCGGAGCTGGTGCAGCTGGGCCAGGCCGAAGCGATCTGCCCGGTTGATGATGATGGTGTTGGCCGACGGAATGTCCAGGCCGCTCTCGATGATGGCCGTGCACACCAGGATGTGGAAGCGCCGGTGGTGGAAGTCGAGCATGATCTGCTCCAGATCCCTTTCCCGCATCTGCCCGTGGGCCACTTCCATGCGGGCCTCGGGCACCAGCTCGGCGAGCTGGGCCGCGATCTTCTCGATGTCCTCGATATGGTTGTGGACGAAGTAGATCTGGCCGCCCCGCTTAAGTTCCCGCAGGCAGGCCTCCCGCACCACCCGGTCTTCGAAGCGGGTGACGAAGGTCTTGATGCTCAGCCGGGTCTCCGGCGGCGTGGCAATCAGTGACAGGTCCCGCAGGCGCCCGAGGGCCATGTTCAGCGTCCGGGGAATCGGCGTGGCCGTCAGCGTCAGGACGTCGGACTCGATGCGCAAGGCCTTCAGCCGCTCCTTGTCCCGGACGCCGAAGCGGTGCTCCTCGTCGACGATGATCAGGCCCAGGTTCTTGAAGCGCATGTCGCCCTGGAGCAGCCGGTGCGTACCGATCACGATATCCACGCTGCCGGCTTCAGCGCCCGCCATAACCTTGCGGCTTTCCTGGGCGGAGCGGAAGCGGGATAGCACCTCAACGGTGACCGGCCAGTCGGCGAAGCGGTCGGCAAAAGTCTGGTAGTGCTGCTGGGCCAGCAGGGTGGTCGGCACCAGCACCGCCACCTGCCGACCGGAAGACACGGCCATGAAGGCTGCGCGCAACGCCACCTCGGTCTTACCGAAGCCCACGTCGCCGCAGACGAGCCTGTCCATCGGTTTGCCGCTGGTGAGATCGCTGACGACGGCTTCGATGGCCCGGGCCTGATCCTCCGTGGGCTCGAAGGGAAAACCGGCGGCAAAGGCGGCGTAATCGTGCTGGGTCGCTGCAGGCCGGACGGTCTGCCGGGCAGCCCGCTTGGCATAGAGTTCCAGCAGTTCCGCGGCCACGTCCCGGATGCGGGCGGCGGCCTTGCGCCGCGCCTTCTCCCACTGATCCCCACCCAACCGGTGCAACGGCGCTTCCTCGGCAGAGGTTCCGGTGTACCGGGACACCATGTGGAGCGAGGCGACCGGCACGTGCAGCAGGTCGCCCCCCGCGTACTCCAGGGTGAGGAACTCGGTAGCCAGGCTATCGATCGTGATGGTCGTCAGGCCCCGGTAGCGTCCCACACCATGGTTCACATGCACGATGGGGTCGCCCCGGTGCAGGTCGGTGAGATCGCTCAGGATCTGTTCCGGGTCCCGGACGCGACGTTGACGGCGCCGGCTGCGGGGCCGCTCGCCGTAGAGCTCCCGTTCCGTGATCAGCGCGATGTTGGCCTCCCGCAGGAGCAGACCCTGGCTCAGCGGCGCAATCCCTACCAGCGCCGGGCGGTCCGAGCTGAGGAAATCCTGCCAGCTGGTCGCTTCACCGGAGGGCACGGCTTCCTGGCGCAGGAGATCAGCAAGCATCTCCCGGCGCCCGGCCGACTCGGCCGCAAACAGAATCCGGCCCGTGAAATTGCGGATGAAAGCCCGCAACCGGTGGGTGGGCTCCTCGGCGTGGGGCTCCAGCAGCAATTGGGGGAGCGGGGCCAGGCCCGCCGTGGCGGCCCGCTGTTCGCTCACGGTGGGGTCTGGCGTGCCCGGATCCAGCACCAGCAGGGGGGCGCCGGCGATGCGGCTCAGGTGTTCCTCCGGCGTGCCATTCAGTTCCCCCGGTTCCAGCGCCGGACGTTCCGAATCCTCCCGGGAGTCCTGGTACCGCTCGTTGATCTGCTGCCAGGTAGGCGCGAGGAGTCCTTCCGGATCCCCCAGTGTGATTGTGAGACGTTCCTTGGGCAGGTAGTCCCAGAGCAGCGCCGTGCCTTCGAAAAAGAGTGGCAGGTAGTTTTCCACGCCCCCCGGCATGCGGCCCTCGGACACTTCCCTATAGATGATCGAGCGGGCGGGATTGCCCTCGAAGCGCCGCCGGTACGCCTGGCGAAACTGCTTGATGGCCACCGCATCCACGGGCATTTCCCGGGCAGGCAGGGTTTCGAGTGACTGCAGCACCGCGCCTGACAGTTGGGTGTCCGGATCAAACTGCCGCAGGGTGTCGATCTCGTCATCGAGGAAGTCCACCCGCACAGGCAGGCCGGAGCCCATGGGGTAAAAGTCGAGGAGCGAACCACGCACCGCGAAATCCCCGTGCTCCAGCACCTGGGAAACCCGCTGATAGCCGGCGGCTTCGAGCTGCAGGCGCAATTGCTCGGGCCGCAACTTCTGGCCGGTGGCCAGCGACACGCTGTAGCCGCCGATGTACTTCACCGGTGGCACCCGGGGCAGCAGCGTGGAAGCCGCCACGATCAGGGTGTCGATCAGCCCGGATGCCACATCCCTCAGGATCGTGAGGCGGCGCGAGATCAGGTCCTGGTGGGGGCTGAAGGTGTCGTAGGGCAGGACTTCCGTGTCGGGAAACAGCGCGATGCGCGTCGCCCCGCTGGCAAAAAAGCGCAGTTCCGCTTCGAGGGCTTCCGCCCGCGCGACCGTGGGCACGATGATTAGCCAGAAGGCTGTGCTGGATGGGCGCAGCGTGGCCAGCCCCAGGGCGTGGCCGCAGTCGGCCAGGCCCGCCCAGTCGCGGCGGCCGCCGGGGGCGGTGGGCAGCGGCAGGGGCAGGGGCAGCAGTGTTGGGGAAGGGGACGTGGTGCCGGTCATAAGAACCCGCTCTTCGGCGGGCCGGCATTATCCCACCGATGGCCCGTGAGCGGGGCCTAGCGACGAACCGAATGCAGAACGTGGTCGTACTCGAAGTAAACGCTAAAGCCGTTGTAGTCCCAGCGCGTGATCGGTGGCTGGCCGACAGCACCCGAGCGCGAGGCAGGTGGGCCAAAGCGTGCTTCGACACTGGCCATGCTGCTGCCGCGTTTCGGCCGCTCTGCACTCGTGGGCTGGGCTGCGTCGACGCCCTCGATCAGCAACGTGTCCGCCAGGGCAGTGGGGTAAGGGCTGAACAGGCTCCCGGCGATTGCCAGGACAATGACGAAGGCTCGTGTGCTTGCAGCCATGCTAACCTCTCCTTACGCTTGCACTGCCAAATATAGCACTCGGTCTTCCCTTAGATAAACGACCTATCCCATGGACTTGGCTGGAGAAATGAGCTACCCGCCTGGTCCTCCCGGGATCCGCTTTCCCACCCCCCTTCAGGAGGGCCGGCTGGTCCGCCGCTATCAGCGCTTCCTGGCCGACGTGCAACTGCCGGATGGGAGCACGGTGACCGCCCACTGCCCCAATACCGGGGCGATGCTTGGTTGCCAGACCCCGGACTCCCGAGTGTGGCTGAGCCCGGCAGCCCGGCCTGGCAGGCGTTGCCCGTTTACCTGGGAGCTGGTGGAGGTCGATTCGGGAACCCTGGTGGGGGTGCACACTGGCCGGACCAACCAGCTGGTCGCTGCTGCCCTGCGTGCGGGACTGGTCGCTGAACTGTCTGGCTATACGTCATTCCAGGCGGAGGTCACCGTGCCCGCGGCAGGGGTCCGGTTCGACTTTCTCCTCCGGGGACCTGAATTGGTGGACTATTACCTTGAAGTCAAGAATGTGACTGCGGCTGTGACTGACCGACGCGCGATCTTTCCCGATGCGGTGAGCACGCGGGCGGCACGCCATGCCCGGGAGCTGGCTGTCCTGCGGCGGGCAGGTGCCCGTGCCGGCGTGCTCTTTTGCGCTCAGCGTGCCGATGTCGATGTCGTGGCGCCCGCCGACGACGTAGATCCTGACTATGGCCGGGCCCTGCGCGCCGCTGTTGCTGACGGCGTAGAGGTCCTGGCCGTGGGTGCGACGGTGACTCCGGCTGGCATCTGGATCGACCGCCGGATTGCAGTGGATCTCTGCTGATGATGCGACCCGCCACGGTCTGGATTGCCCTGCGTTACCTGGGCGCCCAACGGACGAACCAGTTTGCCTCCCTGGTGGCCCTGGCCTCTGTGATCGGCGTGGCCCTCGGCGTGGCGGCTCTGATTGTCGTCCTCTCAGTCATGAACGGTTTTGAGAACGAGCTGCGGTCCAGACTCGTTGCCATCACAGGGCATGCCGCGGTCCTGACGGGAAACCGGCAGCCAGCCTGGCGTGACCTGCTGGCCGATGTGCAGGGGTTCCCGGGCGTGGAATCGGCGGCGCCCTATATAGAACTGGAAGCCATGGTGGCGGTGGGCGGCGAGCTGGCCGGCGCCATCATTGAAGGGGTTGATCCGACCCGGAAGGCGCCGATCGCCGGCCTGGAGGGTGCGCTGACTGGCGGTTCCCTGGCTGACCTCGCGCCCGGTTCCTGGCGAGCCCTGCTGGGGCGCGCCCTTGCCGTTCGCCTGGGGGTGGGTACCGGCGATACCGTGCGGGTACTGGTCCCCGCCCGGGATGCCCGGGGCCGCGTTACCTCCCGCCTCCGGGAACTGACCATTGCGGGAATCTTCGAGGTGGGTGTCCGGGACCACGATGCTGTGCGTGTGCTCGTGAATCTGTCCGACGCGGCAGTGCTCGCCGGCCTCAGCGATAACGTCACGGGTATTCGTCTTCAGACCACCGACATTTTTTCGGCACCGCAGATCCTGCAGCGCTGGCTCGCGCACTGGACGGCAGGAGGGCGGAGTGCGCCCGACACCACCGACTGGACGCGGGATAACGCCACCTACTTCCGGGCGGTGCGCATTGAGAAGACCATGATGACCCTGCTCCTTTCCCTGATCGTGGCAGTGGCGGCCTTCAACATTGTGGCCACGCTGGTGATGGTCGTCACAGACAAGCGCCCGGGAATCGCCATTCTGCGTACCCTCGGCTTCTCCCGGCGCGCGGTGGTAGCGATGTTTGCCCTGCAGGGCATCCTGATCGGCTGGGCAGGTGTGCTGATGGGCATTGGCGGCGGCGTCCTGCTGGCAACCAACATCGGGACAGTGGCCCCGGCGCTGGAGCGGCTCTTCGGTTTTCAGTTCATGCCAGCTGATGTTTACTACCTGACCTCCCTGCCTGCAGACCTGAAGGGCGGGGATCTTTTCTGGGTCAGCTTCATCGCCCTCGCTCTGACAGCGTGTGCAACGATTTATCCCGCGCTGCGTGCGGCGGCCGTGGCCCCAGCTGAAGTTCTGCGGTACGAATAGGAACGCTGCGAGTATGTTGCGCCCCTACGAGCTGGCCATCGCACTCCGTTACGTCCGGTCGCGGAACAAGAACCAGTTCATCTCCTTTATCTCAGTCATCTCGATGGCCGGCATTGCGCTTGCCGTTGCGGTCCTGATCATCGTCCTGTCGGTGATGAACGGTTTCGAAGCCGAGGTCCGTAACCGGATTCTGCAGGTGGTCGCCCACGCGTCTATCACCGGCCTCGACGGCCGGATCAGCGACTGGGAGTCGCTGGCAGCTGTGGCCGGCCAGGATCCTGAGGTAAAGGCCGTTGCCCGGTTCGTCGATGGCCAGGCCATGCTTCTGGGCCCTGTTGAGATCCGTGGTGTCCAGCTGCGGGGCGTCGATCCGGCGGCCGAGCTCAAGACCTCCGCGCTCGTTAGCCTGATGGTCGCTGGCACCCTGGACGGGCTGAAGCCTGGCGGCTTCGGGATCGTCCTGGGTAAGACTCTGGCGGAGCAACTCGACGTGCAGGTCGGAGACGCCGTGATCATGCTGGTCTCCCAGGGCATTACCACTCCTGCTGGGGTTGTACCCCGCATGCGCCGCTTCCGGGTGACCGGCATCTTCTATGCGGGCATGTACGAATTCGACCGGGCGCTGGCCTTTATCAACATCAGTGATGCCCAGCGGCTGCTGCGTTTTGGTGAGGATGTTTCCGGCGTGCGCCTCGCTATCCGCGATCCCCTGCAGTCGGCGACGGTGGTCCGTGCCGTGGCCAACGCCTGGGGTGGCGGGGTCTACGTTACTGACTGGACCCGGGAGCATGGCAACTTCTTCCGCTCCATCCAGCTGACGCGGTCCATTGTGTTTGTAATCCTGCTGCTCGTAGTCGGCGTTGCCGCTTTCAATATTGTGTCCACACTGGTGATGGTGGTCCGGGACAAGCGGGGCGAGATCGCCATTCTCCGGACACTCGGCGCAGCGCCCGCTGCTATCCTCACCGTCTTCGTCCTCCAGGGGGCGGTGGTTGGCGTCGTGGGGACAGTCGTGGGCGTCGTGTGTGGGGTCCTGGGTGCCTGGAACGTGAGTGCGATCGCCGCGTTCATCGAACGGCTTTCAGGCTTTCAGTTCCTGGCGCCCGATGTCTATTTCATCAGCGAGTTGCCGAGCCGCCTGCTCTGGGCAGATGTCTGGCAGATTGCGGGCATTGCCCTGCTACTGGGCCTGGTTTCGACGATCTATCCAGCCTGGCGGGGCGCTGTCACGGCACCGGCGGAGGTGTTGCGTTATGAATGAAGTGCCGGCGATAGAATGTCGCGGTCTCTGTAAGTCATTTGCCGAAGGCGCCGCAGCCCTGGAGGTTCTCAAGGGTATCAATCTCATCGTTGCCCGCGGGGAGCGGGTGGCGATCGTGGGTCCGTCCGGGGCGGGCAAGACCACTCTGCTGCAGCTCCTCGGCGGGCTCGACACGGCCACGTCCGGCCAGGTGCTGATCTGCGGCCAGGACATGGCGGCGACCGGGGATGCGGAGCGCGGCCGCATCCGTAACCAGCATCTGGGTTTTGTCTACCAGTTTCATCACCTGTTGCCGGAGTTCACGGCCCTCGAAAATGTGGCTATGCCCCTGCTGGTGCGGAGGGAGTCACTCGACGCCGTCCGGGCCCGGGCCCGTCAGGTTCTGGAGCGCGTGGGTCTCGCTGATCGGCTGGAGCACAGGCCGGGCGAGCTGTCAGGTGGGGAGCGTCAGCGGGTTGCGGTGGCGCGGGCCCTCGTGACGGAGCCTGCTGTCGTTCTGGCTGACGAACCCACGGGCAATCTCGACCGCAAAACGGGCGACAACGTGCTTGAACTGATGCTGACGCTGAATCGGGAAGTGGGCGCCAGCCTCGTGATCGTCACTCACGACCCCCGTATCGCCAGCCGGATGAACCGGGTGCTGCGCCTGACCGACGGCGGCCTCGAAGATGCTACGGCTGACTACCGCGGCGACGCGCTTCCCGGTGTCGCAAGCGCCGCTGCGTCATAAGTCGCCAGGCGGTATTGCTTAGCAGGTAGGCCGCACCGGCCAGCATCAGTCCCGTCACGACGGCGCCCAGCCACAGCGGCCGCCACGTCTCAGCCAGCGCCAGCGCCAGTTCTATCCAGGGCTGGCCCAGGTGGAGATCCGAGGGGGGGAGCTGCATCAGGAAGCTGCCCAGCATGTACTCACCATAAATTATCGGGCCGTAGGTGAGCGGATTCGCGATCCAGGTGCTGACCACGGCGACGGGCAGGTTCACCCGGAGCAGCAGCGCGGCCAGCACCACCACCGGCGTGTGGCCCAGAAAGGGCAGGACACCCACAAAGAGCCCGAGCACGAGGCCACCAGTAACGCTGCGCCGGTTGATCGAGAAATAGACGGGGTGGGCCAGCAAGGCCCGAAAGGGCCGGAGATACCACGCCGCACCGTCCTGATTCCCGCGATATGGGGCAGATAGTCGCCTGAAGAATTTGCGGGGCATCCGGTACCTTTAAACCCAGTAGCGTCTTTAACCTCCCATTATCCAGAGTCTGGACCTGAATTTGCCATGGCCCTGGCAGCCAGTTTCACGCTTGTGCTTGCCGGCATCCTGCTCTGGAGCCCGGTTCTACTCATCTCGGCTCACCAGGCACTGGTGCTGTTGCTGGTGGCTGCCGCTCTCGCGGGCTGGCGGGGCGGACCGCGACCGCTGACCATGACCCTGCTGGCGGGTCTGCCTCTGGTTCTGGTGGCAGCCTCACTGGACAGCCTGCTGCGGGAGCCCTGGCCTGCCGGGTCTGCGACGACCCTGGGCTCTGCACCAGACCTTCTCGTGTCTGGAAGTGTCTGCGAGTTTCCCCGGGCGCAGCCGGGTTCCCGGCGCTTCATCCTGAGCGCAGATGACGAGTCTCGCAGCCGTGGCGTTCCGGAGCGGGTGCTGGTCAGCTGGTACGAGAGCAGCACCCGGCCCGGGGCGACGCCGGAACCCGGCCAGCGGTGGCGGCTCAACCTGCGCCTCAGGCCGCCTCGGGCTCTCAGCAATCCGGGTGGCTTTGACTATGAGCGGTGGCTCTTCAGCCAGCACATCGGCGCGACGGGCTGGGTCCGGGAGTCCGCGGCGAATGGCCGTCTGCCGGGGAGTACGCCGGATTGTCCCGCAGCGGGCTGGCGCGCGGAGATTGCCCGGCAGATTGCCGCTGCACTGAAGGGCAGGGACGCAGCACCCTATGTACTGGGACTCGCCATCGGTGCTTACCAGGCTCTGCCCGAGAGCGAATGGGACAAACTCCGGCGCACCGGCACGATTCACCTGATCTCCATCTCGGGCTTCCACATCGCCCTGGTCGCAGGTCCCGCGGCCTTGCTGGGACTGCTCCTCGCCAGGTTTCTGCTCGCGGCAGGTTGCCGCTGTCGGCCGCGGGTACTGGCTGCCTGGACAGCGCTGCTTGCCGCCAGCCTTTATGGGGCACTGGCCGGCTTCAGCGTGCCTACGGCCCGGTCAGTGCTCGCCGTGGGTCTCCTCGCCGTGCTGGCCACCTGCCGACGGCGCATTTCGGGTGCCGAGTTTCTCTCCACTGTAGTCCTGGGTGTGTTGCTGATCGAACCACTCGCGCCACTGGTGCCGGGATTCTGGCTGTCTTTCGCGGGGGTGGCGGTGCTCGTCGCGGCCGGAATGGCTCTCCGAACCGGGACGAGTGCGCCAGGTTCCGTCCGCCTGCTTCTGGTAACCCAGGCGGGCATGACGGTGGGGCTTGCGCCACTGCTGGTGCTCTTCTTCGGTCAGATTCCCCTGAGCGGGACGCTGGCCAATCTGGTGGCAGTCCCGGCGTTCACCTTTGTCCTGCTGCCAGTGACGCTCATCGGGACCGCGACGGTGGTGGTTGCGCCCCGGGCAGGGGCGGCCATTCTCGGAATGGCGGCAGACTGCTTCGACGTCTGGCGCTGGTTCCTGGACTGGTGCGCCAGTCTGCCGATGGCTGTCTGGTACCTGCCCGAGCCACCGCTGGTCGCCATCCTGCTGGCCGGTGTCGGGGTAGTCTCCGCCCTTTGGCCACCCCCCTGGCCCCTGCGCTGGCTTAGTCTCGGCATGCTGGCTGGACTCATGGCTGCCAGCAGCGGGCCCGTGCCGCCCGGAAGCCTGCGTGTCACTGTCCTCGATGTGGGGCAAGGGCTGGCCGTTCTGCTGCAGACGGCCGGTCATACGCTGCTTTATGACACCGGTCCCGCGTTCCGGACCAGTGATGCGGGAGAGCGAGTCGTGGTTCCCGCACTGCAGGCGCTGGGCGTCCGGACCCTGGACACCCTGCTCGTGTCCCACGCTGACGCCGATCACCGCGGTGGCGCTGCCAGCGTTCTGGAGCGCTATCCGGCCCACCGCTTGCTTGGTGCCGGCCCCGACCATCAGCAGTGGACCCCCTGTCGGGCGGGAAGCAGCTGGTGGTGGGACGGTTTCACCTTCGAGATCCTGCATCCCGCTGCTGACTCCCGGTGGTCGGACGACAACGCGAGATCCTGCGTGCTCCGCGTCTCCGGCGCCGGGGTGAGCTTGCTGTTCCCCGGCGATATCGAAGCCGGTGTCGAGCGTGATCTGGTGGCTCAGGCCGGCCTTAGTGGCGCGGATCTGGTGGTAGCTCCCCACCATGGGAGCCGGACCTCATCCTCGGCCGAATTCGTTGCGGCCACGAGGCCACGTTATGTGGTCTTTGCGACGGGCTTCCGGAATCGCTGGCACTTTCCGGCCACGGAAGTGGTCGAGCGCTGGCGAGAGGCCGGCGCCTGTGTGCTGGACACCGGAGCCGACGGTGCGCTGCAGTTCGAAGTGACGCCCGGCACCAGTCTCCGTCTGGTGCGCCGGCAGCGCGCTGTCGTGCCGGGTGTCTGGGTGGCGCGGCCCGGTGCAGCGCCGCCCTGCAAGTGACGCTGCTGCCTGGCTGATCCTGTGACCACCCAAGGACGCCGATGTATAGTGGCGGTCGTCTGGTTCGGAACGGGTGCTCATGCTCGAGATCGTGATTGCTGGCGGCTGGGTCATGGTGCCCATCATCCTGTGTTCCGTGATGGCCGCCGCCATCGTCCTGGAGCGTCTCTGGACCCTCCAACCCACCCGGGTGGTGCCACGGGAACTGTCCCGCAAAGTGTGGGACTGGGTCAGCAGTAACCAGCTGAACCAAAAGCACATCCAGGAACTGCGGCTGAACTCACCACTGGGGCAGATTCTGGCTGCCGGGCTCGCCAGTCGCCAGCAGGACCGGGCCACGATGAAAGAGGCCGTTGAGGATACGGGGCGGCACGTCGTCCACGAACTGGAGCGCTACCTCAATACACTGGGCTCCATTGCTGCGGTCTCGCCGCTACTCGGCCTGCTGGGGACTGTCACCGGCATGATCCGGACGTTCGGGGCTCTAACCTCCGGTGGCGCAGGGGACCCGGCTTCGCTGGCTGGCGGCATCTCGGAGGCCTTGATCACAACGGCTGCGGGCCTGATGGTGGCGATCCCCGCCCTGATTGCCTATCGCTATCTGCGCGGCCGCGTCGACACGCTCATCGTGCAGATGGAGAAGGAAGCCATCGCTCTGGTCGAGGCTCTGCAGCGCAAACAGTTCGTCGACACCCTGGGCCGGTCCAGCAATGCGACAGCGGCGCAGATTGGCGCCCGCACTGCAGCCCCGGCAAGCGGCCACTGACGTGAGGATGCGCCGGTCCACCACGCGGGACGAGCCGGAGCTTAACGTCGTCTCCCTGGTCGACGTGGTCCTGCTGCTGTTGATTTTCTTCATGCTGACGACGACCTTTGTGCGGCCGTCGCAGATTGCAATCCGCCTGCCGGAAGCGGGCGTCAGTTCTGATGTTGCGATGGACGGGCAGGAGCTCGAGATCTCCGTGACCGGTAAAGGCGAGTTCCGGGTGAATGGCCGTCCGCTGGTCGACTCCCGTCCTGAGACTCTGGAGGCAGCGATTCGCAAGGTCGTGCCCGACGTCCTGCCGCGGCACGTGACGCTCAGCGCGGATGGTCGTGCCAGTCATCAGGATGTCGTCACGGCGATGGACGTGGCTGGCCGTCTCGGCTTTGTCGAAGTCCGCATTACGACGGTACGAGCGCGGCCGCCGGAGTGAGAGGATCGTGAGCGCCCCCGGTTCGCCCAGCGTAGCGCCAACGGTGATTTACCGGCGCCTTCTCGAGTATGCACGGCCGCACTGGCCCGTCTTCATTATCGCGGCGCTCGGCATGGCGTTTTATGCCGCTACAGATACCGGCTTCGCCTGGCTGATCAAGAACCTGCTGGTCAGCGTCAATGCGCCCGGTACCGCAGTAACCCCGGAGGCAGAACGGATCCGGGACTGGCTGCCGCTGGCGATCCTCGTGCTCTTCCTGGTGCGTGGCACGGCAGAGTTCGCGGCCGCCTTCAGTATCGGCTGGATCGGGCGTCGGGTCGTCAAGCATCTCAGGGCGCTCGTCTTCGACAAATTTCTGCATTTGCCGACGCAATTCTTCGACGGGACGTCCACCGGGCAACTACTGTCCAGACTCACCTTCAATATTGAGCAGATAGCTGACGCAGCTTCCAACGTCGTGACCGTTCTGATCCGGGACAGCCTGACTGCAATCGGGCTGATTGCCTACATGGTCTATCTCAGCCCGCCCCTGTCCGCATTTGTCTTTCTGGTTGCGCCCTTGCTGGCGGTACTCATCCGGATCTTGAGCCGCATGTTTCGCCGGCACAGCACCCGGATCCAGGAATCGATGGGCGAGCTCACCCGGATCACCGGTGAAACCCTGCAGAGCCACAAGACCATCAAGATATTTAATGGCCAGGATTTTGAGACCCGGCGGTTCGAGGCGGCCAACGAGCGCAACCGCCGGATGAATATGCGGCTCTATGCCACAAGAGGGGCGGGGGATGGCGTCACGTCGTTACTTGCGGCCTTTGGCATGGCCGGAGTGGTCTTCGTCGTTAACCAGGATTTTGTCCGGGAGTCCCTGGAGCTCGGTGATTTCGGCGGGTTCATAGCGGCGCTACTGCTGCTCATGCGGCCTATCCGGGCGCTGACCGGCATCAACGTGAGCCTCCAGCGCGGGATAGCGGCGGGCGAAAGCATCTTTCAGGTGCTGGACTCGGATGTGGAGCGGGACACGGGCACGCTGGAGCCGGCACGGGTGTCCGGCAAGGTGGAGTTCCGCCACCTGAACTTTGAGTATGCTGCAGAAAAAGGCCTTGTGCTCCGTGATATCAACCTGGTCGTGCCTGCCGGGCAGAAACTGGCCATCGTGGGCAAGTCCGGGAGTGGCAAGTCGACTCTGGTGGGCCTGGTGCCGCGCTTCTATGACGCGGAACAGGGCGCAGTGCTGGTGGATGATCACCCGGTAGGGGACTACCGTCTCAGCGCGTTGCGCAACCAGATCAGTCTGGTCAGTCAGGAAGTTATCCTCTTCAACGACACGATCGCTGGCAATATCGCCTATGGCAGCCTGGGCCCCGTGTCCCGGGCAGATATCGAGGCGGCGGCTCGTGCTGCTCACGTGGATGAGTTTACCAACCAGCTGCCAGAAGGTCTCGACACGTCCGTCGGCGATCGGGGCCTGCTGCTCTCCGGCGGGCAGCGCCAGCGCATCGCGATTGCCCGGGCACTGCTCAAGAACGCCCCCATCCTGATTCTGGACGAAGCCACTTCGGCCCTGGATACGGAGTCGGAAAGACACATTCAGGATGCACTCGGCCGGCTCATCCAGGACCGCACGACGTTCATCATTGCGCATCGGCTGTCCACTATCGAGAATGCGGATCGTATTCTGGTGATGGGTGACGGTGCCATTCTTGAGGTCGGCAGTCACACCGAGCTGATGGCCGCCGGTGGCCACTACGCACATTTGCACCGTTTGCAGTTCCGGGATGACCCGGCCTGACGCAGGCCGGGGCCTGGAGGGGAGCCTCGAGGCGCTCTGGTATGGCCACTCACCGCTGGCCTGGCTCTTGCTGCCGCTTTCCTGGTTGTTTGGTCTCGCGGTGTGGTTCCGGCGTCTTGCCTACCGTAGCGGCTGGTTCGGGGTGCAGCGCCTCTCCGTGCCCGTGATCGTGGTGGGCAATCTCACCACCGGTGGCACCGGGAAGACGCCGGTGACCGGGTGGCTGGTCGAGTTCTGCCGCGCAGCGGGCTATAGGCCCGGGATCGTCAGCCGGGGCTATGGCGGGCGAGTGTCCGGAGAGCCACGCCTCGTGGCTCCGGGAGACGATGCGCGGGAGGTCGGTGACGAGCCGCTCCTGCTCCGCCGTCAGACCGGAGCCCCCGTCTGCGTCCACCGGGATCGGGTTGCCGCCGGGCAACGGCTTATTGCCGAGGGTGTGAACCTCATCATTGCAGACGATGGCCTGCAACACTACCGCCTCGATCGGGATATGGAGATTGCCGTCCTCGACGGCGAGCGACGCCTGGGCAATGGCTTCCTCCTACCTGCCGGCCCCCTCCGGGAGCCCGCGAGGCGGCTGCGTGATGTCGACCTGGTCCTCGTGAATGGCGGTCGGGCAGGGCCCCAGGAGTTCGTCCTCGAGGTGCGCATCAGTGGCCTTCGTGCGTTTGATGGGGACGGTCAGTGTGCCCTCGAAGCGCTGCGCGGCCAACGAGTGCGCGCGGTTGCCGGGATTGGCAATCCTGCGCGCTTCCACGCCCAGCTGGCGAATGCTGGACTACAGGTCCTTCCCGTGCCGGTGCCTGATCATGGCAGGGTCGATCTGGCCGCCCTCAGTCGGGAGAGTGATGTCCCAATCATCATGACGGAGAAAGACGCCGTAAAGTACCAGAAGATCGTGGGCTGCCCGGTGTGGGTAGCCCAGCTGGAGGTCCGACTCCCACCGGAGGTCGGTGCCCGGGTTCTCGAGCGGCTGCGGTCTCTGGGGAGTTGACGGCTGATGTATGAGTAACGCCAGTTTTCAGGTGGTGATTCCCGCCCGCTACGCGTCGTCGCGCTTTCCAGGGAAGGCGCTGGCGCTGCTGGCGGGGCGTACTTTGCTGGAACACGTCTGGCGCCAGGCTGTGCAAAGCGCTGCTGCCCACGTGGTGATAGCCACCGATGATGAGCGCATTGCGACGGTGGGTCGCCGCTTTGGCGCCGACGTGTTGATGACCCTTGCCACCCATCGCTCTGGAACCGAGCGAGCTGCCGAAGTCGCCCGGGCGAGGGGGTGGCCAGAAGAAAGTCTCGTGGTGAACTGTCAGGGGGATGCGCCGCTGATCCCCCCGAGCGCCATCAATCAGGTCGCCGCGCTGCTGGCTGCCCATCCGGGCGCTGCGCTTGCGACCCTTTGTACTCCGGTGCGGTCCACGGAGGAGTATCTCAATCCAAACGTCGTCAAGCTCGTGTGCGCCGCGGATGGCCGCGCACTCTACTTCAGCCGGGCCCCGATCCCGTCCTTCAGCCACGCCGCCCACGCACCGGACAGTCTTCGCCACGTTGGCCTGTATGCCTATCGGGCCGGAGCCCTGAGGCAACTGGCCGCCGCGCCGCCCTGTGCCCTCGAGATGGCAGAGAGCCTGGAGCAGTTGCGCGCCCTGTGGCTCGGTCTTGCCATACAGGTTGGACTGGCCGGGGACCTGCTCGGTCCCGATGTGGATACCCCGGAAGATCTGGAGCGTGCCGAAGAATTTCTCCGCAGCAGGGGACCTCCCTCGTGAAGATCTTCCGCCGGAGACCGCCCGCTCCACCGGCTATCCCCGCAGTGCGGGTGCTGATGGTCTGTATGGGCAACATCTGCCGCTCCCCCATGGCCGAGGGCATGCTGCGTCAGCGGGCTGCCGAGCGGGGTCTCGCTGTCCCGGTCGAGATCGATTCTGCGGGAACGCACAGCTACCACGAAGGCGCGCCGCCCGATCCCCGCGCCCAGGCCGCAGCGCTGCGCCGGGGTATTGACGTCTCCAGGCTCCGGGCCCGGCGCGTCGTGGCCAGCGACTTCGAGCGCTTTGATCTCCTGCTCGCCATGGACGATGACAACCACGCCGCCCTGCTGGAGCAGGCGGGTGAGCTGCATCAGCACAAGATCCGCCTGCTGCTGGATTTCGCCGCGCCGGGGTTAGCCGGGACCGCAACGCAGCGGAACGTGCCGGATCCTTACTACGGGGGAACGCTGGGTTTCGAGCGGGTCCTCGATCTCGTCGAGGAGGCCATGGCTGGCCTCCTCGACGAAGTGGAGCGGATTGCTGCGAGTCGCCCAACCGGGGGCGAGAGTACCGCCGGCTAGTCGGTTCCGGACTCGCGATTCTCGCCGTTGCCGTTGGAACTACCCGACCAGACCGTGTGGGTGGTCGCCGGGCGAATGGCAGCGGGCGGTGCGGGTGCGGCAGCCAGAACTGGCGCCACAGCGGCAGGCGCAGTGACGACTGATGGGGCTGGCCCGGTGGCTGCTGCGTTGCTGGTTTCCCAGGGCAGACGCCTCTGGCTGTCCCGTTCGATGTAGGGTTCCCCGCGGGATTCCGAGGCGGCGGGTACGCTTACGGGCTGCCCAGTATTGATTCCGGCGTTACTCGCCACGTTGTTCGGCTGGATCGGCGTCAACATGGGCATGGTGTCTTCATGCGTCTGCTGCGGCCTTGCCTGCGGGATCTCCGGCGGGGAGGCGTCTGGCTGCGGGCCGTCGCCCCGGTCTTGCTGGCCATTGGGTCGCTGGGCATCCCCACGCTGGTTGTCCTCGCGGGGGCCTTCCTGGCCTTGCCGCTGGGGATCCCGATCGGCTCCGCCCCGACGTCTGCGATTACGCCGCGGGCGGTCGCCATTTGGCGTTCCCGGAGCCCCATTGGGTGTCTGACCCTGACCTTGGCCCTGGCCCTGGCCAGCGTTCTGGCTCGGATTCCGGTTAGCGCCGCGGTTGCCGTCCCTGCGGGGGTCGGGTGTTCCGGTATCGCCGGCCGGGCGCGCTTCGACCCCGCTGCCGTTACCGGTGTTTCTGGTCTCGCTATTCCGGCCGTCCTGCTGAGGCGGTCGCGGCTGGCTGGGATCGAACTCGCGACGGGGAGGCCGGGGGCCGCGCCGGGGGGCGGATCGATCGCCACCTGGACCGCGATGCCGGCCCTGCTGCTGCCGGCCATCGCCTCGGGTGCGCTGGCCCTGCTCGGGGCGCCGCGGCGTGGCGGCCTCAGTCGCCGGCGCTGGCGTAGCAGGCTCCCCGGAGCCCAACAGCCACACCTTGAGACGGGTGAGCAGGCCTGGGACGGGCACCGCCGGAGCTGGCGCTACGGCGACCGGCGCCGGGGTTGGAGCCGGCGTTGAGGGCAGGATGCTGGCCACTGCCGGAGCCTGAATCTTGGGCTTCTGGGGCCCAACATCGTCGCTCTCAAAGGGCTTGTCTTCAGATGGAATCGCCAGTTGATAACTGGCCACCGCATTCTCCGGGAGGGTAGTCTGATCGTCCCGGACACGCCGCAGGGTGTAGTTGGGCGTCTGCAGTTCCGGATTTGCGACGAGCACAATCTGCAGGTTGTCGCGAGCTTCGATAGTCCGGATCCATTCCCGCTTTTCATTCAGCAGGTAGTTGGCGACATCAACCGGCAACTGCGCGATCACCTTCGACGTGCGGTCCTTGCGGGTTTCCTCGCCGATCAGGCGTAACACCGCCAGAGCCAGGGACTCGACGCTGCGAATATTACCCATACCACTGCAGCGCGGGCAGGTCTGGTGTGCGGATTCGCCGAGGGATGGCCGGAGCCTTTGCCGGGACATCTCAAGCAGCCCGAAGCGCGAGATCTTGCCAATCTGCACGCGAGCCCGGTCCATGTGCACGGCATCCCTGAGGCGATTCTCCACGTCCCGCTGATTTTTCTGCGGGCCCATATCGATAAAGTCGATAACGATCAGGCCGCCGAGATCGCGCAGACGAAGCTGCCGGGCAATCTCCTCCGCCGCTTCCATATTGGTTGCGAAGGCGGTGGCCTCGATGTCGCTGCCCTTGGTTGCCCTGGCGGAGTTGATGTCGATCGATACCAGTGCTTCGGTGTGGTCGATGACTATGCTGCCGCCGGAGGGTAGCTCAACAGTGTGGGAGAACGCTGACTCGATCTGGCTTTCGATCTGGTAGCGGGTAAAGAGGGGCACGGGGTCCGAGTACTGGCGCAGCTTGCGCAGGTTCTGGGGCATGGCCCGCTCGACAAACTGCCGGGCCTCTTCGTAGGCGGCCTCGTCGTCGATGAGGATCTCGCCAACGTCATTGGCCAGGTGGTCCCTGAGGGCACGGATGATGGCGTTGCTGTCCTGGAAGATCAGGAAGGGCGCCGGACGGCTCACGGCCGCCTTCTTAATGGCTTCCCAGATACCCAGGAGATAGTCCATGTCCCACTTGAGTTCTTCCGGGGACCGGCCCACCCCGGCGGTCCGCACAATGACGCCCATGCCATCCGGCACGGCGACATCGTTCAGGGCCTCCCGCATCTCATCCCGGTCAGCGTCACTGATACGCCGGGAGACGCCCCCTGATCTGGGGTTGTTTGGCATCAGGACAATGAAACGTCCTGCCAGGCTGATGAACGTCGTGAGGGCAGCGCCCTTGGTGCCGCGTTCTTCCTTTTCAACCTGAACAACGATGTCCTGGCCTTCGCGGATGACGTCGCGGATGTTGATCCGCCCGTCCGGGCCCGGATCGTTGACAAAGTACTCGGGGGAGACTTCCTTTAGGGGCAGGAAACCGTGGCGGTCTGCACCGTACTCGATGAAAGCGGCGTCCAGGCTGGGTTCGATCCGCGTAATGCGGCCCTTGTAGATGTTGGCTTTCTTCTGTTCCCTCGACTGGCTCTCGATATCAAGATCAAACAGCCGCTGGCCATCGACCATAGCTACGCGCAACTCTTCTTCCTGAGTTGCATTGACGAGCATTCTCTTCATAGGACCCTGCATGCGAAAAATGACAGGTGACGAGACTGGTCACAGGACGTGCGCCTGCAGCCATGTCTGTACTTGGATGCGAACCTGTATCAATAAAAAATGGGCTTCCCGGGTGGTGCCGGTCAGGTTGTTGGTCAGGACTTGGGGCAGGGTTGAACGCGAACGACTGTCCGACCGTTCCGTGCCCGGATTCGAGTCTGCGGTGAGTTCTTAGTGCCTTGCAGCTAGCCACGCGTCAGATCCTCGGAATTCTCGCCTGACCGACCCCGACATGGCTCTCTTGGTTCAGTCCAAGTCAACCACACCAGCAGGAGGCCCGCTCTTGCCCGCCAGGGGCGGGATTTGCCTTGCGACCTGCCAAGCGGCGGGTCGATGGAGACTGCATGGGCCAGTCGGGGGCTGGAAAGCCGCGGGGGATTGACAGCCGACTACGCTTGGCCTAGCAGTTGGTTACTATAACAGCGGTAACTCACGCCAGCAATGCAGACAGAGGCCTAAGCCCTTGGCAGCGACAGGAAATCCGGCGAACGCTGCCGCCCCAAAAGTCGCCCGCGTCACCACGGGCACTGACGAAGCCGGTCGCCGGCTCGACAACTTCCTGCTGACCTACCTGAAGGGGGTTCCCCGGGCCCACGTTTATCGCCTGATTCGCAGTGGCCAGGTGCGGGTCAACAGCAAGCGCGTCCAGGCGAGCTACCGACTGGTCTCCGGGGATGAAGTCCGGGTGCCGCCGGTGCGGCAGCCGGATGCCACCAACGCGCCGCCGCCAAGCCGCTTGCATACCGACTGGATCGAAGCGCTGGTGCTCCACGAAGACGCTGATCTGCTGGTCCTCAACAAGCCGTCCGGGCTGGCAGTCCATGGCGGGAGCGGTATCAGCCTGGGCGCCATTGAGCTGCTCCGGGCGACCCGGGGCCCCCACAGCAAACTGGAGTTGGTGCACCGGCTGGATCGGGATACGAGTGGCTGCCTGTTGATTGCCAAGCGACCAGCCGCTCTCCGGGCACTCCATACACAGTTTCGTGAGGGGAGCATCGATAAGCGCTATCACGCTCTGCTGCTTGGCAACTGGCACGGGCGGGAACGCACTGTCGACGCACCCTTGTTGACTGATGAGCGCCGTGGTGGTGAGCGGCACGTCCGCGTTGATGCTGCCGGCAAGCAGTCAGTCACACACTTCGTGCCGCTGGAGCGGTTCCCTGAGGCGGTGCTTGCTGAAGTGCATCTGGCCACCGGGCGCACCCACCAGATCCGGGTCCACGCCGCGTCAATCGGTCATCCGGTTGCCGGTGACGAGCGCTATGGACCGGCAGCGGATCCCGTCACGGCGGGGCAGGGGCTCAAGCGCCTCTTCCTCCATGCCAGACGGCTGGTCTTCACGCATCCGGCAAGCGGGGAAAAATTAGCCGTTGAGGCACCGCTCGGTGAGGACCTGACCGCCCCGCTGGAGCGCTTGCGCAGGACCGTGCCGACAACCCGGCGCTCTGGCTAAAGCAGCCCGTCTTTCAGACCCTAGAGCAGCGGGACCCCACGTCTCAGCAGGATCCCGCCGAGCCAGATGAGTGGTAGTCCCTGGATTGCCGTGGGGTCCTGACTGTCGATGCTCTCGAGCAGCAGCACGCCACGACGTTCTGCCTTGAAGCTGCCGGCGCAGTCCAGGGGCTGGTCCGCTGCGACATAACTCTCCGCCTCAGGCCGCGTGAGGTGCCGGAAGCGGACCCGGGTCGTATCGACATGGCTGACCCCGGGTGTGTCGCCGGGCCCCTCGACCCAGACTGCGGTATGGAACTCCACCAGCTGCCCCGAGCAGCGGAGCAGCTGTTCTATGGCACGCTCCGCCGTACCGGGCTTTCCCAGGGCCTCATTGCCCAGGGCGGCAACCTGGTCGCTGCCGATAATGAGCGCCGGCGGGTGGTGAATCCTTCCAGCAGACGCCTTCAGCTGGGCCAGCCGGAGCGCCAGTGCCCTGGGCCCTTCCCCCGGCTGTCGCGACTCGTCCACGTTGGGCGCAAAGGTCTCAAAGTCCTCCAGCAGGCGGCTCAGGAGTTCCCGGCGATAGGGGGACTGGGAAGCCAGCAGGACGTGCGGGGGCGGAATCAAGGCGGGCAGGCTCCGAAAGGTGCAGTGACTGAATTTTGACACACTCCCGCAGGGTACCTATCATGCGTACCGCGATGGAGGTGGAGCGTATCGGATCGGCTGAACTTGAGGATCTGGTCGCCGGCGGGTCGACTCTGGATCTGGTCTTTCCCGTGGCCTCCCTCGCACGCCTGGCGGCCCTTTCTCCTTCGGCAGGTCACGAGACCAGCCTGCGGGCCAGCTTAACTTTCCAGTCGGGATCGGAAGGACATTTGCAAGTTGACTCCCAGGTTCACCCCCAGGTTCAGCTGAGGGTGGCTGGAGCGGTTGACCTGGCCTGTCAGCGCTGTCTTCAGCCGCTGGTTCTGCCGGTGGCAATAGAGGTGCTGCTGACCATGGTCAGGAGCGAAGAGAAGGCAGCGGAGCTGCCCGATCCGTTTGATACGGTGCTGCTCGAAGATGGCGAGCTTCTGCCAGCACAGGTGGTTGAAGACGAGGTCCTGGCGTGGCTGCCGTTGGCCCCCAAGCACTCGGACGAGACATCCTGTGGCCGTGACGCGAGACTGATTTCAGGCGAGATGCATCGGCCACTGGCCGGGCTCGCCGACCTGCTTGGTCGTGGTGACCGGCAGGGTGATGAGTGATTTACCAGGAGATCTGCAATGGCAGTACAAAAGAGTCGTGTGACCCCTTCCCGCAAGGGCATGCGTCAATCCCACGACCGGCTGAAGAGCCCGCCCATCTCTGTCGAGCCGACGAGCGGCGAGACTCATCGGCGGCATCACATCAGCGCCGATGGCTATTATCGTGGCAAGAAAGTCCTAGAGACCCGCGACGACGGCGACGCCGAGTAGTCGCTTGCGCCGCCCGATCACCGGGCGGGAGTCCATGCTTTCCCGGGCCCGCAAGTCGGGTATCCGCGGTTGACGCCTCAGCGACATCACGCACAAGGGGCCACTGATGGCAGAGCCCGTTACGATTGCCGTTGATGCCATGAGCGGAGATGCGGGAGCAAAGGTGTGCGTCCCGGCAGCCATAGATTTTGTGCGTGAGCATCCTGGGGTGCGCATCCTCCTGGTGGGTCAGCGCGAGGTCCTTGAGCAGCTGGCCATTGCCTCCGGTGGCATCCCTCCGACGGTCGAGATTCGCGACGCTCGCCAGATTGTGCTCATGGATGAGCCCCCGGCCGACGCCCTGCGGAAAAAGAAAGATTCATCCATGCGGGTCGCTATCGACCTGGTCAGAGAGGGCGCAGCGCACGCCTGCGTCAGTGCCGGGAATACAGGTGCCCTCATGGCTACCGGCCACTTCGTCCTCAAGATGCTGCCCGGCATTGAACGGCCCGCCATCATGGCCCGGCTACCGACCCGACATGGCGCTATCTACATGCTGGACCTGGGCGCCAATGCAGACTGCACGGTAGAGCAGCTCTGTCAGTTCGCCATCATGGGCTCGGTAGTAGCCCGGGTCACGGAAGGCATTGAGAAGCCCCGGATTGGTCTCCTCAACATTGGCGAGGAAGACATCAAGGGGAATGAAACCGTCAAGCAGGCGGCCCTGCGCCTGGCGGCAAGCCACCTCAACTACGTTGGCTTCGTCGAGGCCGACGCCATTCAGGATGACCGCGCCGATGTGGTGGTCTGTGATGGCTTCAGCGGCAACGTGGCCCTCAAGTCGATGGAGGGCACCGCCAAGCTGATCCGGCACTTTCTTGAGGTGGAGTTTCACGCCAGCCTCTATGGCCGACTGGCGGGCCTGGTGGCCTGGCCGGTGCTGACGTCCCTGGGCCGCCGTCTCGATCCGCGGCGCTACAATGGCGCGAGCCTGGTAGGACTCAACGGCATCGTCATCAAGAGTCACGGTGGTGCCGACGTGCTGGCTTTCCAGCAGGCAATTTCCGTAGCGGAACTGGAAGCCACGAAGCGTGTTCCCGATCAGATCAGGGAACTCATGGGCGAGCAGGTGGCATGATCTACTCACGGATTGCCGGCACCGGACGCTATCTGCCCGAGCGTATTCTCTCGAACCGCGAGCTGGAGTCGATGGTGGATACCACGGAGGAGTGGATCCGGACCCGAACCGGCATTGAACGTCGGCACATCGCAGCGGATAACCAGGCCACCAGCGACCTCGCTGAGCAGGCGGCTCGCCAGGCAATGGATGCTGCTGGCGTTACGGCAGATGACATTGATTTCCTGGTGGTAGGCACGACGACCCCCGATCTGGTCTTTCCGAATGTCGGCTGCCTCGTCCAGCGGAGGCTCGGGATTCATGGCTGTCCGGCCTTCAGCCTCGAGGCGGCGTGCAGTGGCTTCATCTACGCGCTGACCATGGCTGACCGTTTCGTAGCCAGTGGTGCTGCCAAGTGTGCGCTGGTGATTGGTGCTGAGACCCTGTCGAGGATCGTTGACTGGAGCGATCGATCTACGTGCGTGCTGTTCGGGGACGGCGCCGGAGCCGTAGTCCTCAAGCCAGCGGATGAACCGGGTGTGCTTTCCTGCCACCTGGGCGCAGATGGCCACTACGGGGACCTCCTCTACCATCCCTACGGTACGTCGCGACCGCAGAAGCCTGAAGACACCGAGCGACCCTTCATGCAGATGAAGGGCAACGAGGTCTTCAAGGTGGCAGTCAAGACCCTGGAGGGCATAGTCGACCAGGCCCTGACCGCCAATCATCTGGAGCGCAGCGCCATCGACTGGCTGATTCCCCACCAGGCCAATATCCGCATCATTCAGGCTACCGCCAGGCGTCTGGACCTGCCCATGGAAAAGGTCGTGCTGACCCTGCAGGACCACGGCAACACTTCCGCCGCGTCAGTCCCGATCGCACTTGATGTGGCGGTCCGGGACGGGCGGGTGAAGCGGGGCGACCTGTTGTTGCTTGAAGCCTTCGGCGGAGGCCTCACGTGGGGCTCCGCTCTGGTCCGCTACTGACCCTCCAGGCAGGGCTGCCCCATGCTTGAAATGCGGCATCGGTGGCTGGCGATCCTGGCCGGGCCCCTGCTGGCTGTCCTCGTGTACTTCCAGTTGCCGTCCGAGTATCTCTCGCCTGAGGGCGTCCAGCGCACCCTGGGGCCCGGCGCTCACGGGGCTGCGGCAGTGACTGCCTGGATGGCGCTCTGGTGGATCACGGATGTGATTCCGGTCTACGTAACCGCCCTGTTGCCACTGGCCCTCTTTCCGCTGTTGGGCACGGCGACAGTGGCGGAGGCTGCCGGTGCCTATGGGGACCCACTGATCTTCCTGTTTTTTGGCGGCTTTATTCTGGCACTTGCCCTGGAGCGCTGGGGTCTGCATCGGCGTGTCGCACTGACCCTGCTGCCCCTCGTCGGTTCGCGTCCGGCCCATATCGTTGGCGCCTTCATGGGCATTACGGCATTTCTCAGTCTCTGGGTCACCAATACGGCCACGACGCTGATGATGCTGCCGGTTGCCGTCAGCGTGATCGATACCCTGGAGGAGGCCAGTCCTGCCGATCCCCGTACGCAGAAGGTCGGCACGGCTCTGGTGCTCGGTGTCGCCTACGCCGCATCGATTGGCGGCATGGGCACCATGATTGGCACGGCGCCGAATGTCTTTGTCGCGTCATTCATCAACGGCCAGTTGCAGCAGGAGATTACGTTTCTCGACTGGATGATCGTGGCCATGCCCCTCGTCGTTCTCCTCCTGCTCGGAGCCTGGTGGCTGCTGACGCGCGTCGTCTTCCGGCTGGGTCACGAACCGCTGCCGGGAACCGGGCAGGTCCTCGCGGGGCTGACGGGTCAGCTGGGGCCCGTAACCCGCCCTGAGCGCCTGACGGCAGGCATCTTTCTCGTCACGGCGTTTGCCTGGATTTTTCGTGCCCCGCTGACTGAGGTGACTGTTGCCGGGATGAGTCCCTTAGCTGGGCTGACAGACGCCGGCATTGCGATCAGTGCGGCGATCCTGCTGTTCGTTCTGCCTTCTGGCACCCGTGGCTCTGATGATTCCCGTTACCTGATGGACTGGCCCACGGCGGCTCGCGTCCCCTGGGGATTACTGCTCCTGTTTGGTGGCGGCCTGAGTCTGGCGGCCAGCTTTGAACAGACCGGGCTTGCCGATTACGTGGCCGCGCAGGGCCAGGGCCTCGAGCGTCTCCCCACGTGGGTGCTTATCGCCGGGGTCGCAGCAGTGGTCGTCTATCTCTCGGAGATCGCCAGCAACGTGGCCACAGCCACGACCGTGGTGCCTGTTCTGGCGTCCCTCGCCATCGGGGCGGGCCTTGCCCCTGTCCCCCTTGTACTGGCTGCCTGCTTTGCCGCGAGCTGCGGCTTCATGCTCCCGGTGGCCACGCCGCCGAACGCGATCGCCTACGGCACTGGCCGCGTCACAGCAGGGCAGATGGCTAAGGCAGGTTTTTTTCTCAATATTCTGGGGATTTTGTTTATTACGGCAGTTACTTGCGGGATCATTATCCCCTTCATTGGAGCGCAGTGATGCGGCGACTACCCACCGAGTTATGGTCAGGCACCCTGGTAGGGCTGCTCCTGTTGTTTGGCTTACTCTTGCCTGGGAGCGCACGGGCCAGCGCAGACACCTTTCCCCTGTTGCCTGGCGTGCAACTGGTCGGCGCAGCTACCAAGGTAGCTGCCAACCACGATGACACACTGACCGATATTGCCCGGATCCACGGGCTTGGCTACGAAGAGATCGTGTGGGCGAACCCCAAGGTGGACGTGTGGCTGCCCGGGGATGGGACCTCCATTGTCCTGCCGACGAGTTTTCTGCTGCCGGGAACCACCCGGGATGGCATCGTCGTGAATATTGCGGAGTACCGCCTCTATCACTATTTCAAGCGCGACGGCCAGTCCATGGTTTCGACCTACCCCATCAGTATCGGTCGCATGGATTGGGCGACCCCGATCGGTCGCTGGGCGGTGACTGCCAAGCAGAAGGACCCGGCCTGGTACCCTCCCGAGTCGATCCGCAAGGAGCATCTGGAAGACGGTCGCGGTTATCTGGCTGAAGTGATCCCGGCGGGTCCGGATAATCCCCTCGGCCAGTATGCCCTGCGTCTCAGCGCCAGCGGGTACCTCATCCACGGGACCAACAAGCCTGTCGGTGTTGGCATGCAGGTGACCCACGGGTGTATCCGCATGTACCCCGAGGATATCGAGAAGCTGTTTCCCCAGATCCCCGTCAAGACGCCGGTGACCATCATGAACCAGCCCTACAAGTTCGGCTGGTCGGGCAATGACCTCTACCTGGAAGTCCATCCCCCTCTGGAGGACGACCGCTCCACCCGTGACCGGGAGATGACAGCGCTTACCGAGCAGTACGTTCTGCTCACCCGTGAGCGTCCCGCCCGGATCGACTGGCAGGTAGTCGAAGAGGCTTATCGTCGGCGGGATGGCATTCCAGTGAAAGTCGGTTCCGCACTTTCGGTGGGGCAGTCGGTAGCTGCTTTCTGAGAGGTACCGGGTTTGGCATAGGGCGCCTTGGCCGCCAAGTTGCGCGAAGCCCAACCCGGTACCTCTGAATCCAAAAAAAAATAAGC
>JANNXJ010000015.1:0-4834 GCA_031409515.1 Gammaproteobacteria bacterium | reverse complement strand
GCGCACGTAGGAGCGCCTTTAGGCGCGATCGATAATGATCGCGCCTAAAGGCGCTCCTACAACCCTCCTTCGGGGGCCCTAGGGTGCCGGCTTCGGCGGCTGGGGCTTCTGCTGTTCCGCGTAGTACTCCAGGCTGGAAAGGCTGCGCTCGGCACTGTATTTCTCCGGCGCCGTGAAGTACTTCTTGTAGTTCTTCTCGGCGTAGTCCAGCACGGGCCGGTGCAGTACCTGCTCCAGATTGTCGGTGTTGCCCATGAAGCAGTTGTACTGGGCCTGACCGGGCATCTGGCCCATCAGCATCCAGGGCAACCAGGGCGTGATGCGATTCCAGGTGCCCCGGTAGTCCACAGTGGTCAGCTTCTCGTTCTGCATGTCTTCCGCCCGGACATGGTGGGCAAAGAACTCCGAGACCTGGGCAATGGGCCCGGCGGATTCCCGGGGCCACTTGTCGGGCTGGAGCGCACTCGGGTAGGCCAGATGAATGTGAATTTCCATCTCGAGCCAGCCTTCGTTCTGGCTCCAGGGAAGAATGAACGGCACCCGGGGTGGCGGCGCTTCGTTGTTCAGGCCACCAAACTTCGGCGGGGTTGGAAAGAAGTCTTCGATCATGTAGTTGAACGGATCGTTGTCCACATGGACGACCTTCACGGTCTCGTTCAGGTAGGGATTCTTCCACTCCTGGAGCACTTCACCACTGCGCAGGTCGGTGTACATGATCACTTCGCGACACAGGCGCTGGATAGTGCCATCGGGCTGGGGAATCAGGCGGATGGCGCCGAAGCCCTCGGCGCCGCAGAGATCATCAATCCGCTTGCCGGGCCGGACGCCGGAGACGTAGCCCTTGAACCAGAAGTACTTCTGCTTGGCCGGGTCCAGGTCGCCCTGGATGCGGGCATAGGCCAGCTTGTTGCCCTTGCCGGTGCGCAGGTCGAGGTACGGACCTTCCAGGGCGGGGCCCTTGCCGTAGCGACTCGTCAGGTAGGGATTGGGCGCAGTGGAATGTGCCGCACCCAGAGCCTGCCCGGACTGCAGCAGTCCCAGGGACAGCGCCCCGAGGGGGCCGACAGTAGCGAAATTGGTCAGCAGGTCCCGGCGCGTAGTCTCCATCGGTGAATCCTCGCAGTGATGTGACAGGAATTTGATGATATCAAGGCGCCGTGGCCGCCTGTTTCAGGGCTGCGGCAGCGGTGGCCCTGCGGGTGGTGATAAAGACCCCTATCGCCAGCAGAACCATGAAGCCGTTGGAGCCAGCCATGTAGAGGAAGGGCCCAACCGGCTTCCAGTTGTCGAAGAGCCAGCCGCCCACGATGCCGACGACCATGATACCCAGCGCCCCGAAGAGGCTGAACAGGCCCAGGACCGCGCCCCGACCCCGCTCCGGCGCCTCCTTGCCGATCAGGGAAGTGGCGGAAATATTCGACGACATTTCGCCCGCCCCAACGAAGGCAGCGGCGATATACATGCCGTTGCTCAGCGGGTTCTCCAGCATGCCCAAGGAGGCATAGCCCACGAAGGCCACGCCCATGCCGATCATCAGACCCTTCAGCCGGTCGATCTTGTCCAGCAGAATGCCAAAAACCACCGCCCAGGGCAGCGCGAACGCCTGGATCACGATGTAGAAGAACGTGGCCTTCACCGTGGCCTCGGCAGGCGTCATGCCCTGGGCCATGCCTTCCTGCACCAGCCACAGCGTAAGAAACTGGCTGACGACGGCGAGATCGGCCCGGGACACGAAGGCGGCGGCGTAGCCCAGGGCGACCCGGGGCATGCGGGCGGCCGCCAGCCCCACCCTGAGAGTGGACAGCAGCGGCTCCCGCTCCTTGGACTTGGTCATCGCGCCGGGCTTGAGGCCCCACAGCAGGACCAGGGCGAGCGTCACGCAGATTCCCGACAGGATCCAGTAGGTATAGCGCCCCGCCCAGACCGGGTCGATACCCCTCTCGATAAACATCTGCGGCAGACCGCCGACCAGCCGGGGCAGACTGGCGATGCCCACGCCGTTGAAGACGAAGACGGCGGCGATGGTCTTGGCCCGGGTCCGGTCCACGGTATAGTCGTTGGCCACCGACACCAACATGACCTGGATGCAGGCCACGCCGGAGGCGATAAAGAGCCGGAAGAAGATCAGTTCCCAGCGGACCGTCTCCAGGTCGCCGCTGGCCAGCGGGTACAGGCAGTAGCCGAGGGCGAGCAGCAGGAAGCCGGTGGCGAAGATGGGCGGTCGCCCCGCCCGATCCGAGAGGGCGCCGGCCACCCCCACCAGCAGGATGACCACAAACTCCTGCACCACCAGCAGGGTCCCGGTCAACGAGCCCTGCTCGTTGAGCGGGATCTTCAGGATCTCGTTGAACAGATAGGCCTGCATGATGCCGACCGAGTTCATCATGGCGATGCTGAAGAACGAGACGAAGAACAGCGTCCAGAGGTGCTGGCGCGAGACGCCCTCACGCATGACGATGGGGCCGACCTTATAGAGGCCAACCTCGCTCTCGGGATTCGAGTTGGAGTACGAAGAACCCTGAATGATGGGTGCAGCCATGTTCTGATGCTTCCAGCCCGGGTCGGCCCCGGACCCTGAGTGTGGCAAGGAGCGGTCTCCCAGACTAGGGGCAGCGCGGCTCTATCCGTCTGGTGATTGACCCGACGGTTGACCCGCAACAACTAAAGAAACTAAGGTCCGGTACCTTTTAGCAGATTTCGCCGCAAGGACTTGCCATGCGCTTCATCAAACTCCTCCTCAAGATCATCGGTGTACTCGTGCTGGTCTCAGGCCTCGGCACGGCCTATATCCTGTACCGCGGGGGCGCCTTCCGGGCCATCGAGCCCCACTTTGCCGGCACCTGCGCGACGCTGCCCCTGGACGCCAGCGCGGAAGACATGACTGTCGACCGGGAGCGGGGCCTGGTGTACATCTCTTACCTGGATCGTCAGAGCCTGGTTAAGGGCGAAGGCAAGGCCTTAGGCTCGGTGCAGGGGACCATCATGCGGCTCGACCTCAACCGCAGCCCGCTGGTCCTGGAAGACGCGCTGCTGGACAAGCCCGCGCACCTCCGGACCCACGGCTTGAGCCTGTACATCGACGCCATGGGCAAGCGCAGCCTGTTTGTGATCAATCACCCGCTCAACCGGGCCACGGAACCGGAACTGGTTGAAGTCTTCGATGAGGTCGAGCCGGGCCAGTTCCGGCACCGGGAGACGTTCGCCAGCCCCCTCTTCAATTCGCCGAATGACCTGGCGGCCGTCGGCCCGCGGCAGTTCTACGTGGCCAATGACAAGGTTCTGCAGGGCGGTCTCGCTGCCGGCCTGCAGCAGGTGGGCATCGGCGCCTCGCCCCTCACCTACTTCGACGGCACCACCGCGCGGCTGGTCCAGGACGACATCGCCTCGGGCGGCGGCATCAACGTCTCGACGGACGGCAACACGCTTTATGTCTCCGAGACTTCAGCCCAGCGCCTGCGGATCCTGGAGCGCAACCCGGCAGACGGTTCGGTCACGGAGAAAGCCCGCATCCCTCTGCCGACCTCCCCCGACAACGTGGACGTGGCCGCCGACGGCAGCCTGTGGGTCACCGGCCATGCGAACACGGTCAAGCTGATCCAGCACTTCATCAACGGCTCACCGGCGCCAACCCAGGTACTGCGGGTCGTGCCGGACAGCAGCGGCGGCGCGGCCGTGGACGAGATCTACCTGAATGCGGGCGAGCAGATTTCGGCAGGTAGCGTGGGTGTGACTTACGGCAAGAAGTTGCTGATTGGCTCGATCACGGCCCGGCAGATCCTGGTCTGCGAACAAACGTAACGCGCTCCTACGTGAGCAGCAGATTGTCGAAGATCGCGCCAGTCAGGAGCAGACCGAGCTGCACTATGGACGCGGCAAAGGTCCGCCAGGCCTGGGGCACCGTGGGCTGGAGCACCAGCCGCAGGCTGGCCAGCAGAAAATACCCGCCGCCCAGCACTGCGCAGCTGAGGTAGATCCAGCTCATGCCGTACCAGAACGGCACCACGGAGAGCAGCACCACAGCGATGGCATGGGCAAGGATCGTGCGCGTCGAGAGGCTGTCACCCACCACCACCGGCAACATGGGCACGCCCGCAGCGGCGTAGTCTTTCTTGCAGGCGAAGGCCAGCGCCCAGAAGTGAGGCGGCGTCCAGAGGAACAACACCATCGCGAGAATGAGCGGCGCCGGTTCAAGCTCGGCACCCACGGCGGCAGCGCCCGCCATCACGGCGAAACTCCCGGCCAGTCCGCCGATGACGATGTTGAGCCAGGTTCGGCGCTTCAGCCAGACGGTGTAGACCACGCCATACGTGAAGGCGCCAAGGAAGATATAGAGCGCGGCGGTCAGGTTGGTTGCCAGGGCAGCCGCCGCCACGGAGAGCAGCAGGACCAGGGCAATACCCGCGTGCCAGGCAGCCGTGGCCGTAAAGCGGCCCGTCACGAAGGGGCGCTCCCGGGTGCGCTGCATGTCCCGGTCCAGATCCCTCTCCCACAGCTGGTTGAAGGCCCCGGCCGCCGCAGACGACAGCAAGGTGGCGCAACCCAGGACGAGCACCTGCCAGGCGGACAGTTCACCGCCGGGACTGCCGGGAGGGCTCACGGCAAGTCCCGCCATGGCACAGGCCATGATGAGAAAACCCAGCCGCACCTTGGCGGTGTGATAAACGAGGCGGAGAGTCTCCAACGTCAGGACCCTTGCGGTGTGGGGGTGGTTGTCGGGAAGTGCGTGGCCGTCGGCCGGGGGCCGATCGGCGCGAAATTGTAGCCCAGCGGCCTGGGCCAGAGGTACCGGGTTTGGCATCTGGCAACCTGGCGGTCAGGTTGCCAGATGCCAAAC
>JANNXJ010000014.1:0-63825 GCA_031409515.1 Gammaproteobacteria bacterium | reverse complement strand
CAGGGCATCAGCGGCAGCGGCGCTCGGGCCCAGGGCATCAGCGGCAGCGGCGCTCGGGCCCAGGGCATCAGCGGCAGCGGCGCTCGGGCCCAGGGCATCAGCGGCAGCGGCGCTCGGGCCCAGGGCATCAGCGGCAGTGGTGCTCGGGCTCTGGGCATCAGCGGCAGTGGTGCTCGGGCTCAGGGCATCAGCGGCAGTGGTGCTCGGGCGAACTAAGAGCCATCGGCCCATGCTCACCCGCTAAGGATAGCCTGAGCCCCGCCTAGGAGCGGAAGTTGGCTGGATCGTCCACGAACTGATACAGCCCCACTCCAATCACTTCCTTTGCTTCTGACGGTGTCTCTCGATCAGCCTCAGAAAGCAGGTCATCTATCTCTTGGGAAAACTCTTTAAGGCGTTCCGCTAACAATCTATCTATAGCTCCTCGCTGCGCCTTAGGAAGACAGTAGTTCCAAACGATTCGTTGAAAACGCAGCTGTCTGCCGTCTTCCGTGCCAGCGTTGTAGGCGACAGTCATTCCAAGTTGGCGTATTCCGTACTGCAGTCCCTGGATTAACCTCTCCTCGGTGGTTGCCGGAATGAATGATCGCCGATTTGCAACGAATAATCCGTTTTCCGACTCCGACACGGCGCCTACCCGAACTAATTCTGCCCTCATAGTAGCTGGCGATACACTGCGAGAGCATTGGCGTACGAGTTCGCAAAACGAATCGTTCCCGGAGTCCCAAGTGAGAGATCTTGGCTTACCGTAGGTACTACAGAACCTGAAATCTGTATGCCACAGATTCAAAACCTCCGACGGAAGACTTCGCACCTCATTCTTTGAAAAAGGCGCCTCAAGGAGCTGCGCCTGGACAAGACGCACAACCTTGCGAGGCAAGCCGGTCATCAAGGAGATTCGAGAGACGTTCGCCGATCGTCCCCGAGACCCGTACTCATCCATCGCCACTCCGACAAATGCAGCTTTACAGACTCTCTCAAAGTCGTGATAGGTGATACCGAACCTTAGAAGTATCGAAGCTATCGGACGGAGTGTCGCGAGCAGGACGGAATAGACCGTCCCCCGTATTGGATTATTCATTACTCAGCCTCGCACGCATGGGTGACCGTTAAGTGAACGGCTTTCTTTAACGAGAGACGACCTGGAAACTCATCAACAGAATCACTTTTCACTCAAGCCAAGAATAGACTGACCGAGTAGCCCCTCATCCAGCACCTCGACTCCCAACTTCTCGGCCTTAGCCAGCTTTGAGCCTGGCTTGTCGCCGACGACAAGGTAGCTGGTTTTCGCGGTCACGCTGGAGGTCACTTTGCCGCCCAGAGCCTCGATTCTCGCCGTGGCCTCCTCGCGGGTCATACCTGCCAGGGTACCGGTAAGCACGAAGGTCTTCCCCTTGAGGGGGCGTTCTGCCCTACCGGCATGAGCTGGGTGAACCTCCTCGCTCCAGTGCACGCCCACCGACCGCAGATCCTTTATGACCTCCTGGTTCTGCGGGGCCTGAAGATAGGCCGTGATGTGGCCGGCCATTATCGGACCTACGTCCTCCACTTCGGCTAATTGCTCCGCCGTAGCGGCCATAAGCGCGCTCAGCTGCCCGAAGTGCCGCACCAGAGACTTACTCGTGGCCTCACCCACTTCGGGAATGCCCAGAGCATAGAGGAAGCGCTCCAGGGTTGTAGCCTTGCTCCTGTCGATAGCTTCCAGCAGCTTGGTGGCGGAACGTTCGCCCATGCGGTCCAACTGCTGCAGCTGGGAGGACGTCAGGCGGAACAGGTCTCCAGGCTTGCGGACCAGGTCCGTATCCACGAGCTGATCGATCAGCTGACTACCCAACCCATCGATATTCAGGGCTCGCCGGGAAGCGAAATGGCGCAGCGCCTCCTTGCGCTGGGCAGGACAGACGCTGGCGCCCGTGCAGCGCAGAGCGGCCTCCCCCTCCACACGCAGCACCGGGGAACTGCACACCGGGCACCGCTCCGGGGTCCTCACCGGTGAAGTGCGGGCAGGTCTCCGCTCCAACAGCACACTCACAACCTCAGGGATGACGTCGCCGGCTCGGCGCACAATCACCGTGTCGCCGGGCCGTACGTCCTTGCGATGTAGTTCATCGAGATTGTGGAGGGTAGCGTTGCTCACCGTGGCACCGCCGACAAACACAGGCTCCAGCCGCGCGACAGGCGTGAGCACCCCAGTGCGGCCGACCTGAAAATCCACAGACTCCACGGTCGTCAGCTGCTCCTCCGCCGGAAACTTGAAGGCTACCGCCCAACGGGGCGCGCGGGCCACCGTTCCAAGCCGGGCTTGAAGGTCGACGTCATTGACCTTGAAGACAACGCCGTCTGTGTCGTAGGGCAACCCAGCGCGCTTCTCCAGCATCCTGGCGTAGTACCCAAGGCATCCAGCCACCCCGGCGACCCGCTCGGCCTCAGGAGCCACGGGCAGGCCCCAGGCGCGAAGACACTCAAGGACCTCGGTGTGGCGCGACGGCAAGCTGCCGTCAGCAACCGTCCCGACCCCATAGGCGAACAGGGCCAGCGGGCGAGAGGCTGTCAGACGAGGGTCCAGCTGCCGCAGACTCCCGGCCGCCGCATTACGGGGATTTGCAAAAGGCTTCTCGCCAGCCTTCTCCGCGGCTTCGTTCAGCTTCCTGAAGCCCCGGCGCGGCATGAAGATCTCGCCGCGCACCTCCAGAAGTCCTGGGACGCCGCTGCCCCGGAGACGCAGCGGGACTGAACGGATGGTCCGGACGTTGTGTGTTACATCTTCCCCCACGCTGCCGTCGCCCCGTGTGGCGGCCCGCACGAGCTCGCCGCTCTCAAACCAGAGGTTGATGGCCGCACCATCCAGCTTGGGCTCGGCCGAGTACTCCAGCTCACCATCAGACCCGAGTCGTTCCTGAACACGCCGGTTGAAGTTCTCAAGGTCTTCCTGCGAGAAGGCATTGTCCAGCGATAGCATGGGCAGGCCGTGAGGCACCTGTGGGAAGCCGGCGGCAGGTGCCGCACCCACGCGCTGCGTGGGAGAGTCCGGGCTTACCAGTTCGGGATACCGGCGCTCCAGCTCCACCAGTTCCTGGTAGAGCTGGTCGTAGACGGAGTCTGGCACCGCTGGCTCGTCCAGAACGTGATACCGGTAATTGTGCTCGGCCAACTCGGCCTTTAGCTGGACCAGTCGCTTCCCAGCGGCTGTCGCACCGTCACTTCCCGGGGCCTTACGCACTCCGCCCCCGAGGTCAGCCTGAGCGGCCGTGCCGGTGCTGAAACTGAATCACGTCTTCCCGGAGATAGCGCTCACGCTGCACGCTGAGGGTACTGCCGTGCTCGTCCACGAGGTTCCCATCCAGGCGCTTGGCAACAGCCCGGCCGGCGCTAACCATCGCATCAAAGGCCGCGACGGGCTCGACAGGGCCCGGCAGCCCCAGAAACAGGCTGACACCCGGATACTGGTCAGTACGCACCCGTGTCAGATCGAAGGACCCGGGCTCCGTGAGACTGGCGACACTAAAGATGGCCGTTTCGTCAGTATCAGACACATTCAGGTGAAAGATGCCGAACTTGCCGTGGCGGAGGCCCGCCTCGCGCAAGGCCAGCACCAGGTCCTCACCAGGAAAGGGATTGGCTCCGCGACTCAACATCCGGAGGGTCACAATCTTGGCCGGGAGTTCCGGGACTGGGACCTTGGCAGGGAGGGTCGGCTCCAGGCGCGCCCCAGCTCCGGCCGCGAGAGGGGCAGGCCGAAGTGCCTCGCGAAAGCGCTCAGTCAGCCGCGCACGATAGCGGGACCAGAGGAACAGGGCCACCAGGATTAGCAGGGCGGCAAGTAACAGAACCCAGCGGAGCTCAGTCATGGGCAATCAGCTGGCGACGAGCTTAACAGCCTCATCGATATCCACCGCGACCAGCCGCGACACACCCGGTTCATTCATGGTTACCCCGGTGAGCTGTTTGGTCATCTCCATTGTCGTCTTGTTATGCGTGATGACGATGAACTGCACAGTCTTGGACATCTCGCGAACGATATCGCAAAAGCGCGCAACATTAGCCTCATCCAATGGCGCATCGACCTCGTCCAGCAGACAGAACGGCGCTGGATTCAGCTCGAAGATGGAAAAGATGAGCGCCACTGCCGTCAGGGCCTTCTCACCCCCGGAGAGCAGATGGATGTGACTGTTCCGCTTGCCCGGCGGGCGAGCCATCACCGTCACTCCAGCAACGAGCAAGTCATCCCCTTCGAGCGTGAGATAGGCATGACCACCACCAAACAGTCTTGGGAAAAGACGCTTGAGACCAGAATTGATGTTGTCGAACGTCTCCTGAAACCTGGTCCGGCTCTCACGGTCAATTCTCCGGATCGCGTGGGACAGAGTCTCCAGCGCTGACGACAGGTCGGCATGCTGGGAATCAAGGTAAGTCTTGCGCTCCGACTGCTCCGAGAATTCATCGATCGCCGCCAGATTGATGGGCCCAAGGCGATCGATGGAACTCCGCGTCTGGGTCAGCCGCTGATCCCACTGCTCCGGATTCGCGTCGGGCGGAATCACGGCTGACACTTCACTCAGCAGCAGTCCGGTAGCAGCAAAGCGTTCGTTCAGGGACTCGCCTCGAACCTCCAACTCGCGCACGTGCATCCGCAGGGTCTCAAGACCTTCCCGCTCGCTGGCTACCCGCTTCTCCAGCTCGTGACGCTGACTTTCGCTGCTCTTTACCCGTTGCTCCACGGCTGTGAGGCCATCACGCTGGCGTGACAACTCAGCCTGAACCTCGAGTTGCCGGGCCAACTGCCCGTCGAGTTCCGTCTGGTAGCCCTGGATCGGTGCTTCACTGTCGACGGTGTCTACTTCAAGGGTCGCAATACGCTGAACCAGGTGACCATGTTGCTGGGTAACTCGCTCCAGAGCAGTCGCCGCGGCGCCATGGGCCGCCCGCCGGCTCTCAAACTCAATCAGGATCTGCCCGACGGCGGCTCGCTGGATATCTGCCAGCTCCCTGGACGCGTTGTACCGGCCCAGGAGCGCCTCCTGCTGCTCCCGTCGACCCGGGCGCTGGAGGTCAAGCTCAGCGAGACTGCGCTCCGCAGCCTGGAGCCGGCCCCGTGCTTCTTCAATGACGACGAGAAGCTCACCAAGCTCGCTGCGCACCACATCCTCATCGTGAGCCAGATTCTGTAGTCGCTGCCGGGCACGCTCCAGATCCTGATGCAGGGTGGCGGCTATGGACGCGGATTCCAGGCTTTGCCTGTTGGCATCGGTAAGGCGAAGCTGGATCTGCTGACGCTCCCGCTCCAGCGCATCGATCTCGCCCCGCAGGGTCAAGCGCGCCTGCCCAAGGACCAGAATCTGGGCTTCGTCGCCGTCGAGTGCAGACTCGAGATCGCGGATCTCGCGCTCCCGGGCCATCATGCCCACATAGCGCTGACCCCGATTGATGCGCACCCAGCCCGCGCCTAGCCAGATGCCCTCAGGAGTGATCAGCGACTGGCCGTCCTGAAGACCGCCTCTCAATAACAGGGCTTCATCGACGGTTTCCACGCACTGAACGTTAGCCAGCAACCTGCCCACGGTGCCTGCGTGCTGAACCCGACTGGCCAGGGAGCCTGGCGGTGCCACGCTGTCCGGACCCGAAGCCTCGACAAGAACCAGGGTAGCGTCAGGCAATGACGTCGCATGGGCTCCCGGGTCACCCACGCAAACTGCCTGCAGGAAATCACCCAGCACAGTCTCAACGGCGCGAGTCCAGCGCGTATCCGCCACCAGCTGCTGCACCAGTCGCTTCCGCTCGGCGAGACCGGATTGGGCCAGCCACCCGCTGAGTATTTCCTCTTCATTACCCAGCGCGGCATTCTGAATGACTCGCAGGGTATCGAGCCGGCCTCGACGTGCCTCGAGCTCTCCCCGCAGTTGCTCGATGTCACCGCCAAGACGCTGCTCTGCCTCGCGCTGGCTGCTGAGGCTAAAGCCGGCCTGCTCCAGCGCCTTGACCTCAGCGGTGAGCAGGGCCTGTGTGTCTGCCTGTAATCGGTCCTGAGCGATCAGGCGCGCCTCCAGGTCCACAACGGAAATGGACTGACGCTCTTCGTCGACCGAGTGGAGTTGCCGCTCCAGGCGGGCCTTGTGGGCTTCGAGGTGCTCCAGACGGGTCTGCTCCACCTGCCGCGCCTGCTGCTGCTCCTTTACGTCCAGGTTGAACGTGTGCCACTCGTCCTGCCAGGCGTCCAGGGCGGTTTCGCCCGCTTGCAGCTCAGCGAGAGCTGCCGCCTCGGCTTCCCGCGCAGACGCCAGGCCCGGCTCAAATCCAGCCATGCCGCGCTCGATTTCGGAGAGGATCTGGCTGTCGCGCTCGACTTCGGCGACTACCGTGGACAACTCTGTACGAGCCTGCGCCAGGTCGCGAAGTGCGCGTTCCCGCAGCTCCCGGGCATGGGCCAGGGTTTGCTCAAGCCGCGCGATCTCGCCCTGAACAGCGTAGTAGGTTGCCTGGGTGGCAGAAAAAGCGTCGCTGGCGATGAGGTGCTCTGCGCGGTCCCTCTCGATATCCAGCTCCACCTGACGCTGGCCTGCCAGGGCAGCATCCATTGCAGTCTGACGCGAAGACAGGTCTGTACGCTGGGCAGCCAGCCCGCCCTCGAGCTCTGCCAGCCTGATAGCCAGGAGCTCCGCTTCAAGCTGCCGTTCCTGCTGCTTGAGCGTCCGGTACTTCTCTGCCACCTGGGCCTGGCGCTGCAAATGCTTGATCTGCTTCTCCACCTCGTCCCGGAGATCGGCCAGGCGGGCAAGATTTTCCCGCGTGTTGTGCATACGGGTTTCAGTTTCCCGGCGGCGTTCCTTGTACTTGGAAATTCCCGCTGCCTCCTCGATGTAACTGCGCATCTCCTCGGGCTTGGCATCGACCAGGCGGGAAACCATGCCCTGCTCAATAATCGCGTAGCTACGGGGACCAAGACCGGTGCCCATGAAGAGACCCGTGATGTCTTTGCGCCGGCAACGAGTGTTATTCAGGAAGTACTGGGAAGTGCCATCGCGGGACACTGTCCGGCGAATCGAGATCTCAGCGTAACTGGCGTACTGGCCTCCCAGCGTGCCATCGGAGTTGTCGAAGTACAGCTCGATGGCCGCGGAGCCGACCGGCTTGCGGGAACTGGAGCCGTTAAAGATCACGTCTTCCATCGAGTCACCGCGGAGATGACGCGCGGAGGTTTCGCCCATGACCCAGCGGATGGCGTCGATTACATTGGACTTACCGCACCCGTTTGGCCCGACGACACCGACAAGATTGCTCGGAAAATGGACCGTGGTCGGGTCAACAAATGACTTGAATCCCGCAAGCTTGATCCTGCTAAGTCGCATAAGATTTTGGTACTCAGAATGGAGAAAGAAAGCTCACGATATCCAGTTGCTTAGTGTAGATTAATTCCCAACCGTGCACACGTCACGGGCGGGACTGACACCCAACACGTCCAGTGAACCAAGAGACAGACGAGCCATGCCCTCCTCGCCCAGCACCGTTCTGGAAACGTTCCAGAATCCCGAACCCGCTCGGGCCTTCACCATTCGGATGCGGCTGCCGGAGTTCACCTGCCTCTGTCCCAAGACCGGCCAGCCCGATTTCGCCACACTCCATCTCGAATATGTTCCTGATAAGTTGTGTATCGAACTGAAGTCGCTGAAAAACTACATCTGGTCCTTCCGGGATCAGGGCGCGTTTCATGAAGCGGTGACCAATCAGATACTCAATGACCTGGTCAGAGCCACCGGACCCCTCTTCATGCGCCTGACGGCAGACTTCAACGTTCGTGGCGGCGTTTACACCGTCGTGGTGGCTGAACACCGGAACCCAGCCTGGCACCCGCCAGAGCCAGTGACTCTGCCCCCGTCCGGAGCGCTTTGAGGCCCCGCCAGCGCTAAGCCTTCCCGTGCGGATTTCCCTATGTATAATCCCGCGCTCAAATTTGGAGCAGGGTCCCCAAGATGCCGTCAGCCAAGAGACCGGTCCGCAAGAGCAGCTCAGCCACCAAGGGCCGAGTGGCGATTCCGGTCAAGGCGCAGGCCGGTCGAAGTGCCTCCGGTAAGGCCGGACGCAAGTCGGCACCGGTGAAGGCGGCATCTGCCAAGGCCGCACCGGCCAGGAAGACCACGGCCAAGGCCAAACCAGCAGCCCGCAAACCGGCTAAGAAGCCAGCAATGAAGCCGGCGATCAAGCCAGCCATCAAACCAGGGACGGACTCTCGATTGAAGATCACGAAGGGCGGCAAGGCAGCCACCGTAAAGCTGGCCGTTGCTGGGCCCGCCAAGGCGAGTGCGGCGAAGGTCGACCCTGGAAAAACGCCCCCTGCAAAGACTCAGTCCCCGCCGCTCAGGGAAATGGTGGTGCGCAGCACCCCTGGGCTGATTAAATCGACGGGGAGGAAGGCTTCCAGGCCGTCGCAGGATGGCACCCGGCGAGGCCCTGAGCGCTATGATCCGGATGCCCTGATTCACGGCATCAAGCCCTACCGGGCACAGTCTGGCGAGACTTACATGAACCCCGCACAGCTAGAGCACTTCAGGCAGATTCTCCTGGCCTGGAGGCGGGAACTCATGGAAGAGGTGGATCGCACCGTGCACCACATGCAGGACGAGGCCAGCAACTTCCCCGACCCGAATGACCGTGCCACCCAGGAGTCGGAGTTTGGCCTGGAACTGCGCACCCGGGATCGGGAGCGAAAGCTGCTCAAGAAGATCGACGGCGCGCTGGAGCGCATCGGTGACCGTGCCTACGGCTATTGCGAGGAGACCGGCGAAGAGATCGGCCTGAAGCGCCTGGAAGCCCGCCCGGTGGCTACGCTGTGCCTGGAAGCCCAGGAACGGCGGGAACTGGCCGAGAAGCAGTACGGCGAACGCGAAGACCAATACCGCTGAAAACCCGCTTTCTTTCGCCCTTGAATTACCCGGCCGCCACCACCCTACTTTCAATGTAGGTCATAAAGCATTTGGAACCCCATGTTTTTCATGGGCTTTCTCTCCATGTGCAATTTTCCTCTTCCTAGGCTGCATCGCGAACCAATTCGCGAGCGAAGTTGTCTATACGAACGAGTTGGGGGCAATCGTATGCCGGACAGCTTAAGTCGTCTGGAACAGAGGCTTGGAACCACAGGAAGGACCCGCCATGAGCGAGCAAAGACTGATTAGAAAGTACGTAAACCGCCGTCTCTACGACACCACCCAGAGCCGGTACGTAAACCTGCAGGACGTGCGCGAGCTGATTATCAAGGGCGCGCAGGTCAAAGTTGTCGAACAGTCCACGGGCCTGGACATTACCACCCCGGTCCTTCTGCAGATCATTGCGGAAGGCCAGCGAGGCGGGACCCCGCTGCTCTCGGCTGATTTTCTGGCTGGCATGATCCGGCTGGGGACCAACGACCGGGACCCCGAGCTCGCAGGCCGCCTGGATCGGGCCCTGAAAAGCGCTTTGACGGCGCCCGGCCGTCCGGTCGGAGTCCCCGGGATGACGGCAAACGGAGCTGTGGCCGCGTCGGCCGCTGGCTAAAAGAAAACGGCGTGTCCCCGTCTGGGGACACGCCGCGTCTGTCGGCGTCCGGCCGGTAAGCTGGCTTCAGGCTGCGTCGAGCCCGCGCATGCTCAGGCGCACCCTGCCCTGACGATCAACCTCAAGCACCTTGACGCGCACGATGTCGCCTTCCTTGAGCTTGTCACCGACCCGCTCAACCCGCTCGTCGGAGATCTGCGAGATGTGCACCAGCCCATCCCGGCCCGGCAGGATCGTGACGAAGGCGCCAAAATCCATCAGGCGCGCCACGCGACCCTCGTAGACGCTGCCAACTTCCACATCTGCCGTGATCAGCAGGATCCGGTTCTTGGCTTCCAGGCCTGCTGCTGCCTGCACGGACGCAATCTTCACCGTACCGTCATTGTCGATATTGATCGTCGCGCCAGTCTCCTCGGTGATGGCGCGAATCACGGAGCCACCCTTGCCGATGACATCCCGGATTTTTTCCGGGTCAATCATCATCGTGATGATCGTGGGGGCCCATTCCGACATGTCCTGACGGTGCGTGGCCAGAACACGGTTCATTTCCTCAAGGATATGAAGACGGGCGTCCTTGGCCTGGGAAAGCGCCTTCTCCATGATGTCCCTGGTGATCCCGTCGATCTTGATATCCATCTGCAGGGCGGTAATGCCGTTGGCACTCCCTGCAACCTTGAAGTCCATGTCGCCAAGGTGATCCTCGTCACCCAGGATGTCGGTCAGAACCTGATAGCGATCCCCGTCCTTGACGAGGCCCATGGCCACGCCAGCGACCGGCGCCAGCAGAGGCACACCGGCATCCATCAGGGCAAGACTCGTGCCGCAAACACTGGCCATCGAACTTGACCCGTTCGACTCCGTGATCTCGGAAACCACCCGGAGAACGTAGGGGAAGGTCTGCATATCGGGGAGAACGGCCTCGATACCCCGTCGGGCCAGACGACCGTGGCCGATTTCCCGACGCTTGGGAGAGCCGACAAAACCCGTCTCGTTAACGCTGTAGGGGGGGAAGTTGTAGTGCAGCATGAAGCGGTCGCGATACTCCCCGGTCAAGGCGTCAATAATCTGGGAGTCACGATCAGTGCCCAGCGTAGCAACCACGAGAGCCTGGGTTTCACCACGGGTGAACAGCGCGGAACCATGGGTTCTGGGCAGGACGCCGGTGCGAATGGATATCGGCCGCACCGTGCGGGTGTCCCGGCCATCAATGCGCGGCTCACCGTCCAGCACCTGGCCCCGGACGATCTTCTTCTCGAGGCGGTTGAGGGCATCACCCACGGGACCGCTGGCAGGTGCGCCCGGAGCACCGGTGGCCACTGCCGAAGAAGCCTCCTGCTTGAGCTGGGCAATCGCGGCGTAGCGCTCGCCCTTGTCACGGATCCGGTAGGCAGAAGCAAAACGGTCGCCAACTGCCTTGGCAACTGCTGTCGCAATTGCCGGATCAGCCACGGGAGCCGACCATTTCCAGGCGGGCCGCCCTGCTTCCTTCACGAGCGACCGGATGTTCTCGATGGCAATCTGCATCTGCTCGTGGCCAAAAATGACGGCATCGAGCATCACCGTTTCAGACAACTGGTGGGCGGCCGATTCGACCATAAGCACCGCTTTGGACGTCCCCGCAACCACGAGATCCAGCTTGGACTGCTTGAGTTCAGTTGCCGTAGGATTAAGGATGTACTTCCCGTCAATGTAGCCGACGCGGGCGCCGCCGATCGGGCCTGCAAACGGAGCGCCTGTGAGCCCGAGTGCGGCCGAGGCCCCAAGCATCGCCAGAATGTCGGAATCCACTTCGGGGTTCATGGAGATTACGGTGGCAATCACCTGTACCTCATTCATGAAGCCCTTAGGAAACAGGGGACGGATCGGCCGGTCAATGAGCCGGGAAATGAGGGTCTCCTTCTCCAAGGGCCGGCCCTACGCCGGAAGAAGCCACCGGGAATGCAACCCACAGCGTAGGTCTTTTCCTGGTAGTTCACGGTCAGCGGAAAGAAGTCCCGCGGCTGGCTGCCATCGGTGTTAGCCACAGCCGTAACCAGAACGACTGTTTCCGCCATGCTGACGATGACAGCGCCACCGGCCTGCCGGGCGATCTCGCCCGTTTCGATGGTGACCTGATGCTGTCCGTAGGGAAAAGACTTTTTGAATGACGCCACGTTGGTTTCCTAATCAGTATCTAGTTCATTGGAAAGGAGAAGTGGCAGATACCCATCAGGTATCTGCCCCGCCTAAAACCTTGGACGAAATGGAAGCCGGACGCGCATCGGCCCGGCAGGGTCGCACAGGGCAGTAGCCGCGACTAGCGGCGCAGGCCGAGCTTGTCGATCAGGCCCTGGTAGCGCACGCCATCCTTCGTCCGCAGGTAATCCAGAAGCTTGCGCCGCTGGTTGACCAGACGAAGCAATCCCTGACGGGAGTGATGGTCTTTCTTGTGGCTGGCGAAATGCTCGGTCAGCTCACTGATACGGGCCGACATCAGGGCGACCTGAACTTCCGGGGAACCTGTGTCAGTCGGACCGCGGCTGTGCTCAGCGACGATCTTGCTCTTCTCTTCAGCCGTGTGAGGCATTGAAGCTCTCTCCTGTTACCAATGTCATTAATTTGTCTATGAAATCGGGCGGTATTCTAACCATGTGTTGCCCGGAGTTACAGCCCGTCCTCAGACGTCGGCCCGAAACGGTGGTGAAACCTGCGCGACGAGCCGACGGGGCGCAATCAGTCCATCCGGCTGAACCTCCCCCACCCCCAGGAACCGGTGGCCCGGCGCGTGGAGGCGAACGAGACCCGTCCCGAGACCCGGGGGAGCCGGAACCCGACCGCCCCGGCTGACAAGAAGGGCCATGGCGGCATCGAGCTCCACAGCAGGGCATCGGGGCAAGGCCGCCTCCAGGGGGCGCAGGAGCGCATCCAGGGCTTCCAGGGAGGGGCTCTGCCCCGAACCCGCCGCCGCCTCAAGCGCTTCCATGGTGAGCATTGGCTGGCCACTGAAGGGTTCCACGGCCAGCCGGCGCAGGGCTATGACGTGGCCGACGGTGCCCAGGCCAGCGGCCAGGTCTTCGATCAGCGTCCGGATGTAGGTGCCCTTGCTGCAGCGAACCTGAAACACCGGCCTCAACGGGTCGTAGGCTTCCACGGTGAACTCATGGATATGCACGGGTCTGGGCTCCCGGGGCACTTCCAGGCCGGCTCTGGCCAAGGCATAGAGCCGCTGCCCCTGCTGCTTGAGGGCCGAGTACATGGGGGGAATCTGGTGAATCGGTCCCCGGAGCAAGGCCACGGCCTGCTCCAGCTCCGCTGGCGAGACTGCTGCCCGGGAGTGGGTCTCGACCGGACTGCCCTCCGCGTCCCCCGTATCGGTTCGAACTCCCAGGAGCGCCTGCACCCGATAGACCTTGTCGGCATCCAGGAGGTATCCGGAAAACTTCGTGGCTTCACCGAAGCAGATCGGCAGCATCCCGCTGGCCAGCGGATCAAGGCTGCCCGTATGCCCAGCCTTGAGTGCCTGAAAGAGCCACTTGACCCTCTGCAGGGCGCCATTCGAGGTGATGCCCGTCGGCTTGTCCAGCAGAAGCAGGCCATCCAGCGCACGCCGGGGACGACGGGCAGACGGCTCGCTCACGGACTCCCGTCGGGCCCTGGGGTGCCGGTCGCGGCTGCATCGCCGGCCACCGCCGTGTCGATGAGCCGCTCGAGATCCCGCGCACGCCGGGCGGCCTCGTCATAGCGAAAACGCAGTTCGGGAACCGTGCGGGTGGCGAGCTCCCGGGCGAGCTGGCTTCTGAGGAACCCCGCCGCCCGATCCAGTCCTGCCTGGACGTCAGCCAGAACCTCAGGGGCAGGACTCGCATCGGTACCCAGGAGGGTGTACTCGATCCAGGCGACACCGAGATCACGGGAAGCCCGTACCTCCGTGATGACCACGCCGGCGACCCGGGGATCCCGCAGCTCGGCCCGCATAACGTCGGACAAGAGCCTTTGTATCTGCTCTTCAACGCGACGACTGCGGGCGAACTCACGGGCCATGGATCACGCGGTTCGTTCGATGGTAACCCGCTCAAAGCACTCGATCTGGTCGCCCGGCTTCACGTCATCGTAGTTCTTCACGCCGATGCCGCATTCGGTGCCCGCTCGGACTTCACTCACGTCGTCCTTGAACCGTCGGAGTGACTCCAGCTCTCCCTGGTAGATCACGGTGTTGTTGCGCAGTACCCGAATCGGGCTGTTGCGTTTGACGAAGCCATCGATAACCAGACAGCCGGCGATGTCGCCGTACTTTGGTGAGCGGAAAACATCACGCACCTCGGCAAGGCCCACGATCTGGTCCCGGATGATGGGAGCCAACATGCCGGTAACGGCCATCTTGACGTCGTCCAGAGCCTCGTAAATGACGCTGTAGTAGCGCACGTCAACGCCGGTTTCCTTGATGGCGTCGCGGCCGGCGCCGTCTGCCCGGACATTGAACGCAATGATTATCGCCTTCGAGGCAGCGGCCAGCGTGACATCGGACGCGCTGACACCACCCACACTGGAGCCGATGACCTTCACATTCACTTCTTCGTGCGCCAGCTTGCCCATCGCGTCCTTCAGCGCCTCGGCGCTGCCCTGCACATCAGCCTTGATCAGGATTTGCAGGGTCTTGGTCTGGGACGCCGCCAGCTGACTGAAAGCATCCTCCAGCTTGGCCGACTGCTGTTGCGCCAGCTTGACGTCACGCGTGCGGCTGAGGCGGAACTGGGCCAGCTCGCGGGCCTTCCGTTCATCCTCAAGCACCAGGGCATCGTCACCCGCATTCGGGGTACCAGAAAGACCCAACACGACGACCGGCTGCGAGGGCCCGGCTTCAGTGACTGCCACGCCGTGCTCGTTCGTCATGGCACGGACCCGCCCATACTCGTGTCCTGCCAGCAATGCATCACCCAGCCGCAAGCGTCCCCGGGTAACCAGGACCGTTGCTACGGCGCCCCGGCCCTTTTCCTGACTGGACTCCAGCACGACTCCGGAGGCCCGGCCGTCAGCAACCGCCTTCAACTCCAGCAACTCAGCCTGCAGGAGGATCGACTCAAGAAGCTTGTCAATGCCTTCGCCCGTGCGGGCGGAAACATTGACGAAGAGGCTCTCACCACCCCACTCCTCGGGCACAACGCCCTTGGCGCCCAGTTCATTGCGCACACGATCGAGATCGGCGTCGCCTTTGTCGATCTTGTTAACCGCAACAATGATGGGAACGTCTGCAGCCCGGGCATGCAGGATAGCTTCTTCGGTCTGGGGCATGACGCCATCGTCGGCAGCCACCACCAGCACAACGATGTCCGTAACCTGTGCACCCCGCGCCCGCATTGCCGTAAAGGCGGCGTGGCCTGGCGTATCGAGGAAGGTGATGACCCCCTTGGGAGTCTCCACGTGGTAGGCCCCGATGTGCTGGGTGATTCCCCCAGCCTCGCCTGCGGCAATCTTGGTCCGGCGAATGTAGTCGAGCAATGAGGTCTTGCCGTGATCGACATGACCCATGATGGTGACGACCGGTGAACGGGGCACAGCCTGGCCCGCATCGTCTTCAACGGGAATCAGCGTGTCCTCGAGATCGGAGTCGCGCACCAGCTTGGCTACGTGCCCCAGCTCTTCCACTACCAGGATCGCCGTGTCCTGCTCGATAGCCTGGTTGATGGTGGCCATAACCCCCATCTTCATCAGCGTCCGGATCACATCATTGGACTTCACAGCCATACGCTGTGCGAGCTCGCTCACCTTGATGGTTTCCGGAACCAGCACCTCGTGAACCACCGGGGCCAAAGGCCTCTCAAACCCGTGCCGGGTTGAGTCAGACTGAACAGAGACCGAGCGCCGGCGCGTCTTCTTCTTCTTGCGGCGACCGCTGACGTCTGCAGCGACATGCAACTCCTGACGGCCCGCCAGGACAGGCTTCTCCTCTGGCGTGTCGTCCTCGGTGACGCTGACCAGGTCTTCAACTACCGCCCGACGGACATCGCGCTTGCTCGCCGCCTCTTTCCGGGTCCGGGCCTCCGAATCGCGCTTTCGGACCTCGTCCTGAAGCTGCGTCTGTTCACCGTCCTTGGCTGCCTGCTGGGCAGCGCGGCGAGTATCCTCCTCCGCCTTGCGCAGGGCTTCAGCTTCGGCAAGTTCCTTCTCACGCTTTTCGCGGGCCACTTTCTCAATGACTTCCCGCTCCGCCTGGTCCTTGTCGAGCTTGGCCTGCTCATCCTGGCGCTGCCGGTCAAGCTCATCCTGCTGGACCTTGTTCTCCTGCTCCAGCACATCGCGATTGACGTAAGTGCGCTTGCGGCGCACCTCGACCGTGACGGTCTTGGCCCGGCCCTGGGCGCTGGCCACCTTGATCTCCGACTGGGAGCGCCGGCTGAGCGTCACCTTCCGGGGCGACGCAGCGGCTCCACCTTCGTCGTGCCCGTGAGTGCGGCGCAGGTGCGTGAGGAGTTCACGCTTGGCGTCATCGCTGATGACATCGTCGGCACCACGCGCACCAATACCGGCTTCATCGAGCTGCGTCAGCAGCTTTTCGACCGGAATCTTCAGTACGTCTGCGAACTGGGCAATAGTCACATCCGACATAGAGCTGCTCCGGGAGATGCCGAGGGGCGGGTGATCAACCCGTCGCCTCTTGCTGGTCGAACCAATGGGCTCTCGCTGCCATGATCAGCTTGGCGGAGCGGGCGTTATCCAGGCCTTCGATGCCTTCGAGGTCGTCTATGGCCTGCTCGGCCAGATCATCCCGCGTGCGGATCCCTCTGGCCGCCAGCTGACCGGCAAGCTCGGGATCCATGCCTTCCAGCGAGAGGAGGTCTTCGGCGGGCGGTGCCTTGTCGACCTTTTCCTCACTCTGAATAGCCATGGTAATCAGGACATCCCGGGCGCGATTACGGAGCTCGTCAACCATGCCCTGATCGAACTCCTCGATACCGAGCAGCTCACTGGTCGGGACGTAGGCGACCTCTTCAATGCTGGAAAAACCCTCCTGCACAAGAATGAGCGCCACATCCTCGTCCACATCCAGCTTCTGCATGAACAGCTCCAGAAGGGCACGGGACTCTTTCTCGCTCTTCTCTTCTGCGGCAGCCTCGGTCATCACGTTGAGCTCCCAGCCGGTGAGCTCACTCGCCAGCCGGATGTTCTGCCCGCCACGGCCAATCGCCTGGGACAGTTTGTCCTCCTGTACCGCCAGATCCATGCTGTGGCTTTCCTCGTCCACCACGATAGAACTGACTTCCGCCGGCGACATGGCATTGATCACGAACTGGGCGGGACTCTCGTTCCAGAGGATGATGTCCACCCGTTCGCCGGCCAGTTCGTTGGAAACGGCCTGCACCCGGGAGCCGCGCATTCCGACGCAGGCGCCCACAGGATCGATGCGCCGGTCATTGCTCTTGACGGCGATCTTGGCCCGCAACCCGGGATCACGGGCAGCAGCCAGTATCTCAATGAGTCCCTGGCCAACTTCCGGCACCTCGATCTTGAACAGTTCAAGCAGGAACTGGGAGGACGTCCGCGTCAGGAACAACTGGGGTCCCCGTGGCTCGGAGCGAACTTCCCGGAGCAGCGCCTTGACGCGATCCTGGGGCCGCACCGGCTCCCGGGGCATCATGTTCTCCCGGGGAATGAAGCCTTCGGCATTCGCCCCCAGATCCACATAGACCCCGTTGCGGTCGACGCGCTTGACGACGCCCGACAGGAGTTGACCGACCCGGCCCTGGAACTCCTCGATAACCTTCTTGCGCTCGGCCTCCCGGACCTTCTGCACGATGACCTGCTTGGCGGTCTGGGCAGCAATACGGCCAAAATCCACGGAGGGAATCGGCTCCTCCACGTAGCCACCCGGCTCGGCCTTCGGATCCACATCGGTGGCGTCAATCATGCGGAGTTCGCGATCGGGAGTCTCGAGTTCCGTCGAGTCATCCGCAAAGACTTTCCAGCGCCGGAAGGTGTCGTAGTCACCGGTGGCGCGGTTGATGCTGACGCGCACGTCCACATCATCGCCATAGCGCTTGCGCGCCGCCGATGCGAGCGCCGACTCCAGCGCATCAAAAATGATTTCCTGGTCGACGCCCTTCTCATTAGAGACGGCCTCGGCCACCATCAGAATTTCTTTGTTCATAATTTGCTTACTCTCAGTACTCCGGGTTAAGCCGGATCACGTCCAGATCGTCCATCGACACCGTCAGGTCAGCATTCTCGACCCGAATCGTTACCAGCGTTCCATCCCGCCCGACCAGCGTCCCGGCAAAGCGTCGGCGGCCATCCACCATCTGGCGGAAGCGGCCCTGCACCGACTGCCCGGCAAACCGGTCAAAGTGCGCCGGCTTGACCAGTCGCCTGTCCAGTCCCGGTGACGAAACCTCCAGAGCGTAGTCCTGCTGGATCGGGTCTTCGGCGTCCAGCACGGCACTCACCTGCCGGCTGACCGCTTCGCAATCCTCAACTCGTATGCCATCGCTGCGCGGGCCCTCGGCGGTCACTTCCCCTGCCGGCGGTTCTACCGCGCCGAGCCTGTCAATAAACAGCCTCAAGGTCCCCCGCCGGCCGCTGAAGTTCAGCTCCAGATCCACGAGTTCGTAACCCAGGGCTTCTACCCCCGGTTCCAGCAACTCGACCATCTGTGCCCGTGTCGTGCTCATGCCAGTCCAAAACAAAAAATGGGCCATCGGCCCACTCTTGCTGCTCGCTCCCTGGCAACTCGTCGGGTGATGACAGCCCTCCCGAATCCGGAACCGCCGTCGTGGACCGCAATCACCCGTGCCGCAAAAAAAAATAGCCCCGTGCGGGGCCATTTCTAGCTGTAAGTCCGCTAGCGGGGGCCCGTCCTGGCAGTAAACCACCAACCCCAGTGCCCCGGACCGCTTCCGGAGCCGCTAATCAAGACAGGTAGTGTAGCCGGGGCAGCGGGAGGCGGCAAGGCAGGGCCGTAAGATTTGGCCGGGGCCTGCCAACTCGGCCCCCGGGGTCCCGGCCACCCGGCTCGGTCACGGACGCAGGCCCGACGGCCCGGGGGCCTGACCAAACCTGGCCTTGAGCCGTGCCCCGTCATTCGAGTCCACGATTCCATTGCCGTTCAGGTCCCTGTCGGGAAAGGCGCCAGAGCCAAACGCCGCCTTGAGCAATGCGCCGTCCTGGGAATCGACGATGCCGTTGTTGTTGAAGTCCGGGTCGCAGATGTTGCCGTAGCCGTCGCCGTTGGCGTCCAGCTGGGTCGGATTCGCCACCAGCGTGCAGTTGTCCAACTCGTCGGGCAGGACATCCCCATCAGTGTCGGGCGCCCACTCATACGCGCCGGCGTCATTAGACAAGCCTTTGGGGCGGATTACACCCCGCTGGTCTTTGCCGCCGCCATCTGGAACCGCATCAATAGCGTTGCTGCCTGGCAGGAGGCCAACCGTTCTGGTCGTGCCGCCATTGTTCCGCAGCGGCCCAAGCAGGTTGAGGCCATTCAGCTGTGCAAAAGTACCCCCGACGCTTATTACGATGCAGCTGGTGAAGGGCTGACCTAAAACGTTCCCCCCGAAGGAGCGAACGACGGAGAAACCGCAGTCATCAAGAACACGAATGCCACCCGCCACGCCTTGAGCATTGCCAGCGATCAACGAATGCGTCATGTTGAACAGACCGACGTTTAACACCCCTCCTCCCGCGCCATCACCATCACCATCAGAGTCGGCATCGCTGTAGACAATGGTTGTATTGAAGACGTCTGCAGTCCCACTTGAAAAATTGTATATGCCACCACCGTCCGTCTTGGACGTATTGTTTGCGATTGTACTGTTCGTAACAATCAACCCACCGTTATTGAAAAGCGCGCCGCCGATACCGGCTGCATTTTCCGAGAGGGTGCTCGTGTCCATTCTCAGTTGCCCCAAATTCTTGATGCCCCCGCCAGCGGTAAGGGCACTATTCCCGGAAATAGTGCTGCTTGTGAGCGTTACGGAGCCAGTGGTAGAGCTATAGATTCCACCACCACCAATAAGTCCACCAGCAGTATTGCTCGAAATGGTGCTGGTGGTGATTGAGACGAGGCCGGATGCGTTGTGGATTCCGCCGCCGTTGCCACCCGTGTTGGTGACTACAGCAGTATTGCCCGATATAGCGCTATCGGTGATCGAGAGCACACCGTTGATAGTCGCTATTCCACCGCCGTCCCTCGCAGAATTGCCCGCGATGGTGCTTTTTACTAGCGTTAAACTGCCTCCAATACTTCCGTTAATAGGCGCAGAAGCATTGTATATTCCGCCGCCGAAGCCAGCGGAAACGGAATCCGAGACTGTAGTGTCCGCTAAGGTCAGGTAGCCGGAGTTGAGGATTCCGCCGCCTGAAGAGGGACTGGCGCCCTTTTTTATTAGCACGCTCTTGAGGCTAACGATTGCTGGATTGAAGACGAACAATACCGGCACATCGCCTGTGCCGTTGTTATCGGTATCGCCGCTGATCGTGATCTTGGCAGCCAACGTGGAACCGTCTATGACCAGGTCGTTAGAGAGGTATAGCTCACTGGCCAGGTAAATAGTCGCGCCGGAGAGGGAGGCATCAAACGTAATCAGGCTCCCGGAAGGAGCATCTGCAATTGCCTTGCGCAGAGAGCCTGGGCCGCTGTCCGCGGAGTTGAAAACGATGAACGTGGCTGCATTGACGGCTGTGAATCCAAGGGAACCGCAGGCCAGAGCCAGGAGGGTGGCAGCGTTGGCCAGTGAGTGAATACTTGCAGTCGCTTTTCTGGCTTTCATGTTGTCTTTCCATCTCCTAACGAACGAAGATGCTGACACGGCATCTCTGCTCGGAACTGAAGCGGCGTTGTACCGACTATGGCCAACCCCCAAGGGCGACCATGCGCCCCCTCCGGAAGCAGGTCAATCGCCGCAGCTGGCTATGTGGCTGCGGGTTACATAACTCCCCCAACCCTATCGGCCGCCAGCCGCGACACCCAGCGTGGTGGCAGCCGGTTCAGTCGTGGTTCTGTGGTAGGCGGCGAAATGTGTGTGGCAGAAGGACTCTGGTTACACCAAAAAAAGGGGCCGTTGGTGCCCCGGCGGTAGTCGCTGATCTACCACCGCATCACAGGCACGGAATCGTCCCCGCACAAGCGCGGCCCGACGGCCCGGGCGCCTGACCAAACCTGGCTTTAAGCCGTGCCCCGTCATTGGAGTCCACGATTCCATTGCCGTTCAGGTCCCTGTCGGGAAAGCCGCCTGAGCCAAACGCCGCCTTGAGCAGCGCCCCGTCCTGGGAGTCCACGATGCCGTTGTTGTTGAAGTCCGGGTCGCAGATATTGCCGTAGCCGTCCCGGTTGGTGTCCAGCTGGGTCGCGTTTGCCACCAGGGTGCAGTTGTCCAGTTCGTCTGGCAGGCCGTCCCCATCCGTGTCCGGCGCCAGCTCATACGCTCCTACATCGCAGCGCAGGCCTTTCGGCCGGACGACGCCCCGTTGATCGGCAGTAAGGACACCCCCCTGAGTATCGATACAGCCATTAATGGATGCGCCATCAATGGCGTTACTGCCGGGAAGGAGGGCAATAGTTTTTGTCGGGCCACCGTTGTTCTGCAGGGGACCCAGCAGGCTGAGACCATTGAGAAAATCCCGCTCCCCCTCAATCCTACAACTACCGCTGTTCCGCTCTTCGTCCCACGCCCCAATCAAGTTAAGCGCGTAGGACTCGATGGTTCCCCAGCAATTATCGTAAACCGGAATGCTCGACACCACTCCAACGCGATTACCCGCTATCAGTGTATTCCGCATAGAGAATGTGCCATTGTTATAAACGCCACCTGCTGAGCCAATACCATCCCCATTGGAATCTGCGACGTTATCCACGATGCTTGTGCTGTAAACGGTGGCAACGCCAGACTGCCCGCTGAGAACGTCGTTCATGATACCGCCGCCATGGAAGGACGCCTCATTGCCAGAGATCGTGCTGTTCGTGACTGTTAGCGAAGAACTGTTCGAGATAGCCCCGCCACTTCCCGCCGAATTGCCAGAAAGTGTGCTGCTCATAATGTTAAGTGTGGCGACCCCGCCCCCGTTGAAAATGCCACCACCCTCGTAAAAGGGTGAAACGTGATTGTCGGAGACGGTACTCCTTGTGAGCGTTACTGCGCCCCCAGTGTTGTAGATTGCTCCGCCTCCATCAACATTATTTGCAGTGTTCCCTGACAGCAGGCTGTTCGTGATTGAGATCGTGCCGCCATAATTGTAGATTCCGCCGCCCTTGCCGGCAGTATTGCCAGAGAGCGTCACCAAACTCATGTTAATCAGACCCGAATAATTGGAGATTCCGCCCCCTTTACCACTGGCCAGACGACTCGATGTATTACCAGATATCGTGACATTGACTAACGTTAGATCACCTTCATTTGCGATTCCGCCTCCTTCTGCGAATCCGCCGACAGCCGAATTTTCCGCGACCGTGGAATTCATTACCGTCAGATGAGCCTTGTTGTAGATTCCACCGCCGTTAGCTTTGCCTTTTGTAATTATCAAACCGTTGAGAATTACGGTGGTAACTATGCCAGGGGCGATGCCGGGGATATAAAGGACTCTTACATTGGGTAAGCCGTCCCCATCTCCATCACCGCTGAGCGTGATTTTCGAAGCCAGCGCAGACCCGTTTATTGTCAGGCTCTTGTTGATAGTCAATTGCGAGGCCAGATAGATCGTCCCGCCGGAGAGTGAGTCATCAAAGGTGATTAGACCGCCATCGCCAATGTCCACAAGTGCCTGGCGTAGAGTGCCTGGCCCGCTATCGGCGGAATTGGTGACAATAAACGTCTCCGCACAGGCAGGCGTGACTCCAACGGCACCGAAGGCCAGAGCCAAGAGGGTGAACACTCTGGCTAGTGAGCCAATACGGAAAAGTGATTTTCTAGTTTGCATGTTGCCTTTCCCCTGCCCTCATGGACGATGATGCTGGCAGGGTGGATCCCCCTCGAAACTAAAGCGACCTGTTGCTGATTCCGAGCGGCAACTAAGGGCAACCATGCGCTTCCCCGGGGAGACGGTCAACCACCGCCAGTTAGTGATCTCACTGGGGGTTACATAACTCCCGCAATGCCCAGATTGGCCGCAGCCCGTGCAGTCCTGGGTCTTCGGTAGGTAGCGAAACGGGTGTGCCAGACGAACTCTGGTTACACCAAAAAAAAGGGCCGCATCAAGCGGCCCCTTTTCTCGTCGCACCCTGATGCTTTGGCTGCCTCAGGAAATTGGTAGCGGGGGTAGGATTTGAACCTACGACCTTCGGGTTATGAGCCCGACGAGCTGCCAGACTGCTCCACCCCGCACCAGCGCGAGGCCGCATAGTAGCCACTTGGCCCCCGTGTAGCAACCACGCCACGGGACAGCAACCCCGGGGCAACCGCCGGACCACGCTCTAAATGAGCGCCGCCGCCCGGGCGCACAGCTCCAGCAGCCGGTCCGGCAGCAGGCCGATCAGCAGCAGCAGCAGCACATTCACGCTGAGGACCACCCGCACGTCCAGAGGAATCCCGCCCGCGTGAGCCTGCCCGCCATCGTCGAACAGCATCATCTTGATGACCCGCAGGTAGTAGTAGGCGCCAATCACGGAGGCCACCAGGGCCGCGACGGCCAGACCCACGTGGTTCGTTTCCAGCAGCGCCGACAGGATCCACCACTTGGCGTAGAAGCCAGCCAGGGGCGGCACGCCAATCATGCTGACCATGAGCAGCACCATCATCAGGGCGAACCAGGGGCTGCGCTGCCAGAGTCCCTTGATGTCCTCCAGCGTCTCCACCTCCTCGCCCCGACTGCTGAGCAGCACCAGGAAGCCGAAGCTGCCGCTTGCCATGATCACGTAGACCAGCGTGTAGAACAGGGCCGCCTGGATGCCTTCCGGTGTGCCCGCGACGAAGCCCAGGAGAATGAAGCCCACATGAGCAATCGTCGAGTAGGCCAGCATGCGCTTCAGATTGGTCTGGGCGATGGCCGCCACATTACCCAGCACGAGGGACAGAACTGCCAGGGCGGCCAGCATGACCTGCCAGAGATCCCCCAGGGCGGGGAGCCCCTCCACCAGAATCCGGATCGCGAGGGCCAGCGCCCCCAGCTTTGGCGCAGTACCCACAAACAGGGTTACCGCCGTGGGCGCACCCTGGTAGACGTCCGGCACCCACATGTGGAAGGGCACCGCACCAAACTTGAAGGCGATGCCGGCCACCAGAAAGGCCAGGCCCACCCACAGACTCACGGACGACGCCTGCGCAGTGCCAATCGTCGCCTGCAGGTCCCCGATGTTCAGGCTGCCGGTAACGCCGTAGACCAGAGACATGCCGTAGAGCAGGATGCCGGAGGCAATGGCACCCAGGACGAAGTACTTCATGGCCGCCTCGGCCGCCAGCGGTGAGTCCCGGTTGAAGGCCACCATGGCGTAGAGGCTGAGGGACAGTAGCTCGAGACCCAGGTAGCTTACGAGCAGGCTGTAACTTGAAGCCAGCACCAGAATGCCCAGCAGGGCAAACAGCCCCAGCACGTAAAACTCGCCAAGGTGCAGGCCCCGGGCCCGCAGGTACGGCCGGGAGTAGAGAAACACCGTAGCCACGGCCGCGACGGCAAACAGTTTCAGGACCCGACTCAGGGGGTCGCTGATATAGGAGCCGCCGAAGGCCAGAGTTGTCTCCCCGCCTGCTCCCGCGCCCAGCAGGGACCAGGCGATCCCGGCCAGCAGAAAGATCGTGAGCAGGTAGGTGACATCCCGGTAACTGTCCTTGAGGAACATGTCGACGACCAGAACGAGACAGAGGCCGACCGCCAGAATGATCTCCGGCCACACCGTCACCAGGTCCGTACTCAGGGAGGATGCCATCGTGCTCATAGGGCACCCGCCAGCTTCGACTGCGTTATCTGCAGGGCCAGGTGGTCGACGCTGGCCGCCATGACGTCGGCAAGAGGCGCAGGCCATAAGCCGAGGCCGAGCACACCGGCAGCGACCAGCGCCAGGATCAGCAGTTCGCGCCCGGAGGCATCGCTCAGGCCAGCCACGCCCTCATTGGCCACGGCGCCAAACACGACCCGCTTTACCATCCAGAGCGTATAGGCCGCCCCGAGGATCAGGGTGGTGGCTGCAAGAAAGGCATACCAGAAGCCCGCCTTGAACACCGCGAGAATGACCAGGAACTCACCCACGAAGCCTGATGTTCCTGGCAGACCCGCGTTGGCCAGGGCGAACAGCACCATAAACGCCGCAAAGCGGGGCATCGTGTTGACGACACCACCGTAGTCCGCAATCTGCCGGCTGTGCAGCCGGTCATAGAGCACGCCCACGCACAGAAACAGGGCGCCGGAAATGAAGCCGTGGGAAATCATCTGGAACATGCCACCGGAGAGCCCCATGGCAATGCCGGCCGTCGTGCCGGTCCGCTCGAGAATCTGCCAGCCCACGAAGAAGCCCAGGGTCACGAAACCCATGTGGGCGATGGAGGAATAGGCAATCAGCTTCTTCATGTCCTTCTGCACCAGCGCGACGAGACCGATGTAGACCACCGCGACGAGGGACAGGGAAATCATGAGCCAGTCCAGCTCGCTGCTGGCGTCCGGCGTAATCGGCAGGCTGAAGCGGATGAAGCCGTAGCCGCCCATCTTCAGCAGAACAGCTGCCAGGATCACCGAGCCACCGGTGGGCGCTTCCACGTGGGCATCCGGCAGCCAGGTGTGCACCGGCCACATGGGCACCTTGACCGCAAAGGCGAACAGGAACGCCAGGAAGATGAGTATCTGCTCGGTCAGGGTCAGCGGCAGATTCTGGAAGTCCAGAATGCTGTAGCTGCCGGACTTGAGGTAAAGGTAGATCAGGGCAACCAGCATGAAGACGGAGCCCAGGAAGGTGTACAGGAAGAACTTCATGGTCGCGTAGACTCGCCGCTCGCCACCCCAGACCCCGATGATGATGAACATCGGGATCAGCATGGCCTCCCAGAACACGTAGAACAGCAACGCATCCAGTGCCGCGAACACGCCGATCATCAGGCCCTCGAGAATCAGAAAGGCGGCGAAATACTGGGCCGTGCGCTTCTCGATAACCTGCCAGCCCGCCAGCACGACAATGGGCGTAAGAAAGGTGGTCAGCAGAATGAGCGGCATGGAGAAGCCGTCGACCCCGAGGTAGTACTCCACATTAAAGGTGCGGATCCAGGGGAGACGCTCGACGAACTGCATCGTGGCGGTAGATGAGTCGAACTGCGTCCAGAGCGGCACGCTGAGCACAAAGGTGAGCACGGAGACAGCCAGGGCCACCCAGCGGTCCAGGCGCCCGCCGGAGCCTTTCTCACCGGGCCGATTCTCAGACCGGCCGAGGACCAGCAACAGCAGGCCACCCAGGATGGGGAGCCAGACAAGAATACTCAGCGTACCAATGCCCAACGCGCTCTCGATCATCGAACTGCCCATGAACTCAGGCTCCCAGCAGGAGCCAGCCAACCAGTACCGCCAGGCCGATGATCATGGCGAAGGCGTAGTGATACAGGTATCCGCTTTGCAGCTGACGGCTGACCTGCGCAGCCCAACCGACGAGTCTTGCACTGCCATTGACAAAGCCGCCATCGATGACCAGCACGTCACCGAGTTGCCAGAACAGGTTGCCAAGACCCCTGCTCCCCCGGGCCAGTACCTTGTCGTTGAAGTCATCGAAGTAATACTTGTTCATCAACAGGGTATGCAGCCATCGGAAACGCAGCCGGACAGTTTCGGCGAGCCCCGGATTGCGCAGGTACAGGTACCAGGCTGTCAACGCTCCGGCAAAGGCGAGATAGGGTACCGGCGCGGAAAACGCATGCAGGATATAGGCCCAGGGGCCATCGAACTCCCCGGCCAGCTCGCCAAGCACGTCGTTGCGTTCCAGAACCATGATGGCCGAACCAAAATAGTCACCAAAGACCACCGGTGCGATGGTGGGCCAGCCGATGATCGCGGACGGGATGGCGAGGAGCACCAGTGGCAAGGTGATCACCCAGGGTGACTCGTGCAGGTGCGCCTTCGTCTCTGCGTCGAGGCGTTCAGGGCCATGGAACACGAGGAAGTACATGCGAAACGAGTACAGCGCCGTCACGAATACCCCGATCAGCAGGCACCACCAGGCATAGGTTGCCCCCGCCCGGTGGGCATGCCCGACCGCCTCGATCAGTGCATCCTTCGAGAAGAAGCCCGAAAACCCGGGGAGGCCGATCAGGGACAGGGTTCCGATCAGGCAGGTCAGCCAGGTGATCGGCAGGTACTTCCGTAACCCGCCCATCTTCCGGATGTCCTGCTCGTGGTGCATCGCGACGATGACCGAACCAGCAGCCAGGAAGAGCAGCGCCTTGAAGAAGGCGTGGGTCATCAGATGAAACACGCCGGCCGCATAGGCGGAGGCGCCAAGTGCCGCCGTCATGTAGCCAAGTTGTGACAGCGTTGAATAGGCCACCACCCGCTTGATGTCATTCTGCACGACGCCGAGAAAACCGGTGAACAGCGCCGTGGTCGCGCCGATGACGAGCACCACCGAGAGCGCCGTCTCGGAGTATTCGAAGAGCGGCGACATGCGCGCCACCATGAACACGCCGGCAGTCACCATGGTTGCCGCATGGATGAGCGCCGAGATTGGTGTGGGGCCTTCCATGGAATCCGGCAGCCAGACGTGGAGCGGCATCTGGGCCGACTTGCCCATCGCACCCACAAACAGCAGGAGGCAGGCCACTGTCATTACCGACCAGGGCACCCCCGACCACACCTCGATCGTCTGGGTACTCATTTCCGGCGCACTGGCAAACACGGTGGCGTAATCGAGACTGCCAGTAGCCATTAGTATCAGTGCAATGCCGAGCAGGAACCCGAAATCCCCCACCCGATTGACCAGGAAGGCCTTCAGGTTGGCCACGATCGCTGTCGGTCGCGTGTACCAGAAGCCAATCAGGAGGTAAGACACCAGGCCGACCGCCTCCCAGCCGAAGAACAGCTGGAGGAAGTTGTTCGCCATGACCAGCGTGAGCATGGCAAAGGTAAACAGCGAGATGTAGCTGAAGAAGCGCTGGTAGCCCGGGTCGTCGTGCATGTAACCGATCGTGTACACATGCACCATGAGGGACACCGACGTGACGACGACCATCATCAGCGCCGTCAGCCGATCCACCAGAAAGCCAACATTCATCGTGACGCCGTCAACCACGGCCCAGGTATAGACCGTGCCGTTATAGGCCGCCGCACCGTCGAGCCACTGGTCCTTGAGAACCAGCAGTGAAAGGATGAAGGACGCACCCACGCCCAGAATGGTTACGGTGTGCGCGCCGGCACGGCCGATCTGCCGGCCAAAGAGCCCGGCCACCAGAGCAGCGATCAACGGGCACAGAACGATGGCGAGATAAATGCGTTCCATCAGTTCAACCCTTCAGCACATCCAGCTCCTGGACGTTGATGCTGCGCCGGCTCCGGAACAGCACCACCAGGATGGCCAGGCCAATGGCCGACTCCGCGGCGGCCACGGTGAGAATGAAGAACACGAACACCTGCCCGGCCGGGTCGTCGAGATAACGGGAGAACGCGATGAAATTGAAGTTGACCGCCAGCAGCATCAGCTCGACGCACATGAGGAGAACGATCACGTTCTTACGGTTAAGGAAGATCCCGGCAATACTGATGGTAAACAGCAGGGCCGAGAGGGTCAGATAGTGGGACAGCGTGACCATCATTCCGATTCCGACTTCATCTGCACCATGCGGACACGGTCCCCGCGCTGCGCCTTTACCTGCTCGGCTACATCCTGAACCTTGAGGCCCGGACGTTGGCGCATGGTCAGCAGGATGGCGGCGACGATGGCCAGCAGCAGCAGCATGCCGGCAAGCTCGAAGGGATAAAGGTACTGGGTATAGAGGACCTTCCCCAGCTCCTCCGTACTGGAGTACCCCGCATCCCGGGGTACTAGCGTCGTACCCACCGGCAGACCGTCACTGCGGAACCAGATGACATAGGCCAGTTCCAGGACGATGATGCCCGCCACGATTGCCCCCACCGGGGCGTAGCGCAGAAAGCCCTCGCGCATCGTCGTGACGTTAATATCCAGCATCATCACGACGAAGAGGAACAGGACCATTACCGCACCGACGTAGACGAGCACCAGGACAATGGCGAGAAACTCGGCTTCCAGCAGCAGCCAGAGGACGGCACTGGTGACAAAGGCCAGGATCAGAAACAGGGCTGCAAAGACAGGATTCCGGGCCGTGATCACGCCTACCGCTGCGGCCAGCAGAACCGTGGATAGTGCATAAAAGAGCAACGTGGTGAACATGGTTTTCCTGGCGTCCGGATCTAGCGGTAGGGCGCGTCGGTCGTCCGGTCAGCAGCGATGACAGCCTCGTACTTCTCGCCAACCGCCATCAGCTTGTCCTTGGTCATGATGTTCTCCCCCCGGTTCTCCATGTGGTATTCGAAGATGCGGGTCTCCACAATCGCGTCTACGGGACATGCCTCTTCACAGAAGCCACAGTAGATGCACTTGAAGAGATCGATGTCGTACCGGGTGGTACGGCGGGTTCCGTCGGTCCCGACGTCGGACTCGATGGTAATGGCAGCAGCAGGGCAGACGGCCTGGCAGAGCTTGCAGGCAATGCAACGCTCCTCGCCGTTCGGGTAGCGACGAAGCGCATGCAACCCGCGAAAGCGCGGCGACTGGGGCGTCTTCTCTTCCGGATACTGGATCGTTACTTTCCTGACGAAGAGGTTCTTCAGGGTCAGTTGCAAACCCTTCAGCAATTCCCAGAGGGTAAGCGTCTTGATCGCATTCGTGATCCTGTTCATGGGCTTCAGGTATTCCAGGGGCCAACGCGCAGGGCTGCCATCGCGCCTTCAATCACGATCCAGACGATGGTGACCGGAATGAAGACTTTCCAGCCCAGACGCATGATCTGGTCGTAGCGATAGCGGGGAAAGGTAGCCCTGAACCAGAGAAAGCAAAACAGGAAAATAGCGATCTTCAGGGCCAGCCAGTGGATCCCGGGCAGCCGGAGAACCTCAAGAATGGTCCCGTCCAGAAAACCCAGCAGCGGGCCCGCGAAGGGCGATTCCCAGCCACCCCAGAACAGCACCGCCGTGAGCGCGGCAATCAGGATCATATTGGCGTACTCCGCCAGGAAAAAGATGGCGAAGGCAACGCCGGAGTATTCCACGTGAAACCCCGCTACGATCTCCGACTCCCCTTCCGCCACATCAAATGGCGCCCGGTTGGTCTCGGCAACCCCGGAGACAAAGTAGACGATGAACAAGGGGAACAGCGGGAGCCAGAACCAGCTGAACAAGCCTCCGGACTGGGCTTCGACCAGTTTGCCGAGGTTCAGGCTGCCGCCCGCCATCAGCACGCCGACCAGTGCAAAGCCCATGGCTATTTCATACGCCACGATCTGGGCCGCAGAGCGCATGGCACCGAGCAGTGCGTATTTGGAATTAGACGCCCAGCCCGCAAGGATTACGCCGTAGACGCCCAGTGAAGTGAGGGCGAGTACATACAGCAGCCCGGCATCAATGTCGGCAATGGCGAAGCCCGGGAAAAGCGGTATGACCGCCCAGGTAGCGAGCGCCGGAACAATCGACAGCAGCGGCGCGACAACGAACAGGAAGCGGTTCGCGCTGGACGGAATAACAACTTCCTTGACCAGCAGCTTGATCACGTCCGCGAAGGGCTGGAACCAGCCCCGGGGACCTACCCGGTTCGGCCCAATCCGGTTCTGCATGTAGCCAATGACTTTCCGTTCCAGATAGGTCAGGAACGCAACGCAGAGAATGACCACGATCGTGAGCGCGAGGATCTGGCCGACCAGCACCAGCAGATAGCGCACCAGCTCGGGCAGCGCGAGCCAGGGGGCCTGAAGGAAAGACAGACTAGCCACGGGCCACACTGGTCAGCTGCAGGGCTGGAGAACGCCGGAGGACACCGTCTGTCTGATACATGGGCACGTCCAGGTCGCGGGGTTCGACGCCGGCTGCGGTCGTCGACGGTGGAATCGCGGTGACGGGCACCGTGTTGTCCGGCTGCACCTCCCCCGCCAGGGCCTTGACCTCGGCCCGGATCTCTTCGGCACTGGCGTAGTCGCACGCCGGCACCTGCAGCAGGTTGCCCAGGACACGCAGGACCTTCCATGCCGGCCTGCTGGTCCCTACCGGAGACGCGACACCATTGAAGCTCTGCCAGCGGCCCTCGCAATTGACAAAGGTTCCCGCCGTTTCCATGGATGTGCCTGTGGGCAGGACGACATCGGCGTGAGCCCCCAGAGAAGGACTCAGGTAAGGCGACAACGCAAGAACAAACCCGGCAGCCTGCAGCGCGCTCACCGCGAGCTGTTGCTCTGCGCAGTCATGCTCAGGCTCCACGTTCAGCAGGACCAGGCCGGATAGTGGCTGGCTAAGCATCTCGGCCAGGTTCCGTCCCGCCCTGGCAACGGGACGTCCGCCCGGCCCGCGGTGAGGCAGGACGCCGGCCAGCGCCAAGCCCGCAGAATTTGCCCCTTCCGAGAGGTAACCGATGCGCGCCGAGTGTTGCCGGGAGAGCTCGCCAGCGGCCTGGCGCAGGTCTGCAAGGCGGGGATGCCGCCCGGCGATCTGCCCCAGCAGCACAATGGGCCGCTCGGCAGCGCGCAACAGGGCAACAATGGCGGCGGCCTCGGCATCGGGGCCTTCAGCCAGGAGACGGCGCACGCCGCCCACCAGGTCCAGTCCGGTTTCAAGGTAGGCCGCGACGTTATGCAAGTACGCATAGCGGACGGGGTTGATGAACACCACCCGGGCTCCGCGCAAGGCGGCCTTCCGCACCCGATGCGCGATCAGTGGTGCTTCGCTGCGGAGGTTCGACCCCACGACGAGAATGACATCCGCCGTCTCAAGTTCGGCGAGCGACGTGCCCAGCCAGGGAAAGACCGGATCCCGGTCCTGCAAACGGAAGTCCCTGCGCCTCAGCCGGTAGTCGATGCTCTCGGAACCCAGATGTCGCAGCAGGCGCTGCAGAAGGAAACCCTCTTCCAGCGTTGAGGTGGGAGCCACCCAGGCGCCGAGGGCATTGGGGTCCTGCTGGACCGCGCCGGCAAGTCCCCGGGCAGCCGCCTCCAGGGCAAGCTCCCAGGTGACGGGTCGCAGCCCCTCACCATCCCGGAGCAGCGGCTGCGTCAGGCGATCGGTGTAGATGCCCTCGTAGCTGAAGCGGTCACGATCGGCCAACCAGGTTTCGTTGACGGCCTCGTTAGTCCGGGGAACGACGCGCTTTACCTTGCCCAGAAGCACATGTGCCGACAGGTTAGAGCCCACGCAGTCGTGGGGCGCCACCGTCGGCAAGGCCTGCATCTCCCAGGCGCGGGCGCTGAATCTGTAGGGCTTACTGTTGAGTGCGCCCACAGGACACAGATCAATGATGTTTCCAGAGAGTTCGTGATCGACACTCTGCTCAATAAATGTGCTGATCTGCATCCGCTCGCCACGGCCGATCGTGCCCAGCTCCTGGATTCCGGCAATCTCCTGGCCGAAGCGCACGCAGCGGGTGCAATGAATGCAGCGGGTCATGTCGGTGGAAACCAGGGGGCCGATGTCCTTGTCCTTCACCACGCGCTTCCGCTCGGTGAACCGGGAGACATCACGACCAAAACCCATGGCCAGATCCTGCAGCTCGCACTCTCCTCCCTGATCGCAGATAGGGCAGTCGAGCGGGTGGTTGATGAGCAGGAACTCCATCACTGCTTTCTGCGCACCAATAGCCTTGGCTGACCGGGTGGCCACCTTCATGCCGTTGGTCACCGGCGTCGCGCAAGCCGGCAGCGGCTTCGGGGCATTAACAACCTCGACGAGGCACATGCGGCAATTGGCTGCCACTGACAGCTTCTCGTGGTAGCAAAACCGGGGCACGTAAATCCCGGCCCGGTCCGTGACTGCGATCAGCATTTCGCCGGGACGCGCGTCAATCTCGACGCCGTTGATCTCAACCTTGATCGTGTTATCGCTCATCGAACTCAGGCGACCTCCGGCCGCGCGTCAACGATGGAGCGACCGCGATGCTCGATCATGTACTCGAACTCCGGCATGAAATGCCGGAGAAAGCTCTGCACGGGCCAGGCAGCCGCATCGCCCAGCGCGCATATCGTGTGACCCTCTATTCTGTTGGCCACGTCGAGCAGCATTTTCAGGTCATCGGGCCGGCCCTGGCCTTCAAGAATCCGGCTCAGCATGCGATAGAGCCAGCCCGTGCCCTCGCGGCAGGGAGTGCACTGGCCACAGGACTCCGCATAGTAGAACCGGGCTATCCGCCGCAGCATGCTGACCATGCAGGTTGTGTCGTCCATGACGACCACAGCACCGGTGCCGAGGGACGTCCCGATCTTCTTCAGGCCGTTGTAGTCCATCGTGGCATCCAGGATGACCGCTCCGGGCACCACGGGGACCGAGGACCCTCCGGGGATCACCGCCTTCAGCGCACGACCGTGCCGCACGCCACCCGCGATCTCAAGGAGATCGCGGAACGGGATCCCCAGCGGCAACTCGAAATTACCCGGCTTCTCCACGTGCCCTGAAACCGAAAACAGGGCCGTGCCTCCGGAACCCTCCGGACCAAGATCCGCAAACCACTTGGGACCACGGCGAAGGATCGCTGGAACCGACGCAAAGGACTGCGTGTTGTTGATCGTCGTAGGCCGTCCGTAGAGGCCAAAGGCAGCCGGGAATGGCGGCTTGAAGCGGGGCTTGCCCGGCTTGCCCTCAAGGGACTCCAGCAAGCCCGTTTCCTCGCCACAGATATAGGCGCCCGCGCCAACGAAGGTGTGCAGGTCGAAGTCGACGCCGGAGCCCCGGATGTTCCGGCCCAGGAGACCCGCAGCATAGGCTTCCCTCAGTGCCTCGTCGAAAACCGGCACCGGCTCATCGAGAAACTCCCCCCGGATGTAGTTGTAGCCCACGGTGGCACCCATGGCGAAGGCGCCAATGGCCATGCCTTCGATGACCGAATGGGGGTTGTAGCGCAGGATCTCCCGGTCATGGCAGGTACCCGGCTCGCTTTCGTCTGAATTGCAGACCACGTACTTTTGCCCGACAGCGTCCCTGGGCATGAAGCTCCACTTGACGCCCGTGGGGAAACCCGCGCCCCCACGACCGCGCAGTCCTGAAGCCTTGACGCCGTCGATGACCTGCTCGCGAGTCATACCGCCGGCAAGGATCTTCTCCCAAACCTCGTAGCCACCAATCTCCCGGTAGGTCCTGAGACTGGCAGGCTGGTCCTTACCGAGGGTCTGGAAACAGACCAGGTTCTGCTCGTAGCGGCGCGCCTCAGTCATGGGAATACTCTTTCTTCTGCCCGGACGCGGTGCCAATGCTGTGCAGAATTTCGTCGACCCGGGCTGGCGTCAGGTTCTCGTAGTACTTGTGATCGACCATCATCATCGGCGCCCCGCAGCAAGCCGCCAGGCACTCCTCTTCCTTCTTCAGGTAGAAGCGACCATCGGCCGTACTTTCTCCGACCTTGATGCCGAGGCGCTTCTCGACATGCGCCAGGATCTTCTCGCCCCCGCACAGCATGCAGGAGATATTGGTACACACCGAGATACTATGCCGCCCCACCGGCTTGGTCTCGAACATTGAATAGAACGAGGCCACTTCGAATACCTGGATCGGCGGCAGGCCGAGGTAAGCGCCAACTGCCTCCATCAGCTCCCGGGTCAGATAACCGTTGTTCTCATGCTGGGCAGCATGCAATGCCGCGATAACGGCCGACCGCTGCCGGCCCGCAGGAAAACGGGCAATCCAGCGGTCAATCTCTGCCCGCAGGTGGGGAGAAAGACCGGTTCCGGCGTTATCAGGTGTTTCCATCAGCGGTCAATCTCGCCAAAAACGATGTCCTGCGTACCAATCACGGCCACCACGTCGGCCAGCATGTGGCCCTCCACCATTTCCGCCATGGCGGAGAGGTGCGCAAACCCGGGAGCCCGAACTTTCAGCCGATAGGGCTTGTTGGCCCCATCGGAGACGAGGTAAACGCCAAACTCTCCCTTGGGGTGCTCCACGGCCGCATAAGCCTCGCCGGCGGGCACGGTGTAGCCCTCGGTGAACAGCTTGAAGTGATGGATCAGGGACTCCATGTCGTCCTTCATGGCTTCGCGACTGGGCGGGGCAAACTTCCGGTCGTCCAGCATCACGGGACCGGGATTGCGCCGCAGCCAGTCGATGCACTGGCGCACTATGCGATTGGCCTCCCGCAACTCCTCGATCCGGACGAGATAACGATCGTAGCAATCGCCGTTCACGCCGACGGGAATGTCGAACTCAAGCTCCGGGTATACCTCGTAGGGCTGCTTCTTCCGCAAGTCCCACTCCACCCCGGAACCCCGGAGCATCGGACCCGTAAAGCCGAGCTGCAGCGCGCGCTCAGGACTTACTACTCCGATATTCACTGTCCGCTGCTTCCAGATCCGGTTATCAGTCAGCAGTGTCTCGTACTCGTCCACGCACTTTGGGAAGCGACGGGTGAAGTCCTCAAGGAAGTCGAGGAGCGACCCTTCGCGGGCCGCGTTGAGCCGCTTTACTTCCTTGCCGGAACGAAACTCCGAGGACTGAAACCTGGGCATGCTTTCCGGCAGATCCCGGTAGACGCCGCCGGGCCGGTAGTAGGTGGCGTGCATGCGCGTGCCAGAGACGGCCTCGTAGCAGTCCATGAGGTCCTCCCGCTCGCGGAAGCAATACAGGAACACCGTCATCGCCCCGATATCGAGCCCGTGGGCGCCGAGCCACATCAGGTGATTGAGGATCCGCGTGACCTCATCGAACATGACGCGAATGTACTGAGCACGCCTGGGAACCTGAATGCCGAGAAGCTTCTCAATGGCCAGCACATAGCCATGCTCGTTGCACATCATGGATACATAGTCGAGCCGGTCCATGTAGCCGATGCTCTGGTTGAAAGGCTTGCTCTCGGCCAGCTTCTCCGTTCCCCGATGCAACAGGCCAATGTGCGGATCGGCCTTCTGAACGGTCTCGCCGTCCATCTCCAGAACCAGGCGCAAAACACCATGCGCGGCCGGATGCTGGGGACCGAAGTTAAGGGTGAAATTCTGGAACTCAGCCATGCCCGTCCTTCAGGTCCGGTGCATAGCGGTTGTCGTCGCGGATCACCCGGGGAACCAGGGTCCGGGGCTCGATCGTGACCGGCTGGTAGACCACCCGCCCCTGCTCCGGGTCGTAGCGAACCTCCAGGTTTCCTGACAATGGAAAGTCCTTGCGGAACGGATGCCCGATAAACCCGTAGTCGGTCAGGAGCCGGCGCAGATCCGGATGCCCCTCAAAGAGGATGCCGAACAGGTCGAAGGCCTCGCGCTCATACCAGTTGGCTGCCGCCCAGACACCGATGACCGAGGGAATCACCGGCGGGTTATCCACGCCAGTGAATACGGTAAGCCGCAGGCGCAGATTACCGCTGACGGACAGCAGGTGATAAACCACAGCGAAACGTCGCGCATCGAACTGCTGGCCGGGGTCAGCCAGGATAACGCCCTGCTCCGCCGCCCGGCTGAAGCCACCGCTGGTGGCGTCATGAGTCTCCCACTCGTCGCGGCCATGAGTCAGATAGTCAACGCCACACAGGTCAATCAGCATCTCGAAGGAAAAATCCTCACGCAGGGCGCGGGCGACGGCCAGCAAGTCACCAGGAGCAACCTCATAGCCCAGTTCGCCGCAGCGGGAAGTGATGCGGGCGATGCTGCCCCCGAACCGCTCAGCAAGACTGGCGGCAAGCGCCTCCTGGCGGGGACTGGTCTGCCGGGCGGTCATCGGGCGATCGTGTTCGTGCGGCGGATCTTGTTCTGCAGCTGGATGATGCCGTAGAGCAAGGCCTCTGCCGTGGGCGGACAACCAGGTACGTAGACATCCACGGGGACGATCCGGTCGCAACCCCGAACTACCGCATAGGAATAGTGGTAGTAGCCTCCGCCGTTGGCGCAGGATCCCATGGAGATCACCCAGCGCGGCTCGGCCATCTGGTCATAGACCTTGCGCAGGGCTGGTGCCATCTTGTTGGTCAGGGTGCCAGCGACGATCATCACGTCCGACTGGCGCGGGCTGGGACGAAAGATGACGCCGAAGCGATCCAGATCGTAACGGGCGGCGCCGGCATGCATCATCTCGACGGCACAGCAGGCCAGCCCGAACGTCATGGGCCACAAGGAGCCGGTGCGCGCCCAGTTAATGAGGTCGTCCAGCTTGGCGACGACGAAACCCCGCTGCTGGAGAATATCCGGCTGGGGTTCGCCAAGGTGCGTTTCTAGTCCCACTCCAGGGCCCCTTTCTTCCATTCGTACATGAAGCCCACCACCAGAACGGCGAGGAAGACCCCCATGGCCAGAATTCCCGTCAGGCCGATCTCGTCAAGAGTGACTGCCCAGGGGAAGAGAAAGGCAATTTCCAGATCGAAGACGATGAAGAGAATGGCTACGAGGTAGTAACGAACGTCGAACTTCATGCGACTGTCTTCGAAGGGTTCGAAGCCGCATTCATAGGGTGAGAGTTTTTCGGGGTACTTGCTCCCCCGGCCGATGAGAAAACCAAGGCCGAGGAGAATCAGGCCGATACCCAACGCCACACAAAGGTAGACCAGTACCGGAATGTAGTTGGTCAGCACGGGCGCTCCTTCAACCCTCTAAAGTCTGGCGACGCCCAAACGTCGCAGTCACTCAAGAAACCTATGGTCTCGCTCAATTGGTGCCGACGGTGAGACTCGAACTCACACAGCTTGCGCCGCCGCCCCCTCAAGACGGTGTGTCTACCAATTCCACCACGTCGGCAATAACTATTGTCCCGAAACCACTAGTTGCCCGGCTCGGCGGGCATCACCGGCAATGCGGGCTGATCTGTCGCTGCCGGGGCAGCCGATGGCAACGCCGGAACCCCGGGGGAAGCTGACGGCGACCCGGGGGTCGGGGCGGCAGCCGGTTGTTCCTGGACCTGAACTGGCGGAGCAGCATCGAGGATGCTCTTCGGCGCCTCACGCTGCGTTCCCAGGTAGGCAAGCCCAAGGCTCGTGCAAAAGAAGAACAACGCCAGCACACCGGTGGAGCGGGACAGAAAGTTCGCCGAACCCCGCGCACCGAAAACCGTGCCAGAGGCGCCCGCCCCAAAACCTGCTCCGGCATCAGCACCCTTCCCGCGCTGAAGCAGAACCAGAGCCACTATGCTGGCTGCGATGAGTACATGCACAACCAGCACGAAAGTATGTAGTGTCGTCATCAGCTTGCCGCCGCCTTGCAAATGCTCACAAACTCGCCAGCCAGCAGCGCTGCGCCGCCGATCAGCCCGCCATCGATATCTTGCATCGCGAAGAGGTCCTTCGCGTTGGACGCCTTGACGCTACCCCCGTATAGGACCCGGAGAGCGGACGCCATTGTAGCATCGCGTCGCCCGACCGTCGCCCGGATGTCGGCATGGACGGCCTGGGCGTCGGTGGGTGTCGGGGTCAGGCCCGTGCCAATCGCCCAGACGGGCTCGTAGGCTACTGACATCATCTGGCGCTCGGCCGCCGATACCTGTCCCGACTCCAGCGCCTCCAGGACCACCGCCAGTTGCCGGCGGACCACGGTGAGGGTGTCTCCCGCATCCCGCTCAGCCCGGGTCTCGCCCACACACAGGATCGGGGACAGTCCGGCCCGGAGCGCGGCCAGGACCTTGCCTGCCACTCGCTCGTCAGTATCCCCGAACAGCGCACGCCGTTCGGAGTGGCCCGTAATCACGTAACGGCACCCCACATCCCGGAGCATGGCTGCGGCGACTTCGCCGGTAAACGCGCCGGCCTCCTCTACCGCAACATCCTGGGCGCCCAGACGCAGATGACTGGCGGCAACGAGCTGGGCCAACTCGGCAAGGTAGACAAAGGGGGGACAAAGCAATACTTCAAGGGGAGGATTCTCGCCCCGCAGGCGAGCGGGCCCCAGGTCAATCCCGGCCAGGCCCTCGGCCACCGCGACAGCGAGCGCGCGACTGGTCTGGCGACTGCCATGCAGCTTCCAGTTCCCTGCGACTATAGGCCGCCTGTTTGCCATTGGTGCAGGCCCGCAGCCCGAAAAAAAGACGCCGCAGGTTAGCGTCCCGCGCTATCGAAAGCAACGCGGGCGGTCAGGTTGAAGGGGGTCAGCTCGCCGGCGCCCCCCGTACCGCGGCCCCTATCTCGTCAGCAAGCTTCTCCACCTCAACCCGGTCCTCGCCCTCGACCATGACCCGGACGACGGGCTCGGTCCCCGAGGCCCGCAGAACCACCCGACCGCGGGCACCCAGTTGCTTCTCTGCCCGACTCACGGCGCTCTGGATAGGCACCGAATTCTTGAGGTCAATCCTCTGCCCGATCCGGACGTTAACAAGCTTCTGGGGGTAGCGGATCATGCCGGCGGTCAGGTCGGCGAGAGTGAGACCAGACTGCTTCATTACACAGAGCACCTGCAGGGCGCTGATCAGGCCATCGCCAGTGGTGGTCTTGTCGAGGCAAATGAGGTGACCCGAGGTCTCACCGCCGAGGCGGCCACCGGTTTCACGCAGCATTTCGAGAACATAGCGGTCACCGACCTTGGCGCGACGGAAATCCACGCCCAGCGCCTTCAGGCCAACCTCCAGGCCCAGATTGCTCATCAGGGTGCCAACCACCGGACCCCTGAGAGTGCCTGCCTTCTGCCAGGCGCTGGCAAGAACCCAAAGCAGCTGGTCACCGTCGATTAACTGGCCAAGGTGATCCACCATCAACACACGGTCACCATCGCCGTCGAGGGCGATACCGAGGTCCGCCCTTACGCCTTCGGTGGTCAGCTGGAGCAGCTCCGGCTTGGTTGAACCGCAACTGTCATTGATGTTGCGTCCGTTTGGCGAGCAACCAATGGGGACTATCTCGGCCCCCAGTTCCGACAGCACCCGCGGCGCCACCTTGTAGGCAGCTCCGTGGGAGCAGTCGATCACAATCTTGAGTCCCTCAAGCAGCAGACCCGATGGGACGGTCGAGATGCAGAACGCCTTGTAAGCATCAAGAGCATTGTCGACGCGCTTGGCGCGTCCCAGGGAGCCGGACTCGCGCGTTACCGCGGGCTCGGACAACCGGGCTTCGATGGCTGCTTCGATGTCATCCGACAGCTTGCCGCCGTTGGCGTCGAAGAACTTTATGCCGTTGTCTTCGTAGGGGTTGTGGGAAGCGCTGATTACCACGCCAACATTGGCGCCCAGAATGCGGGTTAGATAGGCGATACCAGGCGTGGGCAGGGGCCCTACCAGAAGCACATCCATGCCAGCGGCGACAAAACCGGCTTCGAGTGCTGATTCAAACATGTAGCCGGAAACGCGGGTGTCCTTGCCGATCAGGACCTTCCCGCCACCCGGGGCGAGCACATGCCCAGCGGCACTGGCCAGCCGGAGGGCGAACTCGGCGGTCATCGGATGCTCGCCAACGCGGCCCCGAATTCCGTCCGTGCCAAAAAGCTTCCTGCTCATGAATTGTTCTCGATTGCGTCCATTATTCGAAAGGCCTGCACCGTGGGAAGAACGTCGTGCACCCGCACGATACGCGCCCCGCTCGCCCGGGCCTGCAGCGCCAGGGCCAGGCTACCCCCAAGGCGCCCGGAAGCGGGCACCTGCGGCTCACCCGCCAGCTCACTGATCAGCGACTTCCGCGAGAGACCCGCCAGCACAGGAAGACCCTCAGCCACAAAAACGTCCAGGTGTCTGAGCAAGGCCAGGTTGTGCTCCAGGTTCTTTCCGAAGCCAAAGCCGGGGTCCAGTATAAGTGACTCCAGCGGGATTCCTGCTGCGACGCAACCCGCAACCCGTTCACGCAGAAACGCCAGAACCTCGCCGACAACGTCACGGTAGTGTGGCCGCTGCTGCATGGTCTCGGGTGTGCCCTGCATGTGCATCAGGGACACCGGAACACCCGCCTCTGCGGCGGCTGCCAGAGCTCCCGGCCTCGTCAGCGCCCGCACGTCGTTGAGCATGTCGGCGCCCGCGGCAACGGCGGCTCGCATGACGTCAGGCTCGCTGGTGTCCACCGAGATCACGACGCTCGAAACCCGCCGCAACTCGCTGATCACCGGAATGACCCGACTGAGCTCGATAGCTGCCCCGGGAGACTCCGAACCCGGTCGGGTGGACTCACCACCAACGTCGATGATGTGAGCCCCTGCCGTGGCCATGGCCAGAGCCGCGGCAACCGCGCTCTGGGGGCTGGAGTAACTGCCGCCATCGGAAAAGGAGTCGGGTGTGACGTTCAGGACGCCCATAACCAGACAGCGATCCGGAAGGGATCGCTGTCTGAACTTCAGCGGAGGCAGGGCAGTTGTCAGCTCTGGGTTCGGTGCTGGCTGGCTGGCTCGCCTATGCCGGGCTCGCCGGTCGGCTTGGAGCCGCCAAAAACGGTAGCGGGCGTCCCCGGGCCGGAATTGTCCCAGCCCTCTGGCGGCTTAGGCTCCTTGCCCGCCATGATGTCCGCAATCTGCTTGTCGTCGATCGTTTCGTATTTGATCAATGCACCAGCCATGGCATGCAGCTGCACAAGATGGGCATTGAGAATAGAAGAGGCCAGCTGGTAGTTGCTGTCGATGATTCTCCGCACTTCCTCGTCAATGGCGTGAATCGTCACGTCAGACACCTGCTTGTGCTGGGTAACCGTCCTGCCCAGGAAAACCTCGCCGTCCTCTTCCGTGTAGGTCAGTGGACCGAGGCGGTCCGACAACCCCCACTTCGTAACCATGTTGCGGGCAATGTCTGTGGCACGCTCGATATCGTTTGAGGCACCCGTGGTCACCGCATCGGGGCCAAAGACCAGGGACTCTGCGATGCGGCCACCAAACAGACTGGCGATCTGACTGTTGAGGCGGCGCTTGCTGTAGCTGTAGCGGTCCTCCTCCGGCAGAAACATGGTCACCCCAAGGGCTCTTCCCCGGGGAATGATCGAGACCTTATAGACCGGGTCATGGTCGGGAACGGAAAGGCCAACGATGGCATGACCCGCCTCATGATAGGCAGTCAGCTTCTTCTCGGATTCGTTCATCACCATGGAGCGTCTCTCGGCGCCCATCATGATCTTGTCCTTGGCCTTCTCGAAGTCCTCCATGGTGACCGTGCGGCGATTGGCCCGCGCGGCAAACAAGGCGGCCTCATTGACGAGATTGGCGAGGTCTGCCCCCGAGAAGCCCGGGGTGCCGCGTCCGATAATCGATGGCCTGACGTCGTCAGCCAGAGGCACCTTGCGCATGTGCACCTTGAGGATCTGCTCGCGGCCCCGCACGTCCGGCAGCGGCACCACGACCTGCCGGTCAAAGCGACCGGGCCGAAGGAGCGCGGGATCCAGCACGTCGGGCCGGTTCGTTGCCGCGATGATGATCGTTCCTTCGTTACCTTCGAAGCCGTCCATCTCCACCAGGAGCTGGTTCAGCGTCTGCTCCCGCTCGTCATGCCCGCCGCCGAGACCAGCGCCCCGGTGGCGGCCAACGGCGTCAATTTCGTCAATGAAGATGATGCAGGGCGAGTGCTTCTTGGCCTGCTCGAACATGTCCCGCACGCGAGAGGCCCCGACGCCGACGAACATTTCGACAAAATCGGAACCGGAGATGGTGAAGAACGGCACCTTCGCTTCCCCGGCAATGGCGCGGGCAAGCAGTGTCTTGCCGGTACCCGGCGACCCGATCATCAGCACGCCCCGCGGGATCTTCCCGCCGAGACGCTGGAACTTGGCGGGATCCTTCAGGAACTCGACGATCTCAGAAAGTTCTTCCTTCGCCTCCTCCACGCCCGCGACGTCCATGAAGGTAACTTTGACCTGATCTTCACCGAGAAGGCGCGCCCGGCTCTTGCCGAAGGACATTGCGCCCCGGCCCCCGGAGCCGCCCTGCATCTGCCGCATGAAGTAGACCCAGACGCCAATCAGGAGCAGCACGGGGAAGGAATTGATGAGCAGGCTGACGAGAATATTCTGACCCTTCGGGGCCATCGCACTGATGCGCACGTTGTTCTTCTTCAGTTCGCCGATCAGGGCCGTGTTGTCTGTCTCAGGACTGAAGGTGGTGAAGCGCTCGCCGGTGGTCTTGGCGCCCTTCACCGTATCGCCTTCAAAGATGACCTGGCCCACCTGGCCAGCCTGGACCATGTCCAGAAACTCCGAATACTCGACGGTGTCGGACTGGCGGTTGCCAGTGCCGAAACTCTGGAAAACCGTCAGCAGCACAATGGCTATGACGATCCAGAGGATGATGTTCTTGGCCAGGTCATTCAGCACGGGTTTGGCCTTTACTACGACAGGGATAAGGCGTCAAAAACCTGACGCTACAGGCTTTTAGACACTACTACAGCCGAAAGTTTCTCGCTACCAGATAAGTCTCCCGGTTTCCGGACCGGGACGCCGCCGGTTTGCGCATACGCACTGAGGCAAATTGCGACCGGGTCGACTCCACATACTCCTGGAAGCCCTCGCCCTGGAACAGCTTTACCACCAGAGCACCACCCGGGCGGAGGACCTGGCTCGCAAAGTCACTAGCCAATTCGGCCAGATGCATGGTTCTGGGCTGATCCACGACCCGGGTTCCCGTCATATTGGGGGCCATATCCGATAGCACAAGGTCTACCGGGCGGCCTGCCAGACGGCTGAGAAGTGCGTTCACAGTAGCTTCTTCGCGGAAATCCCCCTGGAAGATCTCAACCCCGGCCAAATTGGCCATGGGCAGGAGATCTACAGCCAGCACCAGGCCCTGGGCGCCAACCACCCCGGCGGCGAACTGGCTCCAGGCCCCCGGGGCCGCGCCCAGGTCCACGACCACAGAACCAGGCTTGAAGAGGCGCTCACGGCCCTGCAGCTCCGAGAGCTTGAAGACAGCCCTGGAGCGCCAGCCTTCCGCCTGGGCGCGCTTGACGAAGGGATCCCGGGCCTGCCGGGCCTTCCATCGGGCGCTGGATGAATTCTTGCTCATCGCTATACTCGCCACCCATGGCAAAACAGGCACAGCAGCTGACCGAAAAGCAGAAGAAACATCTGCGGGGTCTTGCCCACGCGCTGACGCCGGTCTCGCGACTCGGGAACGGCGGAGTGACTGAGCCGTTTCTGACTGAACTGGAAACTGCACTGAGCCATCATGAACTCATCAAGTTGAAGGTGGCGGCGGCCAATCGCACTGACCGCGATGCCGCGATTGAAGCCATTCTGACCCGAACCGGCGCCAGCCTGATCACCAGGATAGGCAATGTTGCGGTGCTCTACCGACCATGCCCCACCGGAGCCCGCCTGAAGCTCCCGGAAGCCTGAGTGCGGTCGGCCTTCTGCCGAGGCCCCGGTGCTGCTTCCCCAGGTGCCGCTTCAAAGATACTCGACGCGAACAATCTCCAGATTCTTCTCGCCACCCGGGACAACAAAAGAGGCCACGTCCCCCTCCACCTTGCCGATGAGTGCCCGGGCCAGGGGGGACGTGATTGAAATGAGGCCCTGCTTCATGTCCGCCTCATACTCGCCGACGATCTGATAGCGGCTGGCCTTGCCGTCCGCCTCATCCAGGAGGCTCACAATTGCGCCGAACACGACCTTCTTGTTGCCCGAAAGGCGCCCGACATCGATGATCTCGGCGTTCGACAGCAGACTCTCCAGTTCACGGATTCTGCCTTCAATGAAGCCCTGCTCTTCCTTCGCGGCGTGATACTCAGCGTTCTCTTTCAGGTCGCCGTGACCACGCGCCTCGGAGATCGCCCGGACAACGCGTGGCCGTGCCTCGCCCTTCAGCGTGCGAATCTCCGCACGCATCTTCTCGGCTCCGCCAATCGTCAGGGGCACTCGTTTCACAGCACCACTCCTGCGTGGAGATCCTGCAGTCTGTTCACGCTGACATCATCGAGGTGATCAAGAGCATAACTCGTAGCCAGTGCTGCGGGCATCGTCGTGTAGTAAGTCACCTTGCCGTGCACAGCAGCACCGCGAATCGAACGGGATTCCCGGATCGCCTGCTTCCCTTCCGTGGTATTGACGATAAGGCTGATTTCCTCGTTCTTGATCATATCCACAACGTGGGGCCGGCCTTCCCGCACCTTGTTGACCCGCCTGCAAGGTAAGCCCGCCTTGGCCAGTGCGCTGGCAGTGCCGCCGGTAGCGATGAGGTCGAAGCCCCGGTCGATGAGCAGCTGGGCCAGCTTTACGGCTGCCGGCTTGTCCCGGTCCCGCACGGACAGGAACGCAGTGCCCCGCCGCGGCAGAACGACTCCGGAAGCAATCTGCGCCTTTGCGTAGGCCTCGGCGAACGTTCTCCCGGTGCCCATAACCTCGCCGGTGGACTTCATTTCAGGACCGAGAATCGGGTCCGCCTCGGGAAACTTGACGAAGGGGAATACCGCTTCCTTAACGGAGAAAAAGCCGGGAATCCTCTGGGTCGTCGCCCCCTGCTCAGCCAGCGTGACCTTCACCATCGTCTTTGCCGCCACTTTGGCCAGTGGCAGTCCGATAGCCTTCGAAACGAAGGGCACGGTTCGCGAGGCGCGAGGATTCACTTCGAGCAGGTAGATAATGCCGTTCTGGATCGCAAATTGCGTATTCATCAGGCCAACAACGTTGAGAGCCTTGGCCAGTTTCGTCGCCTGACTGATGAGCTCAGCCTGAATCTCGGGACTCAGCGTCGCCGGAGGCAGAGAACAGCTGGAATCGCCCGAGTGCACACCCGCCTGCTCAATGTGCTCCATGATGCCGCCGATCAACACGTCTGTGCCGTCACTGACGAGATCGACATCCACTTCCACGGCGAGATCCAGGAAACGGTCCAGCAGGACCGGGCTGTCATTTGAGACGTTGACGGCATCCTTCATGTAGGCGCGAAGATCATCCTCCGTGTGGACCACTTCCATCGCACGGCCGCCCAGCACAAACGAGGGACGGATCACGAGCGGGAAACCGACCTCGGCGGACAGACGGACAGCCTCTTCCGGCGTACGGGCGGTGCAGTTCGGTGGCTGACGGAGGCCAAGTCGCTGGACCAGCTTCTGAAACAGCTCCCGGTCTTCCGCGATGTCGATGGACTCGGGACTGGTGCCGATGATGGGCACCCCCGCCTCCTCCAGCCGGCGCGCGAGTTTCAGGGGTGTCTGGCCGCCAAACTGGACGATTACCCCCTTCGGCCGCTCGAGATCCACCACTTCCATGACATCCTCGAAAGTGAGTGGCTCGAAGTAGAGCCGGTCAGACGTGTCGTAGTCAGTCGACACCGTCTCCGGATTGCAGTTGATCATGATTGCTTCGTAGCCGATCTCTTTGAGTGCAAAGGCGGCATGGACGCAGCAGTAGTCAAACTCAATTCCCTGGCCAATCCGGTTGGGGCCACCGCCGAGAATCAGGATCTTGTCGCGGCTGGTCGGAGCCGCTTCACACTCCTCCTCGTAGGTCGAGTAGAGGTAGGCAGTGGTTGTGGCGAACTCCGCGGCGCAGGTGTCCACTCGCTTATAGACAGGGCGAACACCGGCCTTCAGACGGCCCTGGCGAACAATACTCTCCTGTATCCCGAGCAGATGCGCCAGCCGGCTGTCCGAGAAGCCCTTGCGCTTCAGCGTGCGCAGTGCACTGCCCTGGAGCAACGGCATCCCTTCGGCACGCACGCGGCTCTCCCACTGAATCAGGTCTTCGATCTGGGCAAGGAACCAGGGATCAATACCCGACAAGTGGGCAACTTCAGCAAGGGACAGTCCATGGCGGAACGCGTCCCCGACATACAGGAGGCGATCGGCGCCCGGCATCCGCAGTTCGCGGCGCAGGACATCCATGTCATCGCTCGTCACCGCTGCCGGCAGCTTCTCGACGAAACCGTTTATGCCCGTCTCGAGGCCCCGCAGGGCCTTCTGCAGTGACTCCTGAAAGGTCCGGCCCATCGCCATGACTTCACCCACAGACTTCATCTGCGTCGTCAGGCGATCATTGGCTCCAGGGAATTTCTCAAAGGTAAAGCGGGGCACCTTCGTTACCACGTAGTCGATGGTGGGCTCGAAGGACGCCGGGGTAGCCCCGCCGGTGATGTCGTTACGCAGTTCGTCGAGGGTGTAGCCAACAGCGAGCTTGGCCGCCACCTTGGCAATGGGGAAGCCCGTGGCCTTTGAAGCCAGCGCGGACGACCGGGACACCCGCGGATTCATCTCGATGACCAGCATGCGGCCATCGACCGGGCTGACCGCAAACTGCACGTTGGAACCGCCCGTATCGACCCCGATGCGGCGCAGAATCGCGATCGACGCATCGCGCATCCGCTGGTATTCCTTGTCAGTCAGCGTCTGGGCCGGCGCCACCGTGATCGAATCGCCGGTGTGCACGCCCATGGCGTCAACGTTCTCGATGGAGCAGATGATGATGCAGTTGTCCGCCTTGTCACGGACCACCTCCATCTCAAACTCCTTCCAGCCAATCAGGGACTCCTCGAGCAGAATCTGCGTGATCGGCGAGAGGTCAAGGCCGCGAGTAGCCATGGCCTCGAACTCCTCGCGGTTGTAGGCAATACCACTGCCACTGCCGCCCAGGGTGAATGAGGGCCGGATGATGGTGGGGAAACCAATCGCGGCCTGCGCCTCAATGGCCTCCTCAATAGTCCTGGCCGTGGACGCCCGGGCGACCTCGAGGCCGATCTCCTTCATCGCCCGCCCGAACAGCTCCCGGTCTTCCGCTGTGTCGATCGCTTCCCGGGACGCGCCGATCATTTCCACGCCGAACTTCGCCAGAACTCCTTCACGCTCGAGATCCAGTGCGCAGTTCAGGGCGGTCTGCCCGCCCATCGTGGGTAACAGGGCATCCGGTCTCTCCCTCTCGATGATCCGGGCCACCGTCTGCCAGTTGACGGGCTCTATGTACGTGGCATCGGCCATTTCGGGGTCGGTCATGATCGTGGCTGGATTGGAGTTGACCAGAATCACGCGGAAACCCTCCTCGCGCAGCGCCTTGCAGGCCTGCACGCCGGAGTAGTCAAACTCGCAGGCCTGACCGATAACGATCGGGCCAGCGCCAATAATCAGGATGCTCTTTAGATCAGTGCGCCGGGGCATGGCAGAGACTCGCTTACTTCGTCTTCAACGCCGGCTTGGCGGAACTCGCCACGCCGGACTCTTGCTGCACTCGCTGGCGCATGAGGCTAGCAAAGCGGGCAAACAGTGGACGCACATCATGGGGCCCCGGGCTGGCCTCCGGGTGACCCTGAAAACTAAAGGCTAAACAATCAGTTCTCTCGATTCCCTGCAGTGAATTATCAAACAAGGAACGGTGGGTTGGCCGCACGGTTGCCGGCAGACTGGACTCGTCCACGGCAAAGCCGTGATTCTGGCTGGTAATCAGCACCTGGCCGGTAGCCAGATCCTGCACGGGGTGATTGGCGCCGTGGTGGCCGAATTTCATCTTGACGGTTTTCGCGCCACTGGCGAGGCCGAGCAGCTGATGGCCGAGGCAGATGCCGAAAACCGGGATGCCTTCCGCGAGGATGGTCCGGATGGCCTCGATAGCGTAGGTGCAGGGCTCCGGATCTCCGGGACCATTGGAAAGAAACACGCCGTCAGGCCGGAGGGCCAGAACCTTCTCGGCGGGCGTCTCAGCCGGGACCACGGTCACCCGGCAGTTGTGTTCCACCAGCAAGCGGAGAATGCTGCGCTTGATGCCAAAATCGTAGGCCACGACATCGAAGACGCCACTCCGTTTGGGCCGGACGGGCGCGGGGCCAGGCCATGTGGCGCCGAGATTCCACTGGTAAGCATCCTTGGCGCTGACCATCCTGGCCAGGTCCATGCCCGCCAGCCCCGGAAAGCGCCGGGCGTGATCGACAGCAGTGGCCGGGTCTACGTCTCCCGTCATGATGCAGCCCGACATGGCGCCTTTATCGCGCAGGACGCGGGTGAGCTTGCGCGTGTCGATCTCCGCAATCGCCACGACACCAGCACGGCGCAGGAACTCCGGCAGTTCCACCTCCTTCCGCCAGCTGCTGGAGACCGCAGGCAGATCCCGGATCACGAGCCCGGCCGCAAAGACCCGTTCGCTTTCCTGGTCCTCGCTATTGGTTGCCGTGTTACCGATGTGGGGGTAGGTCAGCGTGATGATCTGCCGGCAGTAGGATGGATCAGTCAGGATCTCCTGGTAGCCGCTCATCGCCGTGTTGAACACGACCTCACCGATCGTACGACCTGGTGCACCGACAGAAATGCCACGAAAAATGGTGCCGTCCTGAAGTGCAAGCAGCGCGGGTTCCATCACGCTCTCCTACCGGCGGTTAGCGGTTCCCCGCCGAACTGAGGGCGAGGTTAGGGTTGACTGTGCTTTTGCAGGGCGCATTTGTTCTAGGCAGGGATCGTCAACCCTCTTCGCCGGGGCCGAACCTGCGCTCAACGTATCTCTAATGGAAGGCGCCGTATTCTAAACGACAGGACGCAGCGAGGACACCCCTCAACCCGGCAGACCCAGCACGTCGCGCAGCGAGTACAGTCCGGCTGGTTTGCCCTGCAGCCAGCCTGCTGCCCGCAACGCACCCCGGGCAAACAGTGCCCGGTCAGTGGCCCGGTGCGTAAGCTCAAGAAGCTCCTCGGCGCCCGCCAGCGTCACGGTGTGGTCGCCCACGATTGCGCCACCCCGAAGGGAGGAAAAGCCGATCGCTTCCGGCGTTCTGGCCGTGGTGGCCAGGCCTGACCTTGAGAGGACAGCAACATCGGCCAGCTGCTGCCCGCGGACGAGAGCCACGGCCTCGCCGAGCTGGAGAGCGGTCCCGGACGGGGAATCCTTCTTGTCCCGGTGGTGCGCCTCAGTAATCTCCACGTCAAACCCGGGACCGAGCAGCATTGCGGCCTGGCGCGCCAACTCGGTCAGAACCGTGACACCCAGGCTCATGTTCCGGGCGTAGATGACGGGCACGCGACGCGCAGCCGCCTGCAAGGCGCCCAACTCAGCGGCGCCGAGTCCGGTAGTCCCGACAACCAGCGCATGGCCGCCCGCTGCGCAGGCCGCTGCGTGCCCCGGGGTGGCAGCCGGCGCGGTGAAATCGATGGCCACCTCGCAGCCGGGAGCCGAGCCCGGTCCAACGCCCTTCAGTGCGGTGGCAAGGTTGTCGGTGGCCAATACCCCCAGCGGTTCAAGGCCGGCCATCTGGCCAGCATCACGGCCAACCGCCGGATCGCCTGGCTCCACGAGAGCACCCACCAGCTGGTGCTCACCACCCGCAACAATCAGCCGGATCAGCGCGGTCCCCATCCGTCCGCCCGCTCCGAGTACCGTTACCCGCGCCATTGATCACCAACCCTCAGCGCCCGGTCAGGGCGTCATCTTTTCAAAGAACTGGCGAACCCCGTCCAGCCAGGATTGACTGCGGGGACGATGCCGGTCACCTCCGGCGAGCAGCGCTTCGTTAAACGCCTCCAGCAGGCGCTTCTGCTCGGTCGTCAGATTGACCGGCGTTTCCACCTCAACCCGGCAGTAGAGGTCTCCCGGGCCGTTGCCACGGACAGGCCTCACGCCCTTGCCGCGCAACCGGAACACCCGGCCCGACTGGGTCTCGGCGGGAATCTTGAGGGTTACTTCGCCATCCAGGGTTGGGACCTGCACCACCCCGCCGAGAGCGGCGAGGACGAAGTTCACGGGTATGCCGCAGGACAGGTCCGCCCCATCCCGTTCGAAGAGTTCATGGGGCTGGGTCCGGATCTCGACGTACAGATCCCCGGGGGGCCCGCCGTTCTGACCCGGCTCGCCCTCACCGGTGAGCCGGATCCGATCACCAGTGTCCACGCCGGCCGGCACCTTGACGGCAAGAGTCTTGTTCTTCTGGACACGGCCACGCCCCTGGCATCCGCCACAGGGCTGGTCAATCTGCTGACCAGCGCCGCGGCAGGTCGGACAGGTCTGCTGGACAGAAAAGAATCCCTGGGCCATCCGGACCTGCCCTGCGCCTTCACAGGTCTTGCAGGTCACCGGCTTGGTGCCTGGCTTGGCACCGGAGCCCTTGCAGGTCTCGCAGTTCACCTGGGTGGGCAACGTCAGGTTGATCGTGTCCCCGAAGACGGCCTGCTCCAGCGTCAGGGCCAGCTCGTAGCGCAGATCGGCGCCGCGAAACACCGTGGATCGGCCCCGGCGACCACCGCCAAAGATGTCGCCGAAGACATCACCAAAGATGTCCCCAAAAGCGTCGCCCGGGTTCATCCCGGGACCGCCCCGTCCACCACCGGCAGCGGCCTCAAGGCCGGCATGACCGTGGCGATCGTAGACGGCGCGCTTCTGCGCGTCGGAGAGCACCTCGTAGGCCTCCTTGGCTTCCTTGAAGGCAAGCTCGGCCTTGGGATCGTCCGGATTGCGATCCGGGTGATGCTTCATGGCCAGACGGCGATACGCCTTCTTGATGTCAGCATCGGGCGCCTCGCGACTGAGGCCAAGGACTTCGTAGTAGTCACGTTTCGTCATAGGGGTAACCAATGCAATGACGGCCCGGTGTGCTGCACCGGGCCGTCGGCCTTACGGAAAATAACGTGTCTTCCAGGCTTACTGGGCCTGCTCCTGCGCAAGGGCTTCAGCCCGTACCGGAGCGTCCGCCCTTGCCATCCTTGACCTCTTCGAACTCCGCATCCACGACACTGTCGTCGCTGCCACCAGCCTGACCCGCGCTCTGGCCGCCGCTCTGGCCGCCACCAGGACCACCCGCCGGGCCCCCAGAGGCCGCCTGCTCCTGCTCGAAAGCTTTCTGTGCGAGGGTCGCGGAAGCTTCCGCCAGCGCCTTGCTCTTGAGCTCAATCTTGGCCTTGTCGTCGCCCTTGATCACGTCCCTCAAGTCCGAGAGAGCCGACTCGATCCGGCCACGCTCGGCAGCCTCGACCTTGTCACCCAGGTCCCGCAGGGTACGTTCGGTGCTGTGCACCAGCCCATCGGCCTGGTTGCGGACCTCCACGAGTTCGCGAAACAGCCGGTCCTCCTCCGCATGGGTTTCTGCCTCACCGACCATGCGCTTGATCTCGTCTTCGGCCAGGCCGCTGGACGCCTTGATGACGATCTTCTGCTCCTTGCCGGTCGACTTCTCCTTGGCCGACACGTTGAGGATACCGTTGGCATCGATATCAAAGGTCACCTCAACCTGGGGCATGCCGCGCGGTGCCGGCGGCAACTCTGCCAGGTCAAAGCGACCCAGAGACTTGTTGTGGCGCGCCTGGTCCCGCTCACCCTGCAGCACATGGATCGTCACCGCTGTCTGGTTGTCATCGGCGGTGGAGAAGGTCTGGTTGGCCCGCGTGGGGATGGTTGTATTCTTCTCAATCAGCTTGGTCATCACGCCACCAAGCGTTTCGATACCCAGCGACAGCGGAGTAACGTCGAGCAGGAGCACGTCCTTCACCTGCCCGGAGAGCACGCCCGCCTGGATCGCGGCGCCCACCGCCACGGCCTCGTCCGGGTTCACGTCTTTCCGGGGCTCCTGGCCAAAGAAGTTGCGCACCGCTTCCTGGACCTTCGGCATGCGCGTCTGGCCACCGACGAGAATGACGTCGTCGATATCGCCAACCTTGAGGCCGGCGTCACTGACGGCGGTCCGGGACGGGCCGATGGTCCGCTCAATCAGGTCCTCCACCAGGGACTCGAGCTTGGCCCGGGTCAGGCGGATATTCAGGTGCTTCGGGCCGCTTGCATCTGCCGTGATGTAGGGCAGATTGACCTCCGTCTGCTGCTGGGCGGAGAGTTCAAGCTTGGACTTCTCTCCCGCTTCCCGCAGGCGCTGCATGGCGAGGGGGTCGCGCCGGATGTCGATGCCGCTCTCCTTCAGGAACTCACCAGCCAGGTACTCCACGATCCGCATGTCGAAGTCTTCGCCGCCCAGGAAGGTGTCGCCATTGGTGGCCAGTACCTCGAACTGGTGCTCACCATCGATCTCCGCAATTTCGATGATCGAAATGTCGAAGGTGCCGCCGCCGAGGTCGTACACGGCGATCTTGCGGTCACCCCGCTGCTTGTCCATGCCGTAGGCCAGCGCGGCCGCCGTCGGCTCGTTGATGATCCGCTTCACCTCGAGGCCGGCAATGCGGCCCGCGTCCTTGGTGGCCTGCCGCTGCGAGTCATTGAAGTAGGCAGGTACCGTGATCACGGCTTCGGTGACCGGCTCGCCCAGATAGTCCTCGGCGGTCTTCTTCATCTTCATGAGAACGCGCGCGGAGATTTCGGGAGGGGCCATCTTCTTGCCGTTGACCTCAACCCAGGCATCGCCGTTATCCGCAGCGGCGATCTTGTAGGGGACCATCCCGATATCCCGCTGGACGACTTCGTCCTTGAACTTGCGGCCAATCAGGCGCTTCACGGCGAACAGGGTGTTCGCCGGGTTGGTCACGGACTGGCGCTTGGCCGACTGGCCCACCAGCACCTCGTCGTCCTTGGTGAAGGCCACGACAGACGGGGTGGTGCGATCACCCTCGCTGTTCTCGATGACCTTGGACTTGCCACCCTCCATGATCGCCACGCAGGAATTCGTGGTTCCGAGGTCAATGCCTATGATCTTGCTCATGCGTCGCTCCATCCGCTGGTTAGTTCGCTATTCGGGTTACTGTCCACTGCAGCCCTTAATGGGCCCGGCCGGACCGGTTTCAAGGGCAGCCTTAAGCCCCGGTATCCGGGGCCTGCGCTTGGTCGCAATCAATTCACGTCAGGCAGTGGTTCCCCGCCCGTCAGGGTCGCACCCGAGGCCACTGGCTCACCGGCGACGATAACCCGGGCCGGCCGCAGCAGCCGGTCACCGAGCCGATAGCCCTTCTGCAGGACAACCAGCACGGACCCAGGCACGGCGGTTGCCGAGGGCTGCATGCTCATAGCCTCGTGCAACTGGGGGTCGAAGGGGTGGCCCACCGGGTCGACGATCTCGATACCAAACTTATCGAAGGCGCCACGCAGCAGGCGCAGAGTTGCCTGTTTCCCAGCGAGGAGACTGTCTGCCGAGGCCGTCCCCGCATTTTCCAGGCCCATTTCCAGGGTATCCATGATGCCGAGCAGCTCGCCGGCCAGCTTCTCTACGCCAGAGCGACGGGCAGCGTCGAGGTCCCGGGCCGCCCGCTTGCGCACATTGTCGAGTTCAGCCACGGCCCGCAGGTAGCGATTCCAGTTCTCCGCCCCGGTGGCCTCGGCCTTCTCCAGTGCCTCGCGCAGCTGGGCCACCATATCCTCGGCGGCCGCATCCCGGTGTTCAGGATCCGGGTGTTCAGCATCTGGCATGGGCAAGCTCCTTCTGGACGTGCTGTCTGGCCGGACCTAATGGGGCAGGCCCTAGGCCGCCAGTGCCGACAATGGGGGTCAGGAACCGGAATTCAAGTCCGGCCGCAGACCAAAATCCGGTCCGGCGTTCGGATCCGAGTTAAGGGCTGCCCCCAGCAGCCGGGCGGTGACCTCGACAATAGGAATAACCCGCTCGTAGGCCATCCGGGTAGGGCCAATGACCCCGAGAACGCCGACGATCTGGTCCCCGACAGTATACGGGGCCGTGACGATCGTGCAGTCATCGAGAATCCGGTAGCCCGACTCCTCGCCGATGAAGATCTGGACGCCCTGGGCAGCGACGCTTCGGTCCAGCAGGGTCAGTATCTCCCGCTGCTCGCCAAAGGCCTCAAAGAGCTGCCGGATCTTCTCGACATCCGAAAGCTCCTGAAAATTCATCAGTTTTGTCTCACCGGAAAGCACATAGCCCGCGCTCTCCGTGCCTGCCTTAGGGGCATGCCCGGCGATGGAGTCCAGCATGAGGCGGTTCATGTACTCCCGGGTGCCGTCCAGGTTGGCCCGGAGCCGGGTCCTGACTTCGGACAGATCCCGGCCCGTAAACTGCTCATTCAGGTAGTTCGCCGCCCGGCGCAGCTCCTCTTCGGTGTAGTCCCGGTCCATGTCCAGAATGCGGTTCTGCACTTCTGCATCGTTGACCACCAGGATGGCGAGGACGCGCCGGCCCGACAGGGGCAGAAACTCGATATGGCGCAAAGTGGCCTTCTGCTGCCGGGGAATGGTCACCACGCCTGCCAGACTGGTCAGGGCGGAGAGCGCCGAAGAAGCGGCGGAAGCAATGGCCTTGGCATCCCCCCGGAACCGGTCCTCGAGCTGCCCCTGCAGGCGGACGACATCCGGCTCTGCCATGGGCTGGAGCCGGACGAGCGTATCCACAAAAAAGCGGTACCCTTTGGCAGTGGGGATCCGGCCGGCACTAGTGTGGGGCGCGGCTATGAACCCGAGGTCCTCGAGATCAGCCATGACATTGCGAATAGTGGCTGGGCTCAGATCCAGGCCGGCGGTCAGCGACAGGGTCCGGGAGCCGACGGGTTGCCCCTCCCGGATGTAGTGTTCAACGAGAATCCGGAGGACGTGCCGGGCACGCTCGGACGGCAGGTCGGAGGTGAGTTCAGTGCCCATGGCTGCGGGGCACGCTAGCAATCGCCCATGTAGAGTGTCAAGGTCATGATAAGAATAGCGAAATGAACAACAGATCCCGACAGAAGCCCTTCACCAGAATTGCGCTCATGGGCAACCCGCAGGATCCCCGGGCCCTGGAAGCGCTGCGCATCCTGGCACCGCACCTCCTGCGGGCAGGCTGCAGCGTCAAGCTGAGCCGCTCGGTGCGCGCCCGCGGGGTGCCCGCCCGCGCGAAGCGTGTTGCCGATGACCGGCTCACCGTCGGCGTCGACCTGATCATCGCGATTGGTGGTGACGGGAGCATGCTCTATGCGGCGCGGCGGATCGCGGGCCGCAAGATTCCCCTCCTGGGGATCAATCGCGGCCGCCTGGGCTTTCTGGCCGACGTGGGCCCGGAGCATATGCTGGCGCACATTGATCAGATCCTGGCCGGCCATTACGTCAGCGAGCAGCGCATGCTGCTCGTGGCGTCCATAGTAAAGAATGAGAAAGTGCTGGCGAGCGCTTTTGCCCTCAATGATGTGGTGGTCAAGCGCCACGATACCGGCCGCATGGTTGAGTACCAGACGTTTGTCGACGGCGGCTACGTGAACACCCACCTCGGCGATGGCTTTATCATCGCGACACCGACGGGCTCAACCGCTTACGCCCTCAGTTGCGGCGGCCCGATCGTCGAACCCGGCCTCGACGCGCTGGTGCTCACGCCCATCTGCCCCCACACGCTCAGCGATCGGCCCCTCGTCATCCCTGGCAATCGCGTGGCCGAGGTCCGACTCCACGCCGCGCCGTCGCCCAAGGGGAAACCGGCCGAGCGGGCCGAAGTCACCTGCGATGGAGAGTTACTTGGCCGCCTGAGTCCCGGTTCGGCAGTCCGGGTCAGCGCCGCCCGGGAACGGATTGAACTGGTGCACCCGGTGGGCTACGACTACTTCGATATCCTGCGCAGCAAGCTGCTCTGGGGCCGGGACACCCGGGACCACGGCGTCACTCCTGCACGCCCCCGCGGCAAGAGGTAACCGCCTCCCGCATGCTGACCCAGCTGCAGATCCGCGATCTCGCCGTCATCGAGGAAGTCACGGTGGACTTCAGCTGCGGCTTCACGGTAATGACTGGCGAAACCGGTGCCGGGAAGTCCATCCTGATCGACGCGCTGGCGCTGGCGGTCGGCGAACGCAGCGATGCCCAGGCCATCCGCGCCGGGGCTGCCCGGCTGGAGGTATTGGCAACCTTTGCGCCCGCCAGCGGCAGTCCGGCGAGCCGCTGGCTGCAGGACAATGACCTCGCCGACGAGGACTCTGGCTGTCATCTGCGCCGCCTCGTCAGTGCCGATGGGCGCTCGAAAGCGTGGATCAATGGGCGTCCGGTGCCCATCCAGACGCTGCGGGAACTGGGCGTCACGCTCGTCGACATCTGCGGTCAGCAGGACTACCAGTCGTTGCGCCACCGGTCGGCCCAGCGGGACGTGCTGGACGGACTCGCCGATCACGCCGAACTACTGGACCAGGTGCGGTCCGCCCACGCCGCCTGCATCACGGCTGAAGCTGCTCTGCAGGAACTCACCGCCAGCCAGCGGGATCGGGACAGCCGGCTCGAGCTGCTGACCTTTCAGCTGGGGGAGCTCGATGTGCTCCAGCCCCGCCCGGGCGAATTCACCGAACTGGAACGGCAACACACGGCCCTCGCCCACCGGCTGCGCATCGGCGAGGCCCTGGACAGGGCCATCGCCCGCACCTATGACGACGAGGAGACCTCGGCCCAGGCCGCCGTCGGTGCTGCACGCCGGGCACTGGGCGAGGTGCTGCGCTTCGATCCCGAACTGGAACACCCGTTGCGGGTGCTCGCGGATGTGGAGGCCCAGATCGGCGAAGCCGTGGACCAGCTGCGCCAGCGGCTGGCACAACTGGACCAGGATCCGGGGCGGGAGACCGAGATCGCCGATCGGCTGGCCGCCCTGCGCGAATCAGCCCGCAAGCACCGCTGCACCACCGACGAGCTGCCGGCCCTGCGGGAGCGACTCCAGACCGAGCTGACCCAGCTCAGCGCCGGCGAAGTGACGCTGGAGAAGCTGGCAGCCGCCGCGCATGCGCAGCGCTCCGCACTGCTCGCGCTGGCCACCCGACTGACGGCCGGCCGGCGGGCCGCGGCCAGCTCCCTGAGTGCCGCGGTGACGAAGAACATGGCGACTCTCGGCATGCCCGGCGGGCAGTTCGATGCCCGTGTGGGCCCCCTCGGCGACGGCGCCGTCACTGCCCAGGGCGCCGACGAGGTTGAGTTTCTGGTCACCACCAATCCGGGACAGCCAACCGGGGCGCTGAGCCGCGTGGCGTCCGGCGGCGAGTTATCCCGGCTGAATCTGGCCATTCAGGTGGTGGCAACGGCGACCCGTGGCGCACCCACGCTGGTGTTTGATGAAGTGGATGCCGGCGTTGGGGGTGCCGTTGCCGAGATCGTTGGCCGGCGTCTGCGCCAGCTGAGCAGCGGCCGCCAGGTCCTGTGCATTACTCACCTGCCCCAGGTGGCAACGCTCGCGGAACATCAGGCCACCGTGAGCAAGACCACCCGCGCCGGCAAGACCACCACGACCGTGCGCATGCTGAACAGCGAAGAGCGCGTGGAGGAAACGGCGCGCATGCTGGGCGGGGTGACGATCACGGAACAGACGAGGGCCCATGCCGCAGAGATGCTGGCGCAGGGCCGGAGCGGCGACCTGGGCGACCGGAAGCCAGGAAAGACAAAGAGGCGCGCCGGTCGGTCCTCCTAAACAAGAGATACACGAATGAACCTGCTATCGCGCCTGTTCCGCACCGCCCCTGCCCCGCCGCCACCGCCCGCGGCAGCAACTCCACCGATTGAACCGGTGCCCGCGGTTGATCCGGCTGAACACGAGAGACTGTTGACCACGATCGCGTCGGGCTCCATGACGCCCGCCGAACTCGCCCGGGTAGCCGTCGAAGGGCCGACGACTCGCGTGCGGCAGGCCGCGGCAGCGGCGATCGACGATCCCGCGCTGTGGCACGACCTGTTGCCACGCGTGCGCGGCAGGGACAAAGCTGCCTACAAGCTCATCAAGCAGCGGACCGACGCGCTGCTGGCCGAGCAGCGCAACGCAGAACAGGCTGCCCTGGAAGCCGATGCCCTGTGCACCTCAATCGAGAAGCACAGCAGCCGAGCCCACGATGCCCTCTACGAGGCCACGCTCTCCCTGTTGACGGAGCGCTGGCAGGCGTTGCCAGGCACAGCCGACGCCCCGGTTCGTCAGCGCGCCCTGAAGGCGCTCCAGCGCTGCCGCGAAAACATTGCTGCGCACGACCGCGAGTTGGTACGCCTGGCCGCCCAGCGGGAAGCTGACGAGGCCCGGGCGCGCGGACTCGCTGCCGAACTGCAGGCGCTCAGCGACGCCGTAGCAGAGCAGGCCGCGGCCGACGCGAGGGCGCGGGCCGCCGCTGAACAGGCCCGTGCGGCAGATGCCCGGGCGCTCGCCGATCGGCACGCGATGGAAGCAGAGGCCCAGGGCGAGATCGTCAGCCTGATCCGCTTGAGCGGCGCCGCCCTTCACCGGGGCGACACGCGCAAGGCAGCACGGTTCCGCCAAGCGCTGGAAGCAGCCCTGCCGGGTGCCCCCTCTCTGCCACCACACGTCACGCGCAGCCTGGAGCAGCTCGACGTCCGCCTGAACGAGCTGCGCCGGTGGAAAGACTACGTCGTTGCACCGAAGCGCATCGAGCTGATTGAGGAAGTGGAGGCGCTGATTGGCGTTGACGACGAGCCTGAGAAACTGGCAGAACACCTCCGCGCGCTCCGGCAGGAATGGCGGACGATCAATCAGGGCATCGCCGTCGACGTGCCGGCTGAGGCGGAGCGCTTTGAGCGGGCGTACCAGGCGGCGTTCCAGCCCTGCCAGCTCTATTTCGCCGCGCAGGCTGCGCTCCGTCGCGCCAATCTCGACAGCCGGAAGCAGGTGGTCGAGCGCTTGCTGGCCTTCGAAGCAGGGATCGATGCCGGGCAGCCCGACCATCCGCTGATCGCGCGCGTCCTGCGGGAAGCACCGCAGGACTGGCGTCGGCACGCGCCGGTCGATCGCGACGCCGGTCGTCCCGTCGAGGCTGAGTTCTATAGGGCGCTGGATCGACTGCGTGCGCGGGTGACGGCCTGGCACGCGCGCAACGCTGCCGACAAGCAGGCGCTGATTGCACGGGCGCAGCAGCTCGCGACGGCTGCAGACACGGCACTGGCCATCGACGAGGTGAAGCGCCTGCAGACCCAGTGGAAGACCACGGGCCCGGTGCCGCACGCGCAGTCGGAGACACTCTGGGCGGAATTTCGCGCGCTGTGCAATGCCGTCTACGAACGCCGCCAGCAGGTATTCGCCGAGCAGTCCGCAGCGCTGGAGCTGGCCAAGGTCCAGGCAGTGGCCTTGTGCGGGCAGATCGAACAAGCGATGCAGCAGTCACCCGCCGACCGCCAGTCGGGGCAGGCACGACTGCGCGAGTGGCAGGCTGGGTTCGCTGCCATCGGGGAGCTGCCGCACGCCGAGGCACGGGGCCTGCGGGACCGCTTCCAGCGCGCGGTGTCGGGCTATGAGGCGCTGCTGGCCGGACTGGAGCAGCGCGCCAGCGACGCTGTCGAGACGAACGTCCGTACGGCCGCCAGACAGGTGCGTGCTTACCAGCGCGCCGTGCTCCAGTGCGCAACCGACGCCGAGCGCGAAGCCCTCCGTACTGCAGCCGACGCGTTCATGGCCGGCGTCCCGCGCTGGCCGAACAAGGGCACGAAACAGGCGCTGCAACAGGCACTGGTACGGACAGACTCGGCCGAGTTCACCACCGGGGACGACGCGGCTCGGGAGCTGGCGTTGCGCACACTGTGTGTCCACGCCGAGATCCTCAGCGCAACTGCTACTCCTCCAGAGGATGCGGGCTTGCGCCGTGAGCACGAGCTTAAGTTGCTGCGCCAGGGCCTGGGTCAGGCCAGGCGGGTGGATGATCGCGACTGGGAAACCATGCGCCTTGAGTGGCTGGGCATGGGTGCCGTAGCGCCCGAAGTGCACGACGCACTGGAGCGCCGGTTTGTGCAGTGCCTGGCGCAACGCCGTCCTTCTGCGCGCGATTTGCGCTGAAAGCGTCCCGGGAACGCCGGGCAGTACGATATCCAGCGTGCTGTCGACTTGCTGCCCGGACCTAGGCACCATCGTTCCATGGCACCCGTTTCCCGGCTGGGCAGGCAGATCCAGGAGGTTCTCCGATGTCTTGATGACCTCGGAGCTGCAAGTGCCCTGATTGGCGGGCTTGCACTGGCCCCCTACCGGGTAATCCGGGCGACGACCGACGTGGATTTGCTAATTGATGCCCGCCTGGCCGAGTCCGTCGACGGGGCAATTCGCTCCCTGGGGTACGAGTGCCTGCATCGAAGCGCCGACGCTGCCAACTACGTTCGGGGCGATGAGCGCGTGGACTTCCTCTACGCCAGTCGTCCTGCGGCCATCGACCTGCTGGCCGGAGCGGTGAGTCACCAGACACCATTTGGTGAACTCCGGGTGGTGAGTCTGGAGGGGCTGATCGCGTTCAAACTTCAGGGGCTCGTCAACGATCCCCGCCGGCGCCAGGATCTGGAAGATATCCGGGCGTTGCTTGAAGCCAACCGGGCAACGGTGGACCTCAATCTGGTCCGTCACTACTTCCGCCTGTTTGACAAGGAGGGCCTGCTTGACGAACTCCTCGCCGAAGTACGCTGACTCGCCCACGCCGCTGACTGCCTTTCGCGTGGCCGAGGACCGGGCGGCCTACCAACGCCCCGCAGTCTCTGCGGCCGCGGCGTTCACGGTGCTCGACGATCTGATGGTGGTGATTGAGGCGCTCTGCCCCTCGTGGCCGGCGAAACCGGCACTCAAGCGGACGCCTGACCTGCGGCTCTGAGCATTCAGGAGGATAGGAGGATGGGCGATTCAAAGGGCCTCCGGGTGGCATGCCCCGAACGGGCGGTGCCCCCAAACTGTTGAGTTCCACCGATTATTCGCCCCCGGGATTTTCAAGCAAGACCGACCCGTCTAGTGGGTCTGCCACTGAGGTGCGCGTAGGGGCGCGGTGTTGCACACGTGGTTCAGTTCGCCATGGAAAATATACCGCTAAGTGGGTCAATTCGGGATGGACGGGAACGGCGGGAAGGCGGGCGTCTCGCCGGACGGGTAAGAGATCACGAAGTCGAAGGACTAAGCCCCCTGACGCCGGCCACGTTCAGGAAACCCCGCCGAACGGCGGGGTTTCTTTGTGGGGAGCGCCCCTCGACAATTCGAGACTATGTAAAACCGGCGTTGTTTGGGCTGAGGATGAGGCGTAGGGTCGATCGGCAATAAGCGTGACCTCATAAGGTCAGGCACCAAACAACAAATCAGGGGAGCCTTAACATGACTAAGAACCCACTACGCCGTTTGGCTTTGGCAGCCGCCATCGTCAGCCTTTCTAGCGGACTCGCTCATGCCGGCCCATTGCCGGGCGCCATTTTCACCACCAACGCCGACGGTTCGATCGTCAATGGCAATACCAAGTACCTGAGCAAGTGCGGCCTCACCGGTGTCTGGCTGGACGGCGGACCGCCGGTGAATGCGCCGTCGACCGCGGCGGGTCTGCCCGACGGTGAATACTATTTCCAGGTTACCGATCCGAGCGGCAAGAAACTGCTGAGCACCGACCCGGTGAACAATCGCTGCGTCACCATCCAGTCCGGCATCATGACCAAGAACTGTGATGCGCCGGCGCCCGGGCCGGGCACTCACAACACTGCTGCCAGCGTGGACGCCGGTGGTGGTGTCGTGGTGGAACTGTGCCCCTACCTTGATACACCGAACAACGGCGGTGTCTACAAGGCCTGGATGACGCCAGTGGGCGATTTCGCCGGCGATGCGACGAAGGTCGACAACCTCTGCGGTAATGGCTGCTTCCATGGGTTCGTGCCCGCCTCGTCGAAGACCGACAACTTCAAGGTCAAGGATGTGCGCACCTTCTGCATTGCTGCCCACAAGGACATCATTGATGCCAAGGGTGGTGTGACCCCCGCAGCAGACTGGTTGATCAGCATCCAGGGCCCGCTGGGCGACACCACCGACCTGGTTACCGATGAAAAAGGCGACGTCCAGCTCTGTGTGCTGCCCGACGGCTTCTACACGGTCTCGGAGACCCTGAAGACGGGCACGACCATCTTCGCCACCCAGGTCGATGGCGTCAGCAAGACACCGAGCACGAGTGTGGTTGTCCAGCTCAAGTACGGACTCAAGAATGACACCTCAACCGTGATCTTCACCAACACCGCGTGCACGGACAAGTGCTAATAACAGCCTGAGTTCCGGCTGCTGAAAGCTACCGAGGCGGCCCCGCCTGGTTCCAGCGACTGGAGTCAGGCGGGGTTATCCCGGCAGTCCGACAACCGCACTATGAGGAGGACTGAGCCGTCATGCGAACCTTCTTCTTGCTATCACTCTCGCTGACCGTCCTGCTCCGGGTCACGGCCAGTCCTGCGCAGGTGGTGCAGAACATCCCGAACCTCCAGGCGTTGCCCGCCACGAACATCGCTGTCCGTAGCAACTACGCCGGCGACCCTGAAATCCGCTTCAGCACCAGTTCATGGAACGCAGGCGCAGGGCCGCTGGAATTGATTGCCGGTGAGGTGGCACAGGCGGGCCAGAACGTCTACCAGCGGATTTATTCATCGGACAGCAGTTTCACTGACCTGCTGGCGGGTACCTTTACCTGGCACCAGGGACACAGTCACTTTCATTTCGACGACTACGCGCTCTATACCCTGCAATCAGTCAAGGGCACTTCCCAACGCACCAGCACCAAGACCAGCTTTTGCATCATGGATACGGGTTCGCAGAACCTGACCCTGCCCGGTGCACCCAGCAGTGCTGTTTACTCCCAGTGCGGCAATTCGGTGCAGGGAATGTCAGTGGGCTGGGGCGACACCTACGGCTCGGGGCTCCTGGGCCAGGAGATCAGCCTGAAGAGGCTGAAAGATGGCGATTACAGACTGATTATCGAGACAGACCCCAAGAACCGCCTGCTCGAGACCGACGAGACGGACAACGTGTCTTGCGTATTGTTGCGTATCAGTGTCACCAGGCTGACGGTTGACGTGCTCAACCCCACGGGCTGTGATACGCCCGGCACGGGCGGCGCAGTCACGCTGGCGAGCATTAATCCGTCCACCGGGGTCGCGGGCGGTGCGGCAGTGCCAGTTACGATCACCGGCTCAGGATTTGCCAACGGGATGGCGGTCACGTTTGAAAACGGCAGTGGTTACAAACCGGCCGCGAGTAACGTGGTCGTGGTCAGTCCGGAGTTGATCACCGCCACGGTCACAATCAAGAAGACGGGCCGCGCTGGCACGGACAACGTATGGGACGTGCGGGTCGGTACGGCGATTCTGGCGAACGGATTTACCGTTCAATAGTGGTCCGGGTGGGGGTACTGCGGCCTGACAAGAGGATAGGCGATTCAAAGCGCCTCCGGATAGCACGCCCCGGGCGGGCGGGGCCGCCAAACCACCGATCGCGCCTCAAGGCCCTCCTACGAGCTTGAGTCGGGCTTTGGCTTCACATACAGGACGAGGCTGTGGTCCACGAGATCGTAGCCGTGCCGGCCAACAATCTCCCGCTGCAGGCGTTCAATCTCGTCGTTGGCGAACTCCACCACCCGGCCCGTCTCAACGCACACCATGTGATCGTGGTGCCGGCCTGAGTCCAGCTCAAACACCGAGTGGTCGCTGGCAAAGTTGTGGCGGGTGACGAGGCCGGCCTGTTCGAACTGAGTCAGCACCCGGTACACCGTGGCCAGGCCCACATCATCCCCCGCGCCCGCCAGGCGTCGGTAGATGTCCTCGGCGCTGAGATGCCGGGGACCGCCTTCCTGCAGGATCTCCAGAATCCGCAACCGGGGGGTGGTGGCCTTGAGGCCGGCCTTTTTCAGGTCCTT
>JANNXJ010000013.1:0-5093 GCA_031409515.1 Gammaproteobacteria bacterium | reverse complement strand
CCCTGGCGTGGGTCGTTTATCCGCAGCTTCCCTGGTGGCATACCCCCGCGGTACGGGGTTGCCATCCTGCAATTTGGGCGCCAAATTGGCCATTTTCCAAACCCGGTACCTCTCGAGCGGCGGCGTAGCGGGCAGCGACGGTAGCGATGATCCTGCGCGCCAGGTCGCACTTGGCCATGCGACAGAAGGACTCCTGACCATCCTGCCAGAGAATGAGGACGCTGTTCTCGTCTTCGTCGAACCCGAGCTTTGCTCCAACCTGGTTGGCAACAATCATGTCCAGCCGCTTGCCCTGCAGCTTCTGGCGGGCATATTCCTCCAGGCGCTCGGTCTCGGCGGCGAAACCCACTGTAAACGGCGCTCCGGCTCGTGCGGCAATGGTGGCCAGCAGATCCGGTGACTTCACCATGTCCAGCGTGAGGCGGTCCGCGTGTTTCTTGATTTTCTGGAGCGCCGGTTCTGGGCGATAGTCAGAAATCGCGGCAGCGCCAATGTAGATGTCCGCGTCGGCGATCCGCTCGAGGGTAGCCGCGCACATCTCACCGGCAGTCTCCACGTCGATACGCCGGACGCCCCCCGGAGTCGGCAGGGCGACAGGACCGGCAACCAGGGTCACCCGGGCGCCCGCCTCAACAGCAGCGCGGGCCACCGCAAAGCCCATCTTGCCGGAACTCCTGTTGCTGACGAAACGCACGGGGTCGATGGGCTCCCGCGTGGGCCCCGCAGTAATCAGCACCCTCAGGCCCTTCAGCTGGTCCTTGAGCAGTCCGGCGAGATCACCCAGCGGCAGTTCGCTTAAGGCGGCAACGATATCCGCAGGTTCCACCATGCGGCCCGGGCCAACGTCGCCGCAGGCCTGGCTGCCGGAGGCGGGACCGATGCAGCGCACCCCGCGGGACTCGAGCGTCAGCCGATTGGCCTGGGTGGCGGCATGGCGCCACATGGCCTGATTCATCGCGGGCGCCAGCACCACGGGCGCCGACGTCGCGAGGCAGATCGTGGTCAGAAGGTTGCCCGCTGCCCCGCTCGCGAGCTGGTACATGAGGTGAGCAGTGGCGGGGGCTATCAGCACGAGATCAGCCCAGCGCGCGAGCTCGATGTGGCCCATGGCCGCTTCGGCAGCGTCATCCCAGAGATCGGACCGCACTGGATGGCCGGAGACGGCCTGGAAGACGGTAGCAGCCACCATGCGGGTGGCACTGGGCGTCATCACCACACGCACCTCCGCGCCCGCATCCTGCAGGCGCCGGACGAGGTCGGGGCTTTTGTAGGCGGCAATGCCGCCCGTGACGCCGAGGACAACCCGCTGTTGGCTTAGAGCGCCCAAACCCTGCACCTTTCCTGGAAGGGCAAAAGCTTAGCGCAACACGCACCGGACAACCGTGCTTTGTCCCCGAAGCAGGCAGTTTCCCCGCTTGGTCAGTCCGGCGGGCATGCCCAGAATGGCGCCCGTGCCAGTCAATACCCTGAACACGCCGCCCCGGAAGTCCAGTCTCATCAAGGACTGGCCTGCGGCAGAACGGCCCAGGGAACGGCTTGTCCAGTCCGGACCCGGGCACCTGACCGACGCCGAAGTGCTCTCCATTCTGCTGGGCCGGGGTGTGGCCGGTGTGTCGGCCCTCGATCTGGCTCGGCAACTGCTCGCGCGCTTCGGCGGCATGCGCGGCGTGCTCAACGCGGGCCATGCGGAACTCGAGACCCTCCATGGCCTGGGCCCTGGCAAGTCCGCCACGCTCCGGGCGGCCCGGGAATGCTGTTGCCGCTACATGGGGGAAAAGCTGTCGCCGGGGAAGACCATCAGCTCCCCGGGGGACAGCCAGGACTTCCTGCTCGCCAGGCTGCGGGACCGGCCCCACGAGGTCTTCTGCTGCCTGTTCCTGGACAATCGGCACCGGGTCCTGGCCTTCGAGGAGCTCTTCCAGGGGACCATCGACAACACGACGGTCTACCCCCGGGAGGTCGTACGGCAGGCCCTCCAGCGGAACGCGGCTGCCCTGATCCTGGCCCACAATCACCCTTCCGGGGTCCCTGAGCCCAGCGAGGCAGACCGGCTTATCACCCGCCGGATCCGGGATGCCCTGGAGCTGGTCGACGTGCGGCTGCTGGATCACTTCGTCGTGGGGGACGGCACTTGCGTGTCGCTCGCCAGCCGGGGGTTGCTGTAGCCCCTGCCTCGCTGGTATAAAGTGCGGCTGCCGGGACGCCCGGCAACCCATAATCCAATACCCAACTCATTGAGTTCGAAGAGGTTTGCTATGTCACGGGTCTGTCAGGTCACCGGCAAGAAGCCGCTTTACGGCAACACCGTGTCCCACGCCAACAACAAGAAGCGCCGGCGCTTCCTGCCCAACCTGCATACGCACCGGTTCTGGCTGGAAGGCGAGAAGCGCTTCGTCACCCTGCGGGTTTCCAGCCACGGACTCCGCACCATCGACAAGCTTGGCCTCGAGAAGGTAATGGAAAACCTGCGCGAGTCTGGCGCCGCGGTGTAGGAGCGCCTTTAGGCGCGAACTTATCTTTTGTAGGACGAGACCATGGCCAAAAGCATCCGCGACAAGATCAAGCTGGTATCGACTGCCGATACCGGCCACTACTACACCACCACCAAGAACAAACGCACCCATCCAGACAAGCTGGAAGCGAAGAAGTACGACCCGGTCGTGCGCAAGCACGTGGCGTACAAGGAAGCGAAGATTAAGTAGGAGTGCCTGTAGGAGCGTCTTTAGGCGCGATCCTCCAACAAAAAACCCGCCTTCCGGCGGGTTTTTTGCGTCTTGTCCTCGCTGTTGCCCGCGCGCCGCCTCAGGCCACCGCGTAACCCGGCGTCGGCAGGTACCCGCGCAGGCGGGCCGAAAACTCCTGGAGCGCCTCGATGCCACTGGCTTCAGCGCGGGTGCACCACTCGCGAAGCTGGCGGACCAGCAACTCGTTGCTCACGTTGGCGTGTTCCCAGACCGCGACCAGCTGCAGACGGAACTCGTGCACCGTCCGGAGGGCGTGGTTGTTATCGAGCAGGGCAGCCAGACGGGCGCGGGCCGCGTCGTCCAGCAGTTGCGGCCGGCGGATCAGCAGCCGGGGCGACAAACGGCGTGCGGCGGCGTCGACTTCTGCCTCACGGCGAAACACTGGCAGGGTGACTTTGGCCGAGTAGTCCCGCAGCACATGCATGCGGTTTACCAGCACTGCCTTCAGCGTTTCGATGTCCACCTGGCGCGGGGCCGGGGCGAACTGGGGCTCGGGTGCCACACGCCGGACCTTGCACAGTCCCAGAGCCTTGAAGATCGTGATGTACATCCAGCCGATATCGAACTCCCAGGGGCGCACGGAAAACTTGGCGGAGGACGGGAACGCGTGGTGGTTGTTGTGCAGCTCCTCGCCACCGATCAGGAAAGCGATCGGGTACAGGTTGGTGGCAGCGTCGTCGGACTCAAAATTGCGATAGCCGGTGTCATGGCCGAGGCCGTTGATGATCCCGGCAGACAGAATGGGCATGGCGGCCATCTGAATGGCGAAGATGGTGATGCCAATGACGCCGAAGAGGAGGACGTTCAGGGTCAGCAGGGTGTAGATGCCGAGGGTGGTGTGGGGCAGGTAGAACTTGCGCTCCAGCCAGTCGTCAGGCGTCCCCCGGCTGTACTTGGCGACCACTTCCGGATTCCGCGCGTCGACGCGGTAGAGTTCGGCGCCTTCCAGCAGGACCTTCTTGAGGCCGAAGACGACGGGGCTGTGGGGGTCGCCCACCTTCTCGCAGAGGGCGTGGTGCTTGCGATGGACGGCAACCCACTCGCGGGTCACCATGCCGGAGGTGAGCCACATCCAGAAACGGAAAAAGTGGCGCAGGGCGGGGTGCAAGTCGATGGCCCGGTGGGCCTGGTCCCGATGCAGGTAGAGGGTCGTGGCCATCAACGAGACCTGCAGCATGACGACCGTGACCAGCACTTTGGTCCAGCCGCTCAAGCCGAGAATGCCGTCTTGCAACAGATCGAGAAGATTCATGTCCACCTCTGAGGGAATCAACAACGGGGGCGTAGCGCTAGCCGTCCACTATAGCGGTGCGTCCAAGTGATTGAAATGCGGCCTGACTTAACCCTTTTCAAGCCTCTCGGGCCAACGAGTGTCGCGTCAAAGCCGCACTTCCCGAGCCTCACCCTAGGCCCTTATGGTCTATCTGGTCGCGGGACCAGGTCCCAGTGTGGCGAATTGGTCCCTGAAGTACGCCCAGATGCCCGAATTACCCGAGGTTGAAATCACCCGGCGGGGCCTTGCCCCGTGGCTGGAGGGGCGGCAAATCGCGCGAGTTGCCCTCCGGGTGCCTAAACTGCGGTGGCCCGTGCCCGCCGAGTTGGCCCAGCGCCTCACTGGCGCCCGGGTTAAAGCCCTGGACCGCCGCGCCAAGTGGCTCCTGCTGCGCACAGACCGGGGCACCGCCCTGCTCCACCTGGGGATGACCGGCAGCTTCCGGGTTTTGCGCGAGGAGCGACCGCCTGAGCGCCACGATCACCTGGATCTCGTGACGGATGCCGGTGTGACGGTGCGCTTCAACGACCCGCGGCGCTTTGGCTCAGTCCTGTGGACGGAGGACGACCCGGCCCTCCACCCACTGATCGCGCCACTGGGTCCGGAGCCCCTGGGCGACGAGTTCACCGGTGACTATCTCTTCAGGCGCAGCCGGAAGCGGGGGATTGCCATCAAACCCCACGTGATGAACGCGCATATCGTCGTCGGCGTCGGCAACATTTACGCCAGCGAGGCGCTTCACCGGGCCGGCATTCATCCTGCCCGGGCCGCGGGGCGCGTCGCGCTGCCGCGCATCGAGGCATTGGTCGCCGCCATCAAGGAGGTCCTGACGGAGTCCATCCGGGTGGGCGGAACTACCTTGCGGGACTTCTATGACGGAGACGGCCAGCCGGGCTATTTCGGCCAGCACCTCCGGGTCTACGACCGGGCCGGCGGCCCCTGCGGGGTCTGCGGCACCCCCGTGAAGCAGGTCGTGCTGGGCCAGCGCTCCAGCTACTTCTGCCCCCGCTGCCAACGCTAAACAAACAGAGGCACCGGGTTTGCAATCTGGCAACTTGTGCGGCAACGCCCCACAA
>JANNXJ010000012.1:0-4710 GCA_031409515.1 Gammaproteobacteria bacterium | reverse complement strand
TCATTTTCCCCAACCGAAATGAGGCATGTCCCCATTTATGCCTAAAGGCGCTCCTACAGTTTCATTTTCAGTAGTTCGTTAACCTGAGCCGGGTTCGCCTTGCCGCCGCTCGCTTTCATGATCTGGCCGACGAGGAAACCCAGCACCTTGGTCTGGCCAGCCCGGTACTGCTCAACCTGCAGCGGATTAGCGGCCAGCACGTCCGCGACGATACCCTCCAGCGCGCCGCTGTCGCTGATCTGCTTCAGGCCCCGCTGTTCCACCAGTTGCTGCAAATCCGGTGCTGCGGAGGTGAAGGCAAACTCCTCAATGAGTTCCTTCGCGCTGCTGCGGGCGATGCTTCCGTCTGCAGCCAGGCGCAAGATAGCAGCCGTGGCGGGCACGTTGACCCGGGCCGGCGTGCGCTCCGGACCAAAGAGGCTGAAGAGCTGGCTCTGCAGGGTGTTGGCGGCCGCCACGGGCTGGCCGGACTCCCGGGCCAGGCTATCGAACAGCGTCGCCACCTCCGGATCGGCAGCAAGGACCTCGGCGGTTTCCGCCTTGAGGCCGAAGTCCCGGGCCCAGCGCTCCCGGCGGGCGTCGGGGAGTTCGGGGAGCAGGCGCCGGACGGCGTCGATGTAAGCGTCATCCAGCCCCACCGGGAGCAGATCCGGGTCGGGGAAGTACCGGTAGTCGTTGGCCTCCTCCTTGCTGCGCATCGGCCGGGTCTCGTCCCGGTCCGGATCGTAAAGCCGGGTTTCCTGGACGACTCTGCCCCCGCTTTCGAGCACTTCGATCTGCCGCTGGACCTCGAAGAGAATCGCCCGCTCGAGGAAGCGGAAGGAATTGAGGTTCTTCGATTCCGTCCGGGTGCCAAGCGGTTCGGTGCCGGCGCGGCGGACAGAAACATTGGCGTCACAACGGAAGGAACCTTCCTGCATGTTGCCGTCGCAGATCCCCAGGTAGCGCACCAGCTGGTGCACCTTCTTCATGTATGCCACGGCTTCCTTCGCCGAGCGCAGATCCGGCGCCGAGACGATCTCCAGCAACGGCGTGCCGGCCCGATTCAGGTCCAGCCCGGTCAAGCCCGCAAAGTGTTCGTGGAGGGACTTGCCGGCGTCCTCCTCCAGGTGCGCGCGGATCACGTGCACGGCTTTGGTCCCGCCACCGTCGAGATCGATGGTGATGTGGCCGTCGTGGACGATGGGCAGCTCGTACTGGCTGATCTGGTAGCCCTTCGGCAGGTCCGGGTAGAAGTAGTTCTTGCGGGCAAAGACGGAGCGCCGCGCGACGGTGGCGCCGATCGCCAGACCGAACATCGCGGCCATCCGCACCACTTCGCCGTTCAGCACCGGCAGTACCCCCGGGTAACCGAGATCAACGAGGCTGGCCTGGGTGTTTGGTGCGGCGCCATAGGCCGTGGCTGACCCGGAGAAGATCTTGCTGCGCGTGGCGAGCTGCGCGTGAACTTCGAGGCCGATGACAGTTTCCCAGGTCATCGCGGCGCGCCCGTAGGAGCGCCTTTAGGCGCGAATCCGCTATTGATCGCGCCTAAAGGCGCTCCTACGGGCGCTCCTGCGGGAACAGCTGGCGGTAACTGCGTGTGCCAGGCCGTTTCCCGCTGGAAAACGTGGGCAAAGTTGAACAGCGCGGCCTCACCGAAATGGGGCCCGATGAGCTGCAGCCCCACCGGCAGGCCGCCAGAAAAGCCGCAGGGCAGAGATATCCCCGGCAGGCCGGCCAGGTTCACGGGAATGGTGTAGATGTCGTTCAGGTACATCTGCACCGGATCATCCACCTTCTCGCCCAGCCGGAACGCGGGGGTCGGCGCCGTGGGGCCGGCAATCACGTCCACGTCGGCAAAGCAGCGCCGGAAATCGTCGGCAATCAGGCGGCGCGCCTTCTGCGCCTTGAGGTAGTAGGCGTCGTAGTAGCCGGCGGACAGCACGTAGGTGCCGGTCAGGATGCGGCGCTTGACCTCCGCACCGAAGCCCTCGCCCCGGGACTTCTTGTACAGCTCCTCGAGCGTAGAGGCGCCCTCGTGGCGGTGGCCAAAGCGCACGCCGTCGAAGCGCGACAGGTTCGACGAGCACTCGGCCGGCGCAACGATGTAGTAGGTGGGCACCGACAGGGACAGACTCGGCAGGGAGATCTCCACAAGAGTCGCGCCCAGCCGCTCATAAACCCGGAGGGCCTCGCGGAGCGCGGTGGCGGAACCGGGCTCGAGCCCCGCATCGAAAAATTCCTTCGGCACACCGATGCGCCTGCCCCGCAGGGCGTCACCCAGGGTCGAGGCGTAGTCCGGGACAGGCAGTTCCGCGCTGGTGGAGTCCCGGGGATCGAAGCCCGCCATGGCGCCGGTCAGCAGGGCGGCATCTTCCGCAGTGAGGGTCAGAACCCCGGCCTGGTCCAGGCTGGAGGCGAAGGCAATCATGCCGTAGCGGGAGACGCGTCCGTAGGTGGGCTTGAAGCCCGTGATGCCCACCAGCGCCGCAGGCTGGCGAATCGAGCCGCCCGTGTCCGTGCCCGTTGCCGCCGGGACTAACCCAGCCGCCACCGCGGCGGCAGAGCCGCCGGAAGAGCCGCCCGGCGAGCGGTCCGTGTCCCAGGGATTGCGCACGGGGCCGAACCAGCTGGTCTCGTTGGACGACCCCATGGCGAACTCGTCCATGTTGGTCTTGCCCACGGTGACGATGCCGGCTGCGGCCAGGCGCTCGACCGCCGTGGCGTCGTAGGGAGAAACAAAGTTCGCGAGCATCTTCGAGCCGCAGGTCGTGCGGATCCCGGCGGTACAGAAGATGTCCTTGTGGGCGAAGGGGATGCCGGTGAGGGGCCCGCCCTCGCCCCGGGCGAGTCGGGCGTCCGCCTGGTCCGCGGCGGCCAGGGCGAGTTCCGGCACCAGGGTAATGAAGCTGTTCAGGACCCCGTCGGCGGCGCCGATGCGGGCCAGGGCCGCAGCGGTGAGCTCCCGGCTGCTGACCTGGCGGGCAGCCAGGGCCTGGGACAGCTGGGTGATGGTAGGGCGTTGCGGCAGGGGGGGCATGTTTTTGGCCGGGGATCGCGCCTAAAGGCGCTCCTACAAGGCGCTCCTACTCGATAACCCGGGGAACGGTGTACAGGCCATCCGCGACGGCGGCGCTGTTCTGCTGGTAGAGGTCGCGGCGATCGGCTTCGGTCACCGTGTCGGCCCGGAGGCGCTGGCTCATGTCCATGGGGTGCGCCATGGGGGTGACCGCGCTGGTCTCGGCCAGCTGGAGCTGATCGACAAACTCCACAATGCGGCCCAGTTTCTCGACCACGCCATCCAGCTCCTCAGGCCCGATTTCTAGACGGGCCAGGTGAGCGATCTGTGCAACGTTCTGGCGGGTGAGTTTCACCGGGTCTGGCTCAGCGTGTGTCTGAATGGCGATTGGTCGAAGTGTGAGGCAGGCCGCGATTTTCCTGCCGGCAAATCATACACCGCTGTTGCTGAATCCGACCCCCGGCGTTAGGCTACCGGGCTTCTAAGGGGCACTTCTCTCTGGGCGCGGGCACCATGCTGACACAGCCATGCTGAAACGGCTTCGGGGTTATTTTTCCCACGATCTTTCCATTGATCTGGGCACCGCGAACACGCTGATCTATCTGGCGGGGCACGGCATCGTGCTGGACGAACCGTCGGTGGTCGCCATTCGCGAAGAGCCCGGTCGTGGCGGCAAGATCGTGGAGGCTGTCGGCCAGCAGGCCAAGAACATGCTGGGCCGCACGCCAGGCAACATCACGGCTATCCGCCCCCTGAAGGACGGCGTGATCGCCGACTTCACCGTGACGGAGAAGATGCTCCAGCACTTCATCCGCAAGGCCCTTCCTGGCCGCTATTTCCGGCCCAGCCCCCGGGTCATCGTCTGCGTGCCCTACGGTTCCACCCAGGTGGAACGCCGGGCCATCCGGGAGTCCGCAGAGGGCGCCGGCGCCCGCAAGGTCTGGCTGGTGGAAGAACCGATGGCGGCAGCGGTCGGCGCGGGCATGCCCGTGCACGAGGCCCGGGGCTCCATGGTGCTGGACATCGGCGGCGGCACGTCCGAAGTGGCGGTCATCTCGCTCAATGGCATCGTCTATGCAGCGTCTGCCCGGATCGGCGGCGACAAGTTCGACGAGGCCATCATCAACTACGTCCGCCGCAACTACGGCATCCTGATCGGTGAGGCTACCGCTGAGCGCATCAAGAAGGAGATCGGCTCTGCGTTCCCGGGCGACGAAGTCCGGGAGATCTCGGTCAAGGGCCGCAACCTGTCCGAGGGCGTGCCCCGGAGTTTCAGTCTGAACAGCAACGAAATTCTGGAGGCTCTGCAGGAACCACTCCAGGGCATCGTCCAGGCCGTGAAGCAGGCGCTGGAGCAGACGCCGCCGGAACTCGGCGCGGATGTGGCCGAGCGCGGCATCGTCCTGACCGGCGGCGGCGCCCTGCTGCGGCACATCGACAAGCTTCTGATGGAAGAAACTGGCCTGCCCGTCGTCGTCGCCGATGAACCGCTGACCTGCGTGGCCCGGGGCGGCGGCCGGATACTTGAACTGCTGGACGAGGTTCCGCCGTCTACGCTCGGGCTAGAGTAGAAGAGGTACCGGGTTTGGAAATATGCAAAAATTGCCCCAAAAATACCGAATTCAAAACCCCGAAACCTAGTAGGCAAGGGGCGGTAAAAAAGCGACACCCAAGGCCCGGGCGACAGCCACCCGCATACCCGGCCACCC
>JANNXJ010000011.1:0-15700 GCA_031409515.1 Gammaproteobacteria bacterium | reverse complement strand
ATCACTTGTCCGGGCCCTCTCAGCCGCCTAGACTCGACCAATGTCCTGGTCCCGCCTTTGCCTGTTGTTGCTGCTGGTAGCGACCGTTCCAGTCCAGACGATTGCCGCCGCCAGTGCGCCACTCACGCCCTTCTCGAGCCCGACATCCGGCATGCCCATGGACTGCCATGCCGTTCAGGCGAGCGATGTTCCCGAGCCGCCGAGTTGCTGCGGCGATGCCTGTCCCGATATGAGTGTTTGTGCGGCTGCCCAAGCCGTGAGCGCGACGACTGTAGTGTCATCCCCCGTCGGCCCACTCACCGCGCCCGACGATCGCTATCTGCTGCCACCCGTCTCGTCCCGCCTCTCATCCCCCTTCCGACCACCCACGCTCTCCTGCGTCTGAACTGAGCCCGGCGTTCCCTGGGGACGCCGCTTCTCACTTCGTCCTGGAGAGTCGTCATGCCTGTATTCAGGCCTGGTTTCCGGCGCCGCGCCATTGCGTGGTCGAGAGTCTTCATCAGTGCCTTGCTGTGGGGTTTAAGCGGAAATGCAGCAATTGCAGCGGCTGATTCTGCAATAGCGGCCCTGACACTCGCTGAGGTGCAGCGCCTCGCACTCGTCGAACAACCCGCGTTGCTGGCGGACGCCGCGAACGTCCGTGCGCTCCGGGAACAATCAGTGGCAGCGGGACAATTGCCCGACCCCCAGCTGCTGACCGGTATCACGCAGTTGCCGGTGGACGGCGGTGAGGCCCTTAGCCTGCGCGATGACGACTTCACCGCGTTATCGGTGGGCATCTCCCAGGAGTTTCCGCGAGCCGCAAAACGTGAGTTGCGCTCAACCGCCCTGGAGCAACAGGCCACGGGCGCCCAGCTGGCACTCACTGATCTCGGGCAGCGCGTCCGGCTCGAGGCCGGGCGTGCCTATCTCGAAGTCGCCGCTGCCGATCAGGGGGCGCAAATCCTCGAACGCTTGAGCATCGAGGCCCTGCGTCAGCGGGACGTCGCCGGGATCGATGTCGTGGCCGGTCGTGGGGCCCAGCCAGAGCTGCTCGCTGCACAGGTCGAGGCCGCGCTCGTCACGGATCGCGGCCGGTCGCTGCGGCAACGGGAACAGGCGGGTCGCGCCGCGCTCGCCCGCTGGATTGGCGCGGCGGCAGACCGGCCGGTTGAGGGCAGTCTGCCCGTGTTCCCGCCTCCACCAGCGCTGGGACAGCTGCTGGACGGTTTGCCGGGTCATCCGTCGTTGGCGGCTCCCGCGACGACGGCAGCGCTGGCGGCGACGGAACTGCGACTCGCCACCGCGGAACGGAAGCCCGACTGGCGCCTGGAAGTGCGGTATGACCACCGCCTCGAGTTTCCCGACCTGGTCACCCTGATGGTTGGCATCGACCTGCCCCTGTTCGCGGGCAACCGGCAGGACCGTTCGAGTGCGGCGGCACTGGAACGCCTGTCGGCCGCCACGGCGCAGCGCGACGACCGCCTGCGCGAGGCGACTGCAACCGTCACAGCGGCCTATCGCGAGTGGCAGGCCGGAACCGAACGCCTGCGGTACTACGATGAGGCGCTGTTACCACCCGGCACGGCACGCGTCGAGGCAGCGCTCGCCGCCTATCGCGCCGGACGTGGTTCCCTGTCGCCCCTGCTGGAGGCCCGGCGCAGTCTTATTGAGACTGAATTGATGCGCCTCGACCTGGCGACTCAGGTGGTTCGTGATCGAATGCAGCTGCAGTACTTTGAAGCGGAGGAGGGACAATGAGCACCCGAGTGAACATGCTGGCGGGGGTCGTGTTGCTGGGTGCTGGTATCAGCATCGGCTGGTGGCTGAATCGCGATCCGGCGCAGAGCACTCCAGCTGACGCTGCCGCGTCATCGGCCGGCGCTGTCCTTTACTGGTACGACCCCATGCGTCCTGAAGTGCAATTCGACAAGCCCGGTCCGTCGCCCTTCATGGACATGGCACTGGTCCCCAAGTACGGGGCGTCTGTGGACGAGGGCGGCATCGCGATCAACCCCCGGATGGCCCAGAACCTGGGCGTGCGGACCACGCTGGTGGTGGAAGCCAGCCTGGCCCCCAGCGTGACGGTGACCGGCACCGTCGTCGTGGACGAGCGGCGACTGGCGGTAGTGACGACGCGCGCCGCGGGCTGGATCGAAAGGCTCGACGTGCGGGCGGCGGGTGATCCCGTGACACGCGGGCAGCGATTGGGTGCTCTCTACAGCCCCGACGTGCTCGCCGCGCAGGAGGAGTTCCTGTTGGGCTTGCGCAGTGGCGACCAGCTGCTGATTCCCGCTGCCCGCCGGCGCCTCGAACTGCTGGGCGTGACGAGTGGGCAGCTGGACCGCATTGCCCGGCGCGGTGTGCCGGACCGGCAGATCGAGATCGTCGCCCCGATGAGCGGCGTCGTGACGGAACTGCTGGTACGGGAGGGCGCGTCGGTTGCCACCGGGATGCCCATCGTGAATCTCGCCGACCTGTCCCGGGTCTGGGTGCTTGCCGCCGTGCCGGAGGCGCAGAGCGGGTGGCTGCAAGCCGGCCAGTCCGCAGAGGTCACGCTGGCCAGCCCGGATTCGGCACCCATCAAGGGACGGGTGGACTACCTGTATCCCGAAGTCTCGGCGGAGAGCCGCACCACCCGCGTGCGCATCGTTGTGCAGAACGACAGCCAGGCACTCCGGCCGGGCATGTCGGCGCGGGTCACGATTCAGGGTGCGTTACGCACCGCGCTGGTCGTTCCGACGGAAGCACTGATCCGGTCGGGAGAACGTACGGCAGTCATTCTCGCGGAAGGCGAGGGGCAGTTCCGTCCGGTGGCGGTGACCGCCGGCCTGGAACAGGGCGAGCAGACCGAGATCCGCAACGGCCTCAAGGCCGGCGACCGGGTGGTGGTCTCCGGCCAGTTCCTGATCGACTCCGAAGCCAACCTGCGCGGCGCGCTGGACCGACTGCTCCCGGGTGAGAAGCCATGATCGCCGGTCTGATCCGCTGGTCAATCAATAACCGGATGCTGGTGCTGCTCGCCACAGTGGCGCTCTCTGCTCTGGGGCTCTGGAGCGCTCTCACCCTGCCGCTGGACGCGATCCCGGATCCCTCGGACGTGCAGGTGATCGTCCGCACCAGTTATCCCGGGCAGGCGCCCCAGGTCGTGCAGGACCAGGTGACGTATCCCCTGACGACGGCGATGCTGTCCGTGCCCGGTGCGGTGACGGTGCGGGGCTACTCGTTCTTCGGCGACAGCTACGTCTATGTGATCTTTGCTGACGGTACGGACCTCTACTGGGCCCGGTCGCGGGTGCTGGAATACCTGTCCCAGATCCAGGGTCGCCTGCCCGCCGGCGCGCAGGCGGCCCTCGGCCCCGACGCGACCGGGGTCGGCTGGATCTACCAGTACGCCCTGGTCGACCGCAGCGGGCGCCACGACCTCGGCGAGTTGCGGGCGCTGCAGGACTGGTTTCTGCGCTTTGAACTCAAGACGGTGCCGAACGTCGCCGAGGTGGCGACCGTGGGCGGCTTCAACAAGCAGTACCAGATCGTTCTCGACCCTGTCCGGCTGCAGGCGCTGCGGGTCACGCCAGACCGGGTTACGGCAGCGGTACGGCGCGCCAACGCGGAATCCGGGGGCTCCGTCGTCGAGCTCGGCGAGGCTGAATACATGGTGCGGACCCGGGGCTATCTGCAGTCGCTGGATGATTTCCGCACGATTCCCGTGGGGCTTGATGGGGCCGGAACACCCATCCTGCTGCGCGATGTGGCCTTCGTGCAGACCGGTCCCGAAATCCGGCGCGGCATTGCCGAACTGGACGGGGAAGGGGAGGTGGTAGGCGGCATCGTTGTCATGCGCTTCGGCCAGAACGCGCTGGCCACCCTGCGGGCCGTGAAAGCCCGCATCGAGTCACTGCGGGGCAGCCTGCCGGCCGGCGTGGAGATCGTGGAAACCTACGACCGCTCCGCGCTGATTGAGCGTGCCGTGGCCAACCTGCGCGACAAACTCATTGAGGAGTTCATCGTCGTGGCGCTGGTGTGCGCCATCTTCCTCATGCACGCCAGGTCAGCATTCGTCGCCATTCTCACGCTGCCGCTGGGCATCCTGCTCGCCCTGGCCGTCATGCGCCAGCAGGGGATCAGCGCCAACATCATGTCCCTGGGCGGCATTGCCATCGCGATTGGCGCGATGGTCGATGCCTCAGTGGTGATGATCGAGAATGCCCACAAGAAGCTCGAGGCCTGGCGGCACGCGCACGGGGATGCCGAGCCGGTCGGGGCGGAGCGCGTCCGGCTGATCGGTGAGGCGGCGACCGAAGTCGGTCCGGCGCTGTTCTTCGCCCTGCTGATCATCACGCTGTCGTTCCTGCCGGTCTTTGCGCTCGAAGGGCAGGAGGGCCGGCTTTTTGCGCCGCTGGCCTACACGAAGACCTACGCCATGGCCGCCGCTGCTGCGTTGTCCGTCACACTGATTCCCGTGCTGATGGTCCTCCTGATTCGTGGCCGGATCCGCGACGAGCAGGCCAATCCGCTCAACCGCTGGCTCATCAACGGCTATCGACCCGTGATCGAGGCGGTGCTGAATCATCCCGCGAGAGTGCTGGTCGGCGCCGCTGTGGCGCTGGCCATCACGGTGTGGCCCGCATCCCGGCTGGGCAGCGAGTTCATGCCGCCCCTCGACGAGGGTGACCTGCTCTACATGCCCACGGCGCTGCCGGGCCTGTCCGCGGGCAAGGCGGCGGAAATCCTGCAGCAGACCGATCGGATCATCCGGCAGTTTCCCGAGGTGAAACAGGTCTTCGGGATCATTGGCCGGGCCGACACAGCCACCGATCCCGCGCCGCTGGAGATGGTCGACACCACGGTGCAACTGAAGCCGCGCAGCGAGTGGCGCGCAGGCATGACCCCGGAGCGGCTGGTGGAGGAGATGGACGCTGCCCTGCAGATTCCCGGTCTGGCCAATCTCTGGGTACAGCCGATCCGCAACCGCATCGACATGTACGCCACGGGCATCAAATCACCTGTGGGCATCAAGATCGCGGGTCCCGACCTGCGCGTCATCGGTCAGATCGGCACGGAAATCGAGTCGATCGTAAAGACCGTGCCCGGCACGACGTCAGCGTTCTTCGAGCGGGTCTCGGGCGGGCGCTACATCGACATTGCGCCGGACCGCCTGGCCGCTGCCCGCTACGGTTTGAGTGTGATGGACATCCAGGACCTCGTGGCCACCGCGATCGGCGGCGAGTCCGTGGGGCAGACCGTCGAGGGTCTGGCACGATTCCCCATCAGCATTCGCTATCCCCGTGACACGCGGGACTCGGTCGAGAAGATTCGTCAGCTGCCCTTCGTGACGGTGCGGGGCGAGTCCCTGACCCTGGGCCAGGTGGCCACGGTCTCGATCATGGACGGCCCGGCGGCCATCCGCAGCGAGAACGCGCGGCTGAACGGCTGGGTCTATGTGGACATTCGCGGCCGGGATCTTGGCTCCTTCGTTGCCGAAGCGCGGCAGGCCGTGGCTGACAAGGTTCAGTTGCCCGGTGGTTACACCGTGACCTGGTCTGGGCAGTTCGAAGCCCTGCAGCGGGCGACGGAGCGGCTGAAGGTCGTCGTGCCGCTCACCCTCGCCAGCATTTTCGTCCTGCTGTACCTGAGCTTCCGGCGGTTCACGGAGGCTGGCCTGATCCTGCTGACGCTGCCGCTTGCGCTCATCGGGGGCTTGTGGCTGGTCTTTCTGCTGGGGCATCACCTGTCCGTCGCCTCTGCCGTTGGTTTCATCGCGCTGGCCGGTGTGGCGGCGGAATTCGGCGTGATCACGCTGGTGTACCTGGACCAGGCTGTGCAGCAGCGCGCGGAGCGGGGCGAGCTGCGCACTCTCGCCGACCTGCGCTCCGCCATCATCGAGGGCGCCGTGCTGCGCGTGCGGCCCAAGGCCATGACGGTGACCGTGATCGTGGCCAGCCTGCTGCCCCTGTTCTGGGGCAGCGGCACGGGGTCGGAAGTGATGCAGCGGATTGCCGCGCCAATGATCGGCGGGATGATTACGGCGCCGTTGCTGTCGATGCTGGTGATTCCGGCGGCTTATTTTCTGCTGCGGCGCCGGCCGCTGTCGCTGGACAGGCGCGCTGCTATCGGCGTAGCCTAAGTCGTTAATGCGCTCGCACCGCGGCAACCTGTAACAGCAATGATCCGTTCGCGACTAAAACTGGCGTTGTTCTCTCTCCTGTGCGCCGTGGTCCTGATCCAGCCGCTCGGTGGGGTCCACGTGCACCTCTGCCTCGATGGCTCAGCGCCGCCGGTCGCCCTGCATTTGGCCGACGGGAGTCCACGGCTTGAGGGGGTGGACGAGACCCATCAAGATCAGACCGTAGACGTCAGCAGCCCCGTTCTCGGCAAGGTCTGGCCACCGGGACTCGATGGAGCCCTGTTCCTCGTTGTCCTTTTGATGTTCGTCGTCCTGCAACCGACGCTGACACTTCCCGTCCTCCGCCGTATTCCGCTACCGTTGCCGCCGCTGTTCCTCCGGCCTCCGCTCCGGGGACCTCCCGCCTAGTCTCCCCGCGTTCGTTGCCATCGTCGGGCTGCACAGCTGTGCGGCTCTTCAAGCCGGGAGGCCACCATGTTTTTGTTTCGACCACGCACCCTGGGTGCGTGCGCGCTGATCGTCGGGCTGTCGCTCGTCCGGGTCCATGCGGAGGAGAACCCAAGCCTGACCCCGGGGCTGACGTTGGGTCAGGCCATCGAGCGCTCTCTGGCCGCGAATCCGTCCTTACAAGGCTTCGGCTTTGCCCTGAAGGCGCAGGACGCGCGGATCCTGCAGGCCGGTCAGAGGCCCGCGACCGAGGCGAGTTTCGAGCTGGAAAACTTCCTGGGCAGCGGGGACTTCAATGGTGTGGACGCTGTTGAGGCGACGTTCGCCCTCTCCCAGGTGATCGAGCTGGGCGACAAGCGGCAGTTGCGCGGCGACGCGGCCCGGTCCGGCCGCGATTTCCTCTCCATCGAGCGCCAGGCTGCCCAGCTGGATGTCCTGGCTGAAGTGACCCGGCGCTTCATTGCCGTGGCCGCTGCCGAGGAGCAACTGGCGCTCACCCAACAGGGGACCACGCTGGCGAAGGGCCTCGTCGACGACGTTGCACGGAAGGTCCGGGCGGCGAAGTCACCCGAGGGCGAGCTGCTGCGCGCCCGGGCCGCGTTCAGTCGCGCCGGCCTGGAGGAGCAGCGCGCCATCGCGCAGCTGAGCGCGGCCCGGCAGAGCCTCGCGGCTCAGTGGGGCAGCACCCGCGCGGACTTCAGCGGGGTCAGTGCCAATCTCTACGCCTTCCCGGAACTATTCGACTTCGAGAACCTCGCGGCGCGGCTCGACGGCAACCCGGATTTCCTGCGCTTTACCTCAGAGGCGCGCTTGCGGGACGCGGAACTCCGGCTCGCCCGCAGCCTGCGGAAGCCGGACCTGGCCGTCTCGGGCGGCGTGCGCCGCCTGGAGGAGACATCGGATCAGGCGCTGGTCATGGGCATCTCCGTGCCGTTGTTCGCTGGCCGGCGAGCCGCACCGTTGATCGCCGAGGCCGAGGCCCTGCGCGGCCGGGTCGACGCGGAACGAAATGCCGCACTGATTCTCGCCCGGACCCGGCTGTTCGGCCTCTACGAAGAACTACGGCAGGCCATCCGGGAAACACAAACCCTCCAGCGGGAGGTCATGCCGCTGCTGGAGGAGGCGCTGAAGGCGACGAAGTACGCCTATGAGCGCGGGCGTTACGGGTACCTGGAACTCGTCGACGCACAGCGCGCTTTCCTGGATGCCCGGCGGGCAACCATTGATTCGGCCGTTGACGCGCAGGCGCTGCTCGCCGAGATCGAGCGGCTGACCGGTGAGCCGCTGGTTGACGATTCTGCGATCTCCCCACTGAGTGAAGGCGGCAAACCATGAAGGAAGCCACCATGTACAAGACCATCGCCCGAATCCTTCCGACCGTTCTGGTCGCCAGTTGGCTGGCCCTCGCGGCAGGCTGTGCGGAAACGGATTCGACACCGGACGTTACGGCGCGCGCCGGGGGTGATGAGCACGATGGCGAGCACGGGGTTGACGAAGCGGAGGAAGCCGAGGAAGGCCCCCGCGGCGGCCGGCTGCTGGAAGACGGCGACTTCACACTGGAGGTCACTATGTTCGAGACCGGCGTACCGCCGGAGTTCCGCGTCTACGCCATGCGGGACGGCAAGCCCGTAAACCCTGCCGAAGTCCAGCTCACCATGGAGCTCGGCCGGCTGGGCGGTGCCGTGGATTCGATCGCCTTTGCACCCCAGACCGATTTCCTCCGCAGCACCACGTCGATCACCGAGCCCCACTCGTATTCCGTCAAAGCCCAGGCGCGAGTGGGTAGTGAAACCCACGCCTGGTCCTACGATTCACTGGAGGGCCGCGTCACCATCGCGCCGGAAATGGCGAAGGGTGCGGGCGTTGAAACCGCCGTCGCGGGAGCCGGTCGCATTGAGGAACATCTTTCGCTGTACGGCACGATCCAGGCCAATCCGGAGCGGGTCCGCGCCGTCAGCGCGCGCTTTCCGGGCATCGTCCGTAGCGTCCGGGGCAACGTGGGCGACCCGGTGAAGCAGGGCCAGCAGCTGGCGACCGTGGAGAGCAACGAGAGCCTGCAGACCTACGGGGTGACGGCACCGATTGCCGGGGTCATTACGGAGCGCCACGCCAATCCGGGCGAAGCGACGGCAAGCGAGCCACTGTTCCAGGTGGCAGACTTCTCCAGCGTGCGTGCTGAACTCAACGTCTTTCCGCGGGATCGGGGCCGTCTCAAGCGCGGCCAGTCCGTCCGGGTGAAGGCGGTAGATGGCGAGCAGGAAGCGGCAGGCACTATCGATTTCGTGTCGCCGGTCGGTTCCGGTGGCAATCAGACGCTGGTAGTCCGCGTACTGCTCGGTAACGAGGACGGCCGGTGGACCCCCGGTCAGTTCGTCGAAGGTCTGATCACCGTGTCAGCCACCGACGTGCCTGTCGCCATACCGAGGCAGGCACTCCAGACCTTCAGGGATTGGGAGGTGGCGTTCATCAACGTGGGCGACACCTATGAGATTCGACCCCTTGAGCTCGGGCGCAGCGATGGTGAACACGTGGAAGTTCTCGACGGGCTGAAGCCCGGTGATCGCTACGTCACGACCAACAGCTACCTCATCAAGGCCGACATCGAGAAGTCCGGCGCGTCCCACGATCACTGACAGGTGCAGACCCAATGATTGACGCCATCATCCGTGGCTCCATCGAGCGGCGCTGGATTGTGCTGCTCGTGGTGGCCTTTGTCGCTGCGCTGGGAATCTACCAGTACCAGCAGCTGCCCATCGACGCGGTGCCGGACATCACCAACGTCCAGGTGCAGATCAACACCGAGGCGCCGGGCTACTCCCCACTGGAAGCCGAACAGCGGGTGACCTTTGCCATTGAGACGGCGATGGCGGGGTTGCCAAAGCTGTCCTATACCCGCTCGCTGTCCCGCTACGGCCTGTCCCAGGTCACTGTGGTGTTTGAGGACGGCACCGACATTTACTTTGCCCGGCAGCGGGTGGCGGAGCGCATTGCCCAGGTCAAGAGCCTGCTGCCCCCCGGGCTGGAGCCTGAAATGGGCCCGATCGCAACGGGGCTCGGCGAAATCTACATGTTCACGGTGGAAGCCGAGGCTGGCGCCCGCAAACCGGACGGGACGCTCTATGACGGTGGTGATCTCAAGAAAGTCATGGACTGGATCGTCCGCCCGCAACTGTCCAAGGTGCCGGGCGTTACCGAGGTCAACGTGATTGGTGGCTATGAGCGGCAATACCTGGTGGCCCCGCTACCTGCGCGCGTGCTCGCTTATGGCGTGACCCCCCGGGAACTGATGGACGCGCTGGAGAAGAACAACGCCAACGTCGGGGCGGGCTACGTGGAACGGTCGGGCGCCCAGTACCTCATCCGCGCGCCGGGCCAGGTAACAGGGTTGACCGACATCGAGCGGATCGTGATCCGGCAGGTCAACGGGGCGCCGGTCACTGTCGGCGATGTGGCCGAGGTGAGCATCGGCAGGAATCTGCGCACGGGCGCCGCCACCCAGGATGGCAAGGAAGTGGTGCTGGGCACGGTTTTCATGCTCATTGGCGAGAACAGCCGGGTGGTGTCCCAGCGGACGGCCGAGAAGCTCAAGGAGGTCAACAAGACGCTGCCGGACGGGCTGATCGCGCGCACCGTCTATGACCGCACCACTCTCGTCGACAAGACCATCGCAACGGTGCAGACGAACCTGCTCGAAGGCGCCTTGCTGGTGGTCGTCGTCCTGTTTGCGCTGCTCGGCAATCTTCGGGCGGCACTGGTCACTGCGCTCGTCATCCCGCTGTCGATGCTGATGGTGATCACCGGCATGGTGCAGAACGGTGTCAGCGCCAACCTGATGAGCCTGGGTGCCCTCGATTTCGGGCTCATCGTGGACGGTTCCGTCATCATCGTGGAGAACTGCATGCTCCGGCTGTCCCAGCGGCAGCATGAGCTGGGGCGGCTGCTGGATACCGAGGAGCGGTTACATGCTGTCTATATGGCTACCCGGGAGGTGTTCCTTCCGAGCCTCGTGAGCGTCATCGTCGTGGTCCTGGTCAACCTGCCGATCTTTGCCCTCACGGGCGTCGAGGGGAAGATGTTCTGGCCGATGGCCTTCACGGTCGTCCTGGCGCTGCTGAGTGCCCTCGTGCTCTCCGTCACGTTCGTGCCAGCCGCCGTGGCTCTCGCCCTCAGTGGCCGGCTCTCGGAGAAAGAGAACCCGATCGTCGCCGCCGTGAAGCGCGTGTATGCACCGGCTCTGGGCTTCGCGCTCCAACAGCGGATAGCCGTCGCGGCCGGGGCGGTCGTCCTGGTCGTCGCCTCCGGCTGGCTGGCAACCCGGCTGGGCTCGGAGTTCATCCCGAGCCTCGACGAGGGCGATATCGCCATGCACGCCATGCGTATTCCCGGTACGGGTCTGGAGCAGGCAATCAGCATGCAGAAGCAACTGGAGGCGGTCATCAGCAACCTGCCGGAAGTGGAACGCATCTTCGCGAAGATGGGTACGGCCGATGTGGCCACAGATCCGATGCCGCCCTCCGTCGCTGATAATTTCATCATCATGAAGCCCAGAGATGCATGGCCGGACCCCGCCAAGACCAAGGAAGAGTTCGTGGCCGAACTCGAAGCCACCGTCACCCGGGTCCCCGGCAACAACTACGAATTTACCCAGCCGATCCAGATGCGCTTCAACGAGCTGATCTCCGGGGTGCGTTCCGACCTGGCAATCAAGGTCTACGGGGACGACCTGGACACCCTGCTCGAAGTGGGCAGTCGCATCGAGGAAATCCTCAAGACCGTGCCCGGGGCCGCCGACGTGAAGCTGGAACAGACCACCGGTCTGCCGGTGACGACGGTGACGCCGAAGCGGGACCTGCTGTTCCGCTACGGGATCAACGTGGCCGATGTTCAGGGCCTGGTCTCCATGGCGTTGGGTGGTGAGTCCGTCGGGCAGGTGTTCGAGGGTGACGCGCGCTTCGACCTGGTTGTCCGGCTGCCCGAGCGGCTCCGCAATGACCCGCGCACGCTGGACAATCTCCCGGTGCCGCTGCCCGATGGTGGCTACGTGCCGCTCCGCGAAGTGGCCACCGTAACCACCGAGCCGGGGCCGAACCAGATCAATCGGGAAAACGGCAAGCGGCGGGTGGTGGTCGCTGCCAACGTGCGTGGCCGGGATCTGGGTTCCTTTGTGGCCGACGTGCAGGAGCGCGTCGGTCAGGTGGAGATACCGCCCGGCTACTGGCTGGACTATGGCGGCACCTTCGAGCAGCTGCAGTCAGCCACTGCGCGTCTGCAGTTGCTGGTGCCGGTGACGCTGGTCCTGATCTTTGGCCTGCTGCTGCTCACCTTCGGGTCTGCCAAGGATGCACTACTCGTCTTCAGCGGCGTGCCTCTCGCGCTGACGGGCGGCGTTGCGGCGCTCTGGCTGCGGGATATTCCGCTGTCCATCTCGGCGGGCGTCGGCTTCATCACGCTGTCGGGCGTGGCAGTGCTCACCGGTGTTGTGATGGTGGCCGCATTTCGCCAGTTGCTGGAAGAGGGGCAGGATCTGGAGACAGCGATCGTCGAGGGCTCGCTCCTGCGGCTGCGACCTATCCTGATGGTGGCGCTGGTGGCCAGTCTGGGCTTCCTGCCGATGGCGCTGAACACCGGCACGGGTGCGGAGGTGCAGCGACCGCTGGCCACCGTGGTGATCGGCGGCATCATCTCGGCCACCCTGTTGAGTTTGCTGGTGCTCCCCGCGCTGTACCGGCTGGCCTATAGCAGTTCCGTAGTGCGCAGTACCCAACCGGCGGTAACCACCCAGTGACAGCCCCGCGGACAGCCTTGCTGTTGGTGCTCGTCATCGGCTTCGGCGCAGTTAGTTGTGCGTCGCGGGATGAAGCCCGCCCGCCACCGCAGAGCGCTGAGTTTGCCAGGGCGTTGTCCGTGTGTCGTTTTCAACACACGGGGGCGACGAATCAGAAGCGGGCGCTGCCACCCACTGAAGAGCACGTCGGGAAATGTCTCGAGCGCCGGGGGTGGTTACCCTCGGGTGAGCCAGCGCCGCTGCCTGCTGTCGCGCAGTGAGCCGGGGTTGCAGGGTGGCCGCTCGGGCTACGGGTTGCGTGCTATGGTTCGGGGCGTGAAGTCCATCCGTCGCGAGTTCTGGCCCATCATATTGGTGCTCCTGCAGCTGTTCGTTGCCCCCTGCGCGATGGCAATGGTGGCGATGCCTGCGGACGCGAACTGCGAGCACTGCGGGACGATGGCCAGTCCGGATAGTTGCGCCGTCGCTAGCCCAACGACGAATTCGATGGTTGAAGGTCCGGCCTTTGGCTCCGGCCGGGCAGACGTCCCGTATCGCGTCGCAAAGTTTTCCAGCCTGCTGACGCCAGAACTCACGCGTCCAGCGTCGCAGGCTTTGTTCGCGGCACATTGGTCGCGTTCCGTCGCGACCCGCCGCAGCGGCGATCCGCCGCTTTATCTCCTGCTCAGTCAGCTCCGCATCTAGCGCTCTCCCCGCCGCCTCGTTGAAACCGGGCCCCCTAGCCGTGGGTGGGTCCGTAGCTGGCGCAACAGGAGATCTCGATGAACTACCGAAACGGGCAGAATTCCGGTCATTTCCCCTCAGGCTCAGGGCCCGCTGATCCCGGCCGCCGCCGCTTTGTGCTCGGGGTGGCCGCGACTGGCCTCGTCGGTGGGCTGGTGCGTTGGCAACCGGCCAGCGGCGGCAATGATTCCCGTGTCCTCACGCACCTCAAGGGCTCGGATTTCGCGCTGAACATCGGCGAGCTTCCCGTGCAGGTCACGGACCGCAAGCGCGTAGCGGTGGTAGTGAACGGCTCGCTGCCCGCGCCCGTCCTGCACTGGCAGGAAGGTGAGACCGTCACGCTGCGGGTGACTAACAACCTGCAGGAAACCACCTCGATCCACTGGCACGGCATCCTGTTGCCCACTGACATGGATGGCGTCCCCGGTCTCAGCTTCCCGGGCATCGCCCCGGGCGAGACCTTCACCTACCGGTTCCCGGTCCGTCAGTCCGGCACCTACTGGTACCACAGCCATTCCGGTTTTCAGGAGCAGCTGGGGTTGTACGGCGCGCTGGTGATTCATCCCCGGGCACCGGATCCGGTGACTGCGGACCGGGACTACGTGGTGCTGCTCTCGGACTGGACGGACGAGAATCCGGCCCGCGTTCTCGCCAAGCTCAAGAAGCAGTCCGACTACTACAACTTCAATCAGCCCACGCTGGGCGAGCTGTTTCGGGATGCGCGTCGCGAGGGCCTGAGCGCGGCGCTGGCGGAGCGGGCGATGTGGGGCGAGATGCGCATGAACCGCACCGATCTCGCGGACGTGAGTGGCTACACCTACACCTACCTCATGAACGGGCAGGCTCCGGCGGCTAACTGGACCGGGCTGTTCGCGCCCGGGGAGCGGGTGCGCCTGCGCTTCATCAACGCGGCAGCCATGAGCTACTTCGATGTGCGCATTCCGGGCCTGCGGATGACCGTCATTGCGGCGGACGGGCAACCCGTCAAACCGGTCGATGTCGAGGAATTCCGCATCGCTGTAGCCGAGACCTTCGACGTGCTGGTCACGCCGGAGCGGGACGAGGCCTACACGATCTTTGCCCAGTCGATGGATCGCACGGGCTTTGCCCGGGGCACGCTGGCGCCCCGGGAGGGGATGGCGGCGGTGGTGCCGGGTCTGGATAAGCCCGTGGCGCTGACCATGGCCGATATGGGCCACGATATGAGTCACGCGGGCCACGATATGAGCGCGGTGCCGGCCTCGGATCCCCACGCGGGCCACGACATGGCCGACATGCCGGGGATGGACATGAGCGGGGCCGTCGCCGTTACTCACGCGCCCACGGAAACCGGCCCGGGCGTCGACATGCTCGCGATGAATCCCACCACCCGCCTCAATGATCCCGGCGTTGGGCTGCGGGACAACGGCCGTCGTGTGCTCACCTACGCTGATCTGCACAGTACGTTTCCGGATCCGGACGGCCGCGAACCCACCGAGACCATCGAACTGCACCTGACCGGGCACATGGAGCGCTACATCTGGTCCTTCAACGGCGTGAAGTCCTCGGACGCCGGGCCGATCCGCCTGCGCTACGGCGACCGGGTGCGCTTCGTGCTGGTCAACGACAGCATGATGACCCACCCGATCCACCTGCACGGACTCTGGAGCGACCTGGAAGACGAGCAGGGCAACTTCCAGGTGCGCAAGCACACCATCAGCGTCAAGCCCGGTGAGCGGCTGACCTACCGGGTTAGTGCGGATGCGCTGGGGCGCTGGGCTTACCACTGCCACCTGATGATGCACATGGAATCCGGGATGTTCCGGGAGGTGCTTGTCGATGACTAGATTTATGGTTGTGGCGCTGCTGCTGACGGGCCTTCATCAGCCTGCAGTGCTGGCGGAGGACATGGGGCATGAGGGGCACATGAACGACGATCCCCTGGTGTGGATGGTGCTGGCGGACCAGCTGGAATGGCAGAACGCGTCACCGGATGACGCGCTGGCCTGGAACGTGTCTGCCTGGGTTGGCCACGATACCGGGCGGGCGCTGTTCCGGTCCGAGGGCGAGATGACCAGCGGGCAAGTGGAGGGCGGCCGCGCCGAGTTGCTCTGGTCCAAACCGGTTGCCGCCTGGTGGGATCTGGTAGCCGGGCTGCGGGAGGACTTCGGCACGGGTCCGGGCCAGACCTATGGACTGATCGGCGTGCAGGGGACCGCGCCCTACCGTTTCCACATCGAGGCCGATCTTTTTGGTGGCGAGCGGGGGCAATTTGGTACACGCCTGGAGTCCGACTACGAGATCCTGCTCACCAACCGGTGGATCCTCGTGCCCCGGGCCGAGCTTGAGGCCTTCGGCAGGGATGATGCGGACCTCGGTATAGGCAGCGGCCTGAGTCAGCTGGAGCTGGGCCTGCGCCTGCGCTACGAGATTCGCCGCGAGTTCGCGCCTTATGTCGGCGTGGAGTGGAGCGGGAAGTTTGGTGACACCGCTGATTTTGCCGGGGATGCTGACGAGGCGGTGAGGGACACGCGCCTGGTTGCCGGCCTCCGCGTGTGGTTTTAGGGAAAAAGGAAAAAGGTACCGGACCTTAGTTTTGTTAGTTGTTTAGTTGTTGCAAATGCGACAACTAAAAAACTAACCAAACTAAGGTCCGGTAC
>JANNXJ010000010.1:0-18513 GCA_031409515.1 Gammaproteobacteria bacterium | reverse complement strand
GCCCGGGTCGGGTTCAGGACGCCGGGGGTCGCCGGCTGCGCCGATGGCGGTCTGCGCTGCACAAATCCGGCGGTATCGGGGAGATTTGGCGGCGCGTGGGTCGGCGCGGCGGGAAGCCGGCCAGCCCCGCGGCCGTGGCGGTCGGCATCCCGGGCTGGCAGACTCAGCTTATGGTGTGTTTGAAATGCCTATTCCCATTCCCCGTTAGTTGGTGCCGGTGGTCAGACTCGAACTGACACGACCTCGCGGCCGCGGGATTTTGAGTCCCGTGCGTCTACCAGTTTCGCCACACCGGCGTGTTGCAGTTCCTGATGGCTCCTATGTGGCTCCTGGCCACAGGCAGCCAATTCTACGGAGTCTCTTGATCGTCGTCGCAACTCTCTGATCGGCAGACTTAACGTCGGGCTGACCACCGGTCGGACGGGCCTGCAAACAACGGATTTTGAGTCCGCCGCGTCTACCAGTTCCGCCATCCCGGCGCGGATTGGCAGTGTACACGAGGCGTTTCTGCTCTAGGATGCGCCGGCCATGACTCCGGCTGATTTTCATTTCGATCTACCCCCCGAGCTGATTGCCCAGCAGCCCCTGCCGGAACGCACGGCCAGCCGTCTCCTTCACGTGGCGCCTCACCTGGCCGGCCCTCCGGCCCGGGATACGCACTTCAGTGACCTGCCAGGACTGCTGCAGCCCGGCGATCTCCTGATCGCCAACGACACCCGGGTGCTCCCGGCGCGGCTGTTCGGGCAGAAGGCGAGCGGTGGCAAGATCGAGCTGCTGCTGGAACGCGTCGTCGGGGAAACCGAAGCCCTCGTGCAGCTGCGTTCGAGTCATGCGCCGAAGGCCGGCTCACAACTGGCATTTGGCCCGGACGTGACCGCCGAGGTGCTGGGACGGCAGGACGAGTTCTTCCGGCTCCGGTTCTCTGTGCCGGTTGTCCCCGTCCTGGAGCAGCTGGGTCATGTGCCGCTGCCGCCCTACATTCGCCGCGACGACGTCCCGGGCGACCGGCAGCGCTACCAGACAGTCTTTGCCCGGGAGCAGGGCTCGGTAGCAGCGCCGACCGCCGGGCTGCACTTCGATGAGGCGCTGCTGGCCGCAATTGCTGCCCGGGGCGTGGAGTTTCGGACGTTGACACTGCACGTGGGCGCGGGCACCTTTGCACCCCTTCGTCCGCACCAGCTGAAGACCGGACGGCTGCACACCGAGCGCCTCGAGGTCACGACCGAGCTGTGCGCCGCGGTGGCCGACTGTCGCCAACGTGGTGGCCGGGTGATTGCGGTGGGGACCACCGCGACGCGGGCTCTCGAGGCCGCCGGCGAGTCCGGAGAACTGCGGCCCCTCCGGGGCGAGACGAGCCTGTTTATCCGGCCCGGCTACGCCTTTCAGATCGTGGATGCGATGGTCACCAACTTTCACCTGCCCGAGTCTTCCCTGCTGATGCTGGTCTGCGCCTTCGGTGGTACGGACCGGGTCCTGGCCGCCTATCGCCAGGCGGTCGCGAGCCGGTACCGCTTCTTCAGCTACGGTGATGCCATGTTTGTGGAAAGAGCGCCCGTAGGAGCGCCGACCGGCGCGAATCTTATTGGTATCGCGCCGGTCGGCGCTCCTACGGGTTCCCCATGAAGTTTCAGGTTCTTGGCACGGACGGTGCGGCCCGCCGCGGGCGTCTGACACTGGCGCATGGTGAGGTCCAGACTCCCGTCTTCATGCCGGTCGGCACCTACGGCACGGTGAAGGCCATGACGCCGGAGGCTCTCGAGTCCCTCGGGGCCGAGATCATCCTGGGCAATACCTTTCACCTCATGCTCCGGCCCGGTGGCGAAATCATTCAGTCACTGGGTGGTCTCCACGGCTTCATGCACTGGCAGCGGCCGATCCTCACGGACTCCGGCGGTTTCCAGGTGTGGAGTCTCGACACGCGTAACAAGGTCAGCGAGGCCGGTGTGGAGTTCCGGGCCCCCACGGATGGCAGCCTGGTGTTCCTGTCGCCGGAGCGGGCGATGGAGGTGCAGGGGCAGCTGGGCAGCGATATCCAGATGATCTTTGACGAGTGCACGGACTACCCCGCGACGGAGGACGAGGCCCGCAAGTCGATGGAACTCTCCCTGCGGTGGGCGCTCCGCAGCCGCGCGGCGTTCGATGCGGGACCTGCTCCCGGCCGGGGCTCCGCCATCTTCGGCATTGTTCAGGGCGGCATGCACGAGAGCCTGCGGAGCGAGTCCCTGGCCGGCCTCGTCGACATCGGCTTTGACGGTCTTGCGCTTGGTGGCCTGTCGGTCGGCGAGCCGGAGGCCGACCGGCTCCGCATCCTCGAGCACACGTTGCCGCAGATGCCGGCGGGCCAGCCCCGGTACCTGATGGGGGTGGGCACTCCCTCCGACATCGTCCAGGCGGTCCTGCGGGGCGTCGACATGTTCGACTGCGTCATGCCCACCCGGAATGCCCGGAACGGGACCCTGTTCGTTGCCGACGGCGTGGTCCGGATCCGCAATGCCTGCTACCGGGACGATCCCCGGCCCATCGAGGAGGGCTGCGGCTGCTATACCTGCCAGCACTACAGCCGGGCCTACCTGCGCCACCTGGACCAGTGCCGGGAAATGCTGGGGTCCCACCTGAACACCGTCCACAACCTGTACTTCTATATGCAGTTGATGGCGGCGCTGCGCCGGAGCATCGAGCGGGGCGAGCTGCAGGCCTACGCCCGGGACTTCCTGGCCCGCCAGCAATCCGGGGCTTCTGTGCCATAATGGCGCGCCATTTTTTCCCGGACGCACACGAATAATGAGCTTCTTCATTCAGGACGCCTGGGCCCAGGGCGCAGCCCCTGCCTCCGACCCGTGGCTCAGCATGCTGCCGCTGGTCATCATCTTTGTCGTTTTCTATTTTCTGCTCATCCGGCCGCAGCAAAAGCGCCAGAAGGAGCACAAGGACCTGATCTCGAAGCTCGTCACTGGTGACGAGGTGGTCACCGCCGGCGGCGTACTGGGTAAGGTTACTGAGGTCGGCGAGTCGTTTGTGCACGTCGAGATTGCCGACGGCGTCCAGATCAAGGTGCAGCGCCAGACCATCGGCGCCGTCGTGCCGAAGGGCACCCTGAAGAACGCCTGATTACCCCGTTCTCCGGTACTTGAAGCTCTCATGAATCGATATCCCCTCTGGAAGAACCTCCTCGTTGTGGTCCTGGTCGCCGCAGCTGCCTTCGTGGCGCTGCCCAACCTCTTCGGTCCCCAACCGGCCCTGCAGATCAGCCTGGCGAATGGCCAGCCTCTGGAGGGCAGTGGCGTGGAGCGTGTCAAGCAGGTTCTGGCCGAAAAGAAGATCACCAGCACGACGGTTTACGCGGCCGGCGGGCGCGTTACAGTCGGCTTCCCGACTGTGGATGCCCAGATCAAGGCCGCCGACGAGGTCCGCGGCGCGCTCGGGAAGGACTACGCCGCCGCGTTGACGCTGGCGTCGACCATGCCAGCCTGGTTGCGCAGCACTGGCTTGCGGCCAGTCCCCCTCGGGCTCGATCTGCGTGGCGGCGTCCATTTCCTCTTTGAAGTGGACGTCAAGACGGCTATCAAGCAGCGGCTCGATACCTATGCCACGGACTTCACCAAGAAACTTCGCGAAAACCGTATTCGCCGCAGCGTGACGGTGGTGGGGCAGGAGGTCCGGGTCAATCTGCCGGACCGCGCTGATGCCGAGCGCGCTGAGGATTTGCTGCGGGAGATGGATCGCGACCTGCAGTTCGAGAGGCGTGACACCGACGACGGCGCGGTTCTTGTGGCGGTAATGACGCCCGCGCAGATCAAGGCCCGCCAGGACTTTGCGATTCAGCAGAACATCACCACGCTCCGTAACCGGGTCAACGAACTGGGTGTTGCCGAGACGGTGGTTCAGCGCCAGGGCCTCGACCGAATCGTCGTGCAGCTCCCCGGTGTCCAGGATCCCGCCCAGGCCGAGCGGGTGCTCGGCGCCACTGCGACCCTCGAGTTCCGGCTCGTGTGCGCCGAGGAGAACGCCCTCGAGGCCGAGCGGACTCGTCGTGCCCCGTTGGGGTGCGAGCTGTTCAAGACCCGCGAGGGTACCGCCGTGCTGCTGAAACGCCGGGTCATCGTCACTGGCGATCAGCTCGTGGACGCGAGCCAGGGTTTCTCGGAGGGCCAGCCGGTGGTCTCCGTCCGCCTTGACAGCAGGGGTGCGGCCAACATGCTGGAGACGACCAAGGCCAACCTGAAGAAGCCCATGGCAGTCGTGTTCGTTGAGCAGAAGCGGGAGACCGTCGAGCGCAATGGCCAGAAAGTGGAGGTTCCCCGGGAATCCCGTGAGGTCATCAACATCGCGACCATCAATGGCGTCTTCAGTAACAGCTTCCAGATCAGCGGACTTGAATCCCTCGAGGCGCGCGACCTGGCCCTGCTGCTCCGGGCCGGTGCCCTTGCGGCACCGATATTCAAGGTCGAGGAGCGGACCGTTGGCCCCAGCCTCGGCCAGGACAACATCGACAAGGGCATCATGGCCTTCGCCATCGGCTTCGGGCTGGTGGCGCTCTTCATGGTCGGGTACTACCGGTTCTTTGGCCTCGTCGCCAACCTGGCCCTCCTGATGAATGTCGTTATGGTGGTGGCCCTGCTGGCCATGATCCAGGCCGCCCTGACCCTGCCGGGGATCGCGGGGATCGTCCTGACCATCGGCATGGCGGTAGACGCCAACGTCCTGATCAACGAACGCATTCGCGAGGAGTTGCGCAACGGCAATAGCCCCCAGGCAGCCATCGAGGCCGGCTACGAACGCGCCTTTGCCACTATCACCGATTCCAACGTTACCGGTCTGATCGCGGGGATAGTCCTCTTCCTCTTCGGCAATGGCCCGGTCAAAGGCTTCGCCATCACGCTGTGCCTCGGTATTCTGACCTCGATGTTCACGGCCGTCGTGGGTACGCGATCCATCATCAATCTGGCCTACGGCCAACGGAAGGCCGTGCAGACGCTTTCGGTCTGACGCCCCACGAACAGGATGCCTCCGATGCGACGATTCACCGGTCTCGAGTTCTTCAGCCAGAAGACCTCCTTCGATTTCCTCGGCCAGCGTCGGGTGCTGGGCATCGTTTCGGCAGTTCTCATGTTGGTGTCCCTGCTTCTCCTCATTCCTGGAGTGCGTGGACTGAATTTCGGCATCGACTTCACCGGCGGTGTCCTCCTGGAAGTCGGGTACGGTGGGCCTGCTGACCTGGCCGACGTCCGCGCCCGACTTGCGGCGGGCGGCTTCGGGGATGCGCAGGTACAGAACTTTGGTTCCGCGCGGGACGTAATGATTCGGGTCCTCCCCCGGGAGGGCGTCGAAAACCAGCAGGAAGCGCGCCAGATTCTCGACGTGCTTCGCGCTGGAGACCCCTCCGTGGAGTTACGCCGCACTGAATTCGTCGGGCCCCAGGTCGGCGATGAGCTGTCCGAGCAGGGCGCACTTGCCGGCCTCTTTTCCTTGCTGATGATTGGCATCTACGTGTCCCTCCGCTTTCAGTGGAAGTTCGCGGCAGGTGCGCTCGTCGCAACGTTGCATGACCCGATCATCACGCTGGGAATCTTTGCGCTCTTTCAGATTCCTTTTGATCTGTCCGCGCTGGCTGCCATTCTTGCCGTTGTCGGCTACTCGGTGAACGACACGGTCGTGGTCTTTGATCGTATCCGGGAGAACTTCCGGAAGATCCGGCGTGGCACGCCAGAGGAAATCATGAATCTGTCGGTCAACGAGACCCTCAGTCGCACGATCATGACCAGCGTCGTCACCCTGCTGGTTGTCGTTGCCATGCTGCTGTTCGGTGGAGAGACACTGCGGGGCTTCTCGATTGCCCTCTGTATCGGCATCTTTGTGGGCACGTACTCGTCAATCTATATCGCGAGCGCGACGGCGCTGGCCCTGAAGGCTGGTCCGGTCGACATCGCGGCAGTGAAGAAAGACAAGGACGTGATCGACTCGATGCCCTGAACGTGGGGCACCTCGTAGGAGCGCCTCGTAGGAGCGCCTTTAGGCGCGATACGGCAGAAGGATCGCGCCTAAAGGCGCTCCTACGAGGCACCATTCAGGTGGGGTGTCAGCAGGGCCCGGAGCGCGTCGTGAATCTTCGGATTGCCTGCCAGCACGTCGCCGCTCTCCAGGTGTGAGGTCGTGCCGGTGAGGTTGGTCACCAGGCCTCCGGCTTCCTGGATCATTAGAGTTCCGGCAGCGGTGTCCCAGATCTCCAGGCCGAATTCAAAGAAGCCATCGAGGCGGCCGGCGGCAACGTAGGAGAGATCGAGAGCAGCTGACCCGGGACGGCGGACCCCGGCGGTGGTCTCCATTACGCTGCCCAGCATCTTCAGGTAGGGCTTCATCCAGCGCGTGTTGCTGCGAAAGGGGAAGCCGGTGCCGATCAGTGTCCCTTCCAGTTCCGTCCGCTCGCTGACCCGGATGCGCTTGCCGTCCAGCTGGGCTCCGCGGCCCCGCATGGCGGTGAACAATTCCTGACGGCAGGGGTCATAGACCACGCCGACTTCCAGCGTGTCTTTCCGGCGCAGGGCAATAGAGACAGAAAAGGTGGGAAAGCCGTGCAGGAAATTGGTGGTGCCATCCAGGGGGTCCACGATCCAGGTGAACTCGCTTTCTCCCGAACGCCCGGACTCTTCAGCCAGGAACGCATGGTCCGGATACCGCTTGCGGATACTCTCCAGGATGGCCTGCTCGGCGGCCTGGTCCACCTGGGTGACATAGTCGTTGCGGGCCTTGGCGCGGATCTCCAGCTGATCGAGGCGGGACAGGGCGCGGACCGCGATGTCCCCGGCGCGGCGCGCGGCCTGGACGGCAGTGTTGAGGAGGGCTTGCATGGGGCAGGCATTGTACAGAGCGCTGCGGGAGCCGCCACCGGCCGGCATACTATGCACATCACGAGAACCCTATGACCGCAGTCCAGCCGATCCGCTTCGTCCTCTTCGAGACCACCCATCCCGGCAACATCGGGTCGGTCGCGCGTGCCATGAAGACCATGGGCTTTAGCGATCTCGTCCTGGTCAATCCGGTGGCGGAGTGGCTGTGTACCGACTCCCGCGCCCTGGCCTCCGGGGCCCAGGACGTCCTGCACGCCGCGCGGGTTGTGCCGACGCTGGAAGAGGCCCTGGATGGCTGCGGGCTGGTGCTGGCAGCCAGTGCCCGGCATCGACGTATTGGCTGCCCCGAGATGAATCCACGGGAATGTGCCGCCGAGCTCATGGGGCAGGCGCTCAGCCGGCCCGCGGCGATCGTCTTCGGGCCCGAGCGTTCCGGCCTGGCCAACGAGCAGCTGGACCTGTGCAATGCCATCGTCTACATCCCCGCCAACCCGGCCTACAGTTCCCTCAACCTGTCCCAGGCCGTCCAGATCATCGCCTACGAGTTGCGGCAACAGCAGGTACTGGCCAGGGAGGTGCCACCCCCGGAGTCGCCACTGGCTGGCCCGGCGCAGCTGGAACTCCTCTACCAGCACTTCGAGCGAGTGCTACTCGCCAGTGGTTTTCTCAATCCCACCAACCCGCGGCACCTGATGCGCCGCTTGCGGCGGCTCTTCAATCGCACGCGGCTGGATGAGAACGAGCTGAACATCCTGCGGGGCATCCTCAGCAGCCTGGCGCCCGGGTCTGGCGACAACCCGAAGCGTGACTGAGCGACGGCTCGACCGCGCATGAGCCTGCCCATCTACCTGGACTATGCGGCCAGCACTCCGGTGGCAACCGAGGTGGTTGACGCGATGACGGCCGCCCTGCGTTCGCCTGCACTGGTGGCCAACCCGTCAGCGGGAACGCACGCCGCCGGTCGCCAGGCCGCGGCCGTGATCGAGCTGGCCCGGGCCCAGGTGGCTGGCCTCATCGGTGCGGACCCGGACGAGGTCATCTTCACTTCCGGTGCTACCGAGGCAGACAACCTCGCGATTATTGGCGCGGCGCGTTTTCGCGAGGCGCAGGGCCGCCATCTCGTCACGGCGTTGACCGAACACAAGGCGGTGCTCGAGAGTGTCCGTTACCTGGCGCGCCAGGGCTGGCGAGTGACGTGGCTCAAGCCGGGGCCGGATGGCCGCATCGGTCCGGACGCTGTCCTGGCGGCGCTGGAACCTGAGACGGTCCTCGTCTCCATCATGCACGTGAACAACGAGACCGGCACGATCCAGGACGTTGGTGGCATCGGCAGCGTGTGCCGGGAGCGTGGCGTCCTCCTGCACGTCGACGCCGCACAGAGTGCCGGGCGAGTGCCGCTCGACGTCCGGGCCCTGCACATCGACCTGCTCTCCCTCTCCGGGCACAAGCTCTACGGACCAAAGGGCGTCGGGGCGCTGTTTATCGACCGGGAGCGGGTCCGGCGGGTGGAGCCCCTCCTGTTCGGCGGCGGTCAGGAACGGGGGCTGCGGCCGGGCACACTGGCGACGCATCAGATTATTGGCCTGGGTGAGGCTTGCCGCCTCGCCGGCGAGCGCCTGGTCAGGGACCGGAGTCACCTGACCGGACTTCGGGATGACCTCTGGTCCCGGCTGCGGGATCTTCCGGGCGTGCTTCTCAATGGCGACCCGGAGCACTCGGCTGGCCACATCCTGAACGTCAGCGTCGAGGGCGTGGAGGGGGAGAGCCTGCACGCCGGGCTGGCGGAGCTGGCCGTGGCGAGCGGCGCCGCCTGCACGAGCCTCACGGACGAGCCTTCCTATGTCCTGCGGGTGCTGGGGCGTTCCGCCGCCCTGGCCCGGAGTTCGGTGCGCTTTTCCTTCGGCCGCCCCACGACCGGGGCGGACATCGAGCGGGCCGCCGGGATCTTTGCGCGGACCGTTGACAGCCTCCGCCGGCGGTCGCCGGCCGCGCCACCCCGGTTGCCGGAGCCGCCCAGGGACGTGTTGTTGGTACGCGGCGAGGCGGGTTCAACCGAGGCCGGGACCTGGGTGGTCTTCTCAGGCTGGGTCCAGGAGGCCCGGGTCAGCCGCCTGGAGGTGCAGGCTTTCGGGTGCCCCGACACCCTGCTGGCCTGCGACCAGGTGGTTCAGCTGCTTACGGGCGGGGGGCGGGCCCAGTTCAGCGCTCTCGATCCTCTGGCCCTGGGGCAGACCCTGGGGATCCCCCTGGCCAAGGCCGGCCGGTTGCTAATCATTCAAGATGCCTTGCGCAACTGCTTGGCGGATTGGGACAATGGGGGTTAGTCCATACTCCATTATGTTATCCATCCAGAGGAGATGCCGGTGGCGGTAGTACTTACCGAAAACGCCTTGAACCGGGTGCGCTCGTTTAGCCCGGGTGCGGCGGGTCTGCGAATCGGCGTCAAGCGCACCGGGTGCTCCGGCCTTGCCTATGTCGTCAACCACGCAGACCCGGTCACGGCGGGTGATGTGGTGTTCGACCAGGACGGCGTTCGGGTGGTCGTTGACCAGGAGGCCCTGCAGCTGATTGACGGCACGGTGGTCGATTTTGTCCGGGAAGGTCTCAACGAAGCCTTCCGCTTCTCCAATCCCAACGCCAAGGGCGAGTGCGGCTGCGGCGAAAGTTTTACTGTCTAGATCTGGTTTTGTCAGGAGTTTTTGTGGCTATCGAACGTACCCTTTCCATCATCAAGCCCGACGGCGTGCAGAAGAACCTCATCGGCGACGTCTATCGCCGCTTCGAGCAGGCCGGCCTGAAGATTATCGCTGCCCGCATGCTGCATCTCACTACTGCGCAGGCGGAAGCATTTTATGCTGTCCATCGTGAGCGTCCTTTCTACAAGGACCTCGTCCGGTACATGACCACCGGTCCCGTGATTGCGCAGGTGCTCGAGGGTGAAAATGCCATCGAGACCCACCGCAAGATCATGGGCGCAACCGATCCGAAGAAGGCCGACCCGGGCACGATTCGCCGGGACCTGGCAGCCAGCATCGAGGAGAACGTCGTGCACGGTTCCGACGCCGTGGAAACCGCGCGGCAGGAAATCAGCTTCTTCTTTGCCCAGGCCGACGTCTGCCCCCGTACCCGATAGTCCTGATGAACGGCACGCCTGATCTGAGCCCGTTGGGCCTGCCGCGCCCCGAACTGGAGCAGCTCTTTGCCGGGCTGGGCGAGAAGCCTTTCCGTGCCCGACAGCTCATGCGCTGGATGTACGGTCGTGGGGTGCTCGACCCGGCAGCGATGACCGACCTCTCTGCCGTGTTGCGCGAGACCCTCGCGACGCGAGGGGATTTCCGGCTGCCGGTGATCGACACGGTGCAGGAGTCTGCCGACGGCACTACCAAGTGGCGTCTGGCCGTGGGCGCCGGGCAGCTGATTGAAACCGTCTTCATTCCGGAAGAAGCGCGGGGCACCCTCTGCGTGTCATCCCAGGTCGGTTGTGCCCTCGACTGCTCCTTTTGCGCCACCGGTCGCCAGGGGTTCAATCGCAATCTCACGGCGGCGGAGATCATTGGCCAGGTCGTCCTGGCTGACCGGGCCCTCGGCCGCGTTGCCGGTAACTCCCGCGTCACCAACGTGGTGTTCATGGGCATGGGTGAGCCGCTGGCCAACTTCCGGTCGGTGGTGCAGGCCTGCGCGGTACTGATTGACGACCTGGGCTTTCAGATCTCCCGCCGGCGCGTCACGGTGAGCACGTCCGGTCTGGTGCCCCAGATCCGGAAGCTCGCCCTGGAATCCAACGCGGCGCTGGCGGTGTCACTGCATGCCCCGGATGACGAGCTGCGGAATGTGCTGGTGCCCATAAACCGTCGCCATCCCATCGCTGAACTGCTGCAGGCCTGCTGGGATTACGCCGAGTCCACCAACGCCATGGGCATTACGTTCGAGTACGTCATGCTGTCCGGGGTGAACGATTCTGAGTCCCAGGCGCGGGCCCTGGCGCAGCTGCTGAAGAATCGCCCGGCGAAGGTCAATCTGATTCCCTTCAATCATTTTCCGGGCAGCGACTACCGGCGCTCGACTCCGGACGCGCTGGCGCGCTTTCGCCAGGTGCTGCTCGACAACCGCATCATGACGATGGTGCGTCGGACCCGGGGTGACGACATTGCCGCCGCCTGCGGCCAGCTCGCCGGGCAGGTCAGTAACCGCGTACTGGTGGCCCTGAGCGACAAGGGCAGAAAGCCTGCGCCCGGTCCCGCTCTCCGGGAAGTCCGGTGGCAGAACTGATGAGTACGGCTCCCGTCAGGGCGGGCGCCTGGGGCGCATTTCTTCTTGGGGTGCTGCTCGGAGTTTCGGGCTGTGTCACGTCGTCGTCCCGGCCGGAACCGCCCGAGACCAGCAAGGAAGATGCCGCCCGCTACAACCTCGAGCTGGGCATCAGCTACCTGCGCCAGAACAACCTCCAGGTGGCTCGCGAGAAGCTGGAGAAGGCGATCCGGGAGGAACCGGATATGGCCAGGGCCCATGCCGTCCTGGGCATCGTGTTCGAGAGGCTTGAAGATCCCAAAGGCGCAGAACGGGAGTATCGCCGGGCGGTCGATCTGGACAGCTCCGATCCGGACAGTCTCAACCTGCTCGCAATCTTCACCTGTTCGCGCAAGGCGGAGCCCCAGGAGGCGCTGAAGCTCTTCGACAAGGCCATTGCGGTGCCGTTGTCGGTGAAGGCGGCCAATCGTCCGATGCTCTACACCAATGCCGGCACCTGCGCGAAGGCCGTTAACCCGGCGCTGGCGGAGAACTACCTGCGGGCAGCCCTGAGCCTGGATCCGCGCTTTCCGGATGCCCTGTTCCAGATGGCCGATGTCAGCCTCGAGCGGGGCAATGCACTCCAGGCGCGGGGCTTCCTTGAGCGCTTCCTGGCGCAAGGCAAGGCCACGCCGGCTGCCCTGTGGCTTGGCGTCCGGATCGAGGAGTCTCTGAGCGATACCAAGGCTGCCCGCCGCTATGGCGACCAGCTGAGCAAGGACTTCCCGGAGTCCGCTGAAACCCGGCGGATGTTCGAACAGTCCCGGTCCCGGGGCTAACCCGGTGGCACCGGCCTAACACCATGGCGGACGGCAACAAGGAAACGGCGTTGGGACTCGGCGAACGGCTGCGCTCGGCACGCAAGGCCCGCGCGCTCACGCTGGAGCAGGCAGCCTTCTCCATCCGGCTGGAAGCCTCCGTACTGCGGGCCCTGGAGGACGAGCGCTACGAGGCGCTGGGCGCTGCCGTCTTCGTGCGCGGTCACCTGAAGGCGTATGCGCGGCTCCTGGGATTGTCGGAGGAGGCGATCCTCGCTGCCTACCGGGCGTCAGATCCCAACGCGGATGCGCCACCAACGGTAACTCGCCAGCTGGAGAAGCCCCTGACCACCCCCCCGGGGCCGATCGCCATCGGGCTCGCGGTCGCCTTTGCCATCGTGGCGATGCTGGTGCTGTACGCCATCAGTGGCGGACCTCCGCCCGTCCCGAAGACTGAGCCTGCCCTCGAACTGTCCCCGACGGTGGAGACGGTCCCGATACTGCCCACGGAGCCCCTGGCTGCTGCTCCCGTCCCGCCAGACTCCAGTCCGGGTCCGGTACCCGGCGACGCTGCCGTGGCAGAGACCACACCGGCACCCGTGGCAGCTCCGACGCCAGCGGCCGGTGTGCTGCCCGAGGCAGCGGCGCCTGAAACGGCGACCCCCGTCGAATGAACGAGCCCTTGCAAGCCCTGCGGGGGATGGAAGACATCCTGCCGCCGGTCAGCGCTACCTGGCAGCACGTGGAGAACTGCCTGCGGGGTCTGCTCCTCGACTATGGCTACCAGGAGATCCGTGTGCCCGTTGTCGAGCGCACGGAACTGTTCAAGCGCTCCATTGGCGAGGTGACGGACATCGTCGAGAAGGAGATGTACACCTTCGACGACCGGAACGGCGTGTCCGTGACTCTGCGCCCCGAGGCAACGGCCGGCATCGTGCGGGCGTGCATGGAACATGGCCTGTTGCGTAACCAGCGCCAGAAGTTCTTCTCCACGGGTCCCATGTTCCGCTACGAGAAGCCCCAGAAGGGCCGCTACCGGCAGTTCCACCAGTTTGATGTGGAGGCGCTCGGCTTCGCCGGTCCCGACATCGATGCAGAGTTGCTGATCCTTCTGGCGCGTCTCTGGCGCCTGCTGGGCATTTCCCACGTGAGTCTGCAGATCAACACGCTGGGCACCGCTGAGACCCGGCAGAGGTACCGTGCGGAACTCAGCAGTTTTTTTCGGGCAAGTTTTGATCTGCTGGACGAGGACAGCCGCAGGCGCCTCGACCGCAATCCACTCCGGATCCTGGACAGCAAGAATCCCGATCTGGCGGACCTGATTGCCAGGGCGCCACAGATGACCGAGTACCTGGATGACGCGTCGGCCGCCCACTTCGCCGGCTTGCGCACCCTGCTCGACGATGCGGGGGTGGCCCATACCGTCAATCCGCGCCTGGTCCGGGGTCTGGACTACTACGGCCGGACGGTTTTCGAGTGGGTCACCGATCGCCTGGGCAGCCAGGGCGCAGTCTGTGCCGGTGGCAGGTATGATGGACTCGTGTCCCATCTGGGGGGCGAGGCCACGCCTGCCATCGGCTTTGCCATCGGCCTGGAACGGCTGGTGGAGCTTTACGCGCTGGCGGGGCAGCCCGCGCCCACCCGGGTCCCGGATGTGTACATCGTCGCCGCGGGAGAGGGCACCTCGCGACTGGCCTTCCGGATTGCCGAGAGCCTGCGCAACGGTGTGCCGCCCATGCGGGTGGAGGTGCACTGTGGTGGTGGCGGTTTCAAGTCCCAGATGAAGCGGGCAGACCGCAGCGGCGCCCAGGTGGCGGTGATTCTGGGTGAAGATGAAGTGGCCGCCGGGGCAGCGGTGCTCAAGCCGTTGCGTACCGGGCCGCTGCCTACCGGGCCGACGGGTGCCGGAGTTGAGCAGCAGACCGTTGCCGTCGCCAGCCTGGCAGACGCCATCAGGCCTTACCTTGCCGGCCCGCATACCGGGCCGGTTATCGAGACAGTACGTTGACAGGAACCGAGTCGTGGATGAATTTCTGACAGATCAACAACAGGCCGAGCAGGTCAAGGGCTGGATCCGGGAGAACGGGGCCTTTCTCGTGGCCGGCGTGGTCCTGGGCCTCGGCGGACTGTTTGGCTGGAATCAGTGGAACCAGTATCAGGAGCGGAAAGCCGAGGAGGCGTCTGTCGTCTACGAGACTTTCCTGCAGGCAGTGCGGACCAAGCGTCTCGATCGCGCCGAGGAAGGCATGACCACGCTGGCTACCGGCTTCGGTGCTTCACCGTACGCCGATCAGGGGCGCCTCGCGATGGCGCGCCTGTATCTGGAGCAGAGCAAGCCCGACAAAGCGGCTGAGTACTTGGAGCAGGTCGCTGATACGGCAGTATCCCCGGAGTTCCGGCTGATCGCCCGCCTGCGGCTAGCCCGCGTGCAGGTCCTCCAGGAGCAGTACGACCTGGCCCTGAAGACCCTTGCCGATCCCGGTTCCAAGGCCTTTGCCCCTGCGTTTCACGACGTGCGCGGCGATGTGTACTACGCCATGGGCAAGCGTGCCGAAGCCCGCAGTGAATACGAGCAGGCTCTGAACGGCGACGTCGCCGCGACAGTGCTGGACAAGACCTATGTCCAGGCCAAGCTGGACGACCTGGGCGGCGCCAGTGCAGCGCTTCCAGGACCTGCGGCCGCCCCCGGTGCCGCGGCTGCGCCGGTTCCCGCGCCGGGCGCCGTTGCCCCGTGATGGACGGGTCCGGGCTGCGTAGAAGTCCCTCGTGGCTCCGGACCGGCAGAGTCGCTGCGCTGGCCGTTGTCCTGGCCTTGCTGAATGCCGGTTGCAGCGCTTTGACTGGGGATGAGGATCCGAACCCGCCGGCGGAGCTGGCCGACTTCAAGCCGACCCTGCGACTGAAGAAGGTCTGGACGGCGGATCTCGGGGATACCACCGAGGCCCTGCGGCTGGCTCTGCAGCCGTGTTCCGATGGCGCCCGGATTTTCGCCGCAGCTCACGACGGCAGGGTTTCCGCGTTTGACGCGGTAAAGGGCAAGCGCCTGTGGCTCCAGAAGACCGAGCTGCAGCTGTCCGGCGGGCCCGCGACCGACGGCGAAGTGGTAGTGGTCGGTTCGAGCGACGGCGAGGTGGTGGCCCTGAACGCGGCTGACGGCCAGCAGCGCTGGCGCACGACCGTGTCGAGTGAGGTCCTGGCTGCACCGGCGATTGCCGGCGGGTACGCCCTGGTGCGCTCCGTGGATGGCAAGCTCGCGGCCCTGGATCTGATCGATGGCCGCCAGGTGTGGTTCGTCCAGCAGGCGATGCCCAGGCTCTCGCTGCGCGGCACTGGTGCGCCGGTCGTCATTCAGGATCTGGTGATTGCCGGCTTCGATAACGGCAAGCTGGCCTCTTACTCGCTTCTGGACGGCTCCCCGGGCTGGGATGTTCTTCTCGACCCCCCGTCCGGCCGCAACGAAGTCGAGCGAATGTCGGACATCAACGCGACCGTCCGGACGGTCGGCGAAGACGTCTACGTCGTCAGCTATCGGGGCCAGCTCAACGCGGTGGCCGCTGAATCCGGGCAGTCCCTCTGGTCACAGGACACCCAGAGCTATGACGGGCTCGCGGTGGACCTGGAGAACGTCTATGTGTCCACGGGTAGCAGTGAGCTCCAGGCCTTTTCCCGGCAGAGTGGCAGCGAGCTGTGGAAAAGCGACGTGCTGAAGAATCGGGACATATCCGGGCCCACGGCCTATCAGAGCTCTGTCGTGGTTGGCGATTTTGATGGTTACCTGCATTTCTTTGACACCGTGACGGGCAAGCTTCAGGCCCGGACCAGCGTGGGCAGCGACCGGGTCACGTCGCCGCCGCTGGTCGTCAATGACATGCTCTACGTGCAGACTGATGGCGGAGACCTCGCTGCCTTCCGTCAAGTCGACAAGTAGCGGTCTCCTGCCGTGCTCCCGGTCTTTGCCCTGGTCGGCCGACCGAACGTCGGCAAGTCCACACTCTTCAACGCGCTGACGGGCACCCGTGATGCGCTCGTCGCCGACTTCCCCGGGCTTACCAGGGACCGTCTGTATGGCTACGCCACGCTGGCGGGCCGCCGCTCAATCATCATCGATACGGGCGGGCTCACGACCAGCAGGACCACCGGCAAGTCCGGCAGCAATGAGGCGCTCCGCACCCTGATTGATCGCCAGGTGGCGTATGCCGTCGGCGAAGCTGATGTGGTCGTGCTGGTGGTCGAGGCCGCTGACGGGCCCACGCCGGATGATCACGCGATCGTTACCCGCATCCGCAAGGCGGGGAAGCGGGCCGTCCTGGCGATCAACAAGGCTGAGGGTCGCGAGCCCCTGCAGCTCGGAGCCGCCTTCTACGAACTCGGTCTCGGCGAGCCTGTCGCGATCTCCGCCCAGCAGGGTGACCGGCTCGCCCTGCTGGCCACCCGCATCCTGGCCGAGATTCCAGCCGAGATGCCCGAGGCGTCACCCGACGATGCACCGGCAATGGTTGGCACCCGGATCGCTGTCATCGGCCGGCCGAACGTGGGCAAGTCCACGCTGATCAACCGCTACCTCGGGGAAGACCGCCTTCTCACCTCGGACCAGGCTGGAACCACCCGGGACAGCATTCGCGTGGCGTTCAGTCACGATGGCCTGGACTTCGTGCTGGTGGATACCGCGGGTATACGCCGGAAGGCGCGCGTGGAGGAGATGATCGAGCGCTTCAGCATCGTGAAATCCCTCCAGGCTCTGGAGGAGGCCGACGGCGTGCTTGTGCTGCTGGACGCGCGGGACAGCGTCACCGAACAGGATGTGTCGCTGATCGGCCTGGTCCTCGAGCGGGGCAGGGCGCTCGCCATTGGCATCAACAAGTGGGACCACCTGCCAACTGACCAGCGGGAGACGGTGCGGACTGATCTTGAGCGCCGCCTGCCATTCCTCGATTTCGCGGACATTCACTTCATTTCCGCGCTGCACGGCACAGCCATCTACGATCTGCTGGAGAGCGGCCGGCGAGCTGCCGAGGCTGCCGTCCGGGATCTGCCCACACCGGATCTGAATCGCGTGCTGAAGGATGCCATCCAGGCCTACCCGACGCCGGTGGCCCATCGCAGCCGCATCAAGCTGACCTACGCGCACCAGGGCGGTCGACGGCCGCCGCTGATCGTCATTCATGGCAACCAGACGGGCGCCCTGCCGGAGAACTACCGCCGCTATCTGGTGGGTTGCTTCCGCAAGGTGTTCCGGTTGCGCGGGACCCCGATTCGCATCGAACTGCGCACTGGCAAGAACCCCTTCGCCGGCCGCCGGAACAAGCTCACGCCGCGGCAGGTGAAGCGCCGGGAGCGCATCCAGGTCCGGGGCAAGAAGCGCAACTGAATCATATCCATATAACCAATCGGTGGACCTTCGCCGGTGCTGGCCCGGCCCCCGTGGCGGCATAATTCCGCGCCTATGACGAGCGCGCGCCAGGTCTTTCAGTTCCCCGGACGATTCGAGATGCGCCGGGGCGGACATCTCGACCGGCCCGTGATTGCCTACGAAACCTGGGGGCAACTCAATGCGGCCCGGGACAACGCTATCCTGATCTTCACCGGCATGTCCCCGTCGGCCCACGCGACCTCTGCTCCGGACGACCCGTCTCCCGGCTGGTGGGAGGAGATCGTGGGCCCGTCACGCCCGATTGATACCCGCCGCTTCTTTGTCGTCTGCATCAACTCACTGGGCAGCTGTTTCGGGTCAACGGGTCCGGCGTCCCGGGACCCCGCCACCGGTAAGGCCTACGGCACGTCCTTTCCGGTGCTCAGTCTCGAAGACGTGGCCAACGCGGGCAAGGCGGTGCTGGAGCACTTCGGCATCGAGCGCCTCCACACGATCGTCGGGCCGTCCATGGGTGGCATGACCACGCTGGCCTGCGCCATCCAGCACCCGGGCATTTCGCGGAACCTGGTTTTGCTCTCGACGGCCGCCCGGTCCCTGCCGTTTTCCATCGCGGTGCGCTCACTGCAGCGGGAGATGATTCGCCGCGACCCGGCCTGGGACGGGGGCAATTACGGCGCTGGCCCCGGACCGATTACCGGCATGCGTCTGGCGCGCAAGCTGGGCATGGTGACCTATCGTTCTGCCCGGGAATGGGACCAGCGCTTCGGCCGGGAACGCGTGGACGGTGAACGGCAGACGGGCAATGCCTTCGCCCAGGATTTCGAGGTAGAGGCGTATCTGGAGGCCCACGCCCTGAAATTTACCGGCCAGTTCGATGCGAACTGCTACCTGTACCTCTCCCGCGCGAGCGACCTCTTTGACGTGGCGGAGCACGGTGGGTCAGTGACCGCCGGCCTGGCCAAAGTGCGTGCGGAGCGCGTGCTGGTCGTTGGTGTGGAGACGGACATTCTGTTCCCGATTAGCCAGCAGCGGGAGCTGGCCTCCGGGCTCGATGCCCGGGGCCGGGAGGTGCACCTCGTGGAGTTGCCGTCCATCCAGGGTCACGATTCCTTTCTCGTGGATATGGACCGGTTCCGGCCAGTGCTGGCGTCATTCTTCGGCACGTAGGAGCGCCGTTTGGGAAATGGGGCCAGCCAAAATTAAAAAAAGCAAATAGTCAAGTACCCATATAACAAAAGCGCACAAAACTCAC
>JANNXJ010000009.1:0-50187 GCA_031409515.1 Gammaproteobacteria bacterium | reverse complement strand
CCCGCGAGAATCGTGTCCGCGCGTCTCGAGCGGGATGGGGATCGCGCCTGAAGGCGCTCCTACCGGGCTGCCACCCGGGACAGCAGCTGCTCAAAGCGGGCGGCCAGCCGCCGCCGGTCGTAGTTCTCAGTGACGTAGCGGCGCCCGCTCTCGCCCAGGGACCGGGCGCGGGACTGCACGGTAGCCAGTTCCTGGACCGCCGCCGCCAGTTCGGCATCGTTCTCGGGCTCGATGCACACCCCCGCACCCGCGGCCTCCACAATGCGCTGGCTTTCACCCCGCACGCCGAGAATGATGGGACGCGCCATGGCCATGGCCTCGAAGATCTTGGAGGGAATCACCGACTCGAAAGTCGGGCGCTTCCGCAGCAGGACAAGGCTCACATCCGTGAGGGCCCAGATCCCGGGCATCCGGTCCTTGGGCTGCTGGCCCACGATGAAGACATTGCCGAGGCGCAGATGGTCCCGCTGCTGGATCAGGTGTTCCCGCTCGGCGCCATCGCCGGCCAGCAGGAAGGCAATCCGGGCATCGTCCCGCAGCCGCTCGGCAGCCCGGAGGACGGTGTCGAGGCCGTGGGCCATGCCGTGGGTACCCACGTAGGCCGCGACAAACTTCCCCTCCACGCCAAATTCCGTGGCCAGGGCGCCGCCATCCTGCTGGGGCGCATAAAACGCGAGATCCACGCCGTTGGTGATGACCGTCACCTTGCCCGCCCCGCCCCGGGCTTCGATATGGGGCACGAAGGAATCCGTCACGCTGACGATCGCGTCAGCCTGACGGTAGGCAAAAGCCTCCAGCCGGCCGAGGACCCGGGTGATCCAGCTTTCCCGCAGGGCGCCCACAGTCACGATGGACTCGGGCCAGAGATCCCGGATCTCCAGCACCCAGGGCACCCGCTTCAGGCCGCTCACGAGATAGCCTGCCAGCCCGCAGAGAAACTGGGGCGAGGTGGAGATCACCACATCAACCTTCGGGAGCGTGGGAGCCACCAGCGTGGCCATGAGCAGGTAGGCGAAATAGTTCAGGCTGCGCCCGACCAGACCAGCGTTCGCCGCAGGCAGGGTCAGCACCCGGTGGACGTGGATGCCCGCCACGTCCTCATGCTGGAGCCACCGGTTGCGGAAGCCCGGGTAGATCCGGCCGGCGGGATGATTCGGCACACAGGTGAGCACGTGCACCTCGTGGCCTTTTTGGGCCCACTCCCGGCAGTGCTCGAAGGTGCGGCTGGCCGGCGCGTTGACCTCGGGGGGAAAGTAATGGGTAAGAAACAGGATCCGCATGCAGGTTGGCCGCGCTCAGAGGCGCTCCAGCACGTAGCTGATCTCGACGGGCAGCGTGCCTGTGTGTTCCATAACCAGCGCCCCACGCGCGAGTCGTGTGCCGAACTCGGGACAATAGTAACCCGTGGCGTGCCGAACCGTGGCACCCGGCCCGACCGTCAGGCTGAGCTCCAGCCCACCGGGGGTCGACAGGCGAAATGCGCCTGCCGCGCCAGCCTCGCAATGGACGTCGGGATGCAGGTGCAGGAAGCTCTCGACCTGATGAGTCCCGGACCCTAAGACCGTGTCCCGGACCGACCAGCGACCCTGGGTCTCCATCAGGACTTCCCGGTGATGCACCGGCCGGCCCGGCAGGCGCTCGTAGCCGTCATGCTGGCCCGCGAACCTGAGGCAGCCCTGGTCCCACTCACCCAGCGTTACCGCCCGGGGCCGGGCCCGCCGGGCCACCCGGAAGGCGCCCCAGATCTCCGACTGCTCCTGCCCGTCGATGCGCACCGTGTTGTGGGCCGCCGTGCTGCGCAGGTAGTGACGGCACGACCCAACCTCGTAGTCGAAGGTGCCGCTGTCGACAACGATGGGCACGCCCGCCACGTGCAGTTCGTAGCTCAGGGTGTCGCAATGCGTGTGGCCCGGCTGGTAGTCCGGACCCACCGCCCCGCAGTCGATGATCAGGCTGTCGCCACCCTGGCGGTAGCCGTAGTAGCCGGTGTGGGGCAGAAATATTCTCTGCCCCGTAGGAGCGCCTTCAGGCGCGATTGCACTATCGATCGCGCCTAAAGGTGCTCCTACGGTGCGATCTGCATAAGCCAGCACATCCGCCGCTGGCCTCGTGATGCCGAAGGCGGCATCGTTGAACAGCGGGATGTCGTCGGCGCCCGTGCGGATCGCAGCGAGGAACTCCGTGGCACGACGAGCTGCTGCGGTCAGGGTTTCAACCTGATCGTCCGTCGCCAGCCCCGGACTGCTCCTGAGCAATTTCACCACATCAAGGAAATCTTCCAGCGCGATGCAGTGGTACATCGGGCTGCGCTCGATGTGGCCGCCATCAGGCAGGATCTGCTCCGCCGCCTCAGCGACCATGATCTCGAGACCCGTCGCCAGCCAGCGTTCCGCAGCCGGTCCCTGCAGACACACGCCGGCGAACACCAGTGCCTTGCCGTTCTTCAGCAGGTGATTGGCGAGCAGGTGGTACTCCAGATCGCCCTCCAGTGCTGCCGTCTGGTGCGCGAGGCTCGCCACCCACCCGGCGGGCACGGTACCGGCCGGCAGTGCCAGCGCGTACTTCAGCCAGTTCACCAGGCGTAGCGAGAGCGGGTAAGGCTCCCAGGCATCCACCGCGCCCACGGGGACCCGCGCGATCCAGTCGTTGATCAGGGCCGCTTTTTGCGCCGGGGTGAAAGCCGACCCGCTGAGAAGGTCGAAATACTGCAGGTTGTAGCGCCAGAGCTTAGGCGCGTCCGCCGCGACCCAGTCGGGGCGCTCCGGGGCGAACGGCCGGGACTGCCCGACAAAGGCAATCTGGCCCGCAGCAGCAGGCGCCTCCGGGGCCGGGAGGAACGGTGCGCACTGCAGGCCAGCGCGCCAGCTGACTGCAGGTCCCACCGCGGTTGGTCGCGGCGGGAACAGCCGGCGTTTCAGCTGCCAGGCGATCTGGCTCGGCCGCAGATGGCGGACGGTGTGGAAGTACAGGCAGAGGTCGTGCCCGGCGCTCATGTCCGGCTGTGCAGAGCCTCGACCGCGTCGAAGGTCGAACGGGTGACTTCGACGAGTTCGTCCAGGGGCATGGGGGACGGGCGTCCCTCGGCAACTGCCGCCACAAACGCCGCCACGCAGGCCTCGTTGCCCTTGTCCTGCCGCCAGAGATGCATTTTGGTGAAGCCGGGCCAGCCAAAACCGGTCAGCCGCCGGAAGTTATCCAGCTGCAGCACCGCGCCCCGGCAGAACACCTCCAGGCGCTCCTTGGGGAGCGAGCGGTGGCCGTTGGCCAGGTAGTGCACCGTACCGAAGGAACCGTCGGCAAACTCCAGGGTGATGGTGGCCTTGTCCTCCCGCACGGCGATGCCGGGCGCCGCGCCCAGGCACACGGCGTGGGTCCGGCGGATCGGGCTGCCGGCCAGGAAGCGCAGCAGATCGACGAAGTGACAGCCCTCGCCGATGATTCGGCCACCCCCCTCCGCTGCGACCTGGGTCCAGTGCTCCGGAGGAATGTCGCCCGCGTTGACCGTCATGACGAAGACCTTGGGCTCCGACGTCGCGGCCAGCAACTCCCGGATACGGAGCACCTGGGGCGCGTACCGCCGGTTGAAGCCGACCATCAGGACAGCGTTGAAACCGGCTGCCAGGGCGGCCCCGTGGGCGGCGACAATGGCCCCGAGCTGGGGCCGCGTGATCGCCAGCGGCTTCTCGACGAAGACGTGTTTGCGCGCGTTCAGGGCCTGGACAACCAGGTCCGCATGGCTGTCGTGGCGCGTGGCAATGACCACCGCGTCCACCTCCGGCGCGTTGATGGCCACCGTCGCGTCCGTGCCTGCCGCGGCGAAGCCGTGCTTGCGGCCGGTGCGCACCCCGCTGACGCCGGCGGCGCTGACCAGCGTCTGCAGTCGCGCGGTTGTCGCAGCCAGGGCGGGGATCAGCACCTGGGCCGCGTAGTTGCCGGAGCCAATGACTGAGATGCGGGGCGCGCCCGCAACAGCGCCCGTAGGAGCGCCTTTAGGCGCGATCGCTGCCGGAGTCGCGCCTAAAGGCGCTCCTACGGTGAGGGCGACGATCCGGCTGACCGGCGCATCACCCGCCGGGTACTCCAGGACAATCGCCAGCGGGTTGCCAGTCGCCAGCACCTCGTAGCCCCGGGCCGCGTCAGCGACGTCCACCCGGTCGCTGACCAGCTGCGCGATGTCCAGACGGCCGGCCGCGAGCAGTTCCAGCACGGCCTCGAAATTGCGCTGCTCCGTCCAGCGCACGAAGCCGATGGGATAGTCCTGGCCGTGCTCCTCGTAGGCCGGGTCGTAACGTCCCGGCCCGTAGGAGCAGGACACCTGGAAGGACAGTTCCTTCGCGTAGAAATCCGCCCGGGACAGCTCCAGTCCGGTGACGCCCACGAGCACGATGCGGCCGCGCTGGCGGCACATCTGCGCGGCCTGGTGCATGGGTTCGTTGCTCTGGGTCGAGGCCGTGATCACCACGGCATCAACGCCCCTGCCCGCGGACACCCGCCGGGCCGCCTCGAGGGGGTCTTCCCCCGCGGACAGCACGCAGGTTTCTGCCCCGAAGCTGCGCGCCAGCGCCGCCCGGCCCGGGTCGGGATCAATGCCGAGCACGTGGCAGCCATTGGCCCGCAGCAGCTGCACAGCCAGCAGGCCGATCAGCCCGAGGCCGGTGACCACCACCGTCTCGCCGAGCGTGGGCTGCACGAGACGGATCCCCTGCAGCGCGATCGCGCTCACCACCGTGAAGCTGGCTGCCTCGTCGGCCACGTTGTCGGGAATCGCCGCGCAGAGGTTCTCGGGGACGCAGACGTACTCGGCGTGGGGCCCGTTGGACACCACCCGCTCCCCCACCTGAAAGCGCGTGACGCCGGCGCCCACTTCCACCACCACCCCCGCGTTGCTGTAGCCCAGGGGAATGGGCTTGTCGAGCTTCGCCTGGACGGAGCGCATCGTGGGCCCGATGCCGTCGGTACGCAGCTTGTCGAGGACCATGCGTACCTTGTCGGGCTGCTGGCGGGCCTTCTCGATGAAGTTCGCGCGACCGAACTCGAGCAGCATGCGCTCGGTGCCCGCAGACACCAGGGAGCGCCGCGTGCGGATCAGCAGGTGGCCGGGCCGCACGAGCGGCACGGGCACGGTCTCGACGATGGTGGCGCCCTGTTTGAGGTCCTGGAGGATCTGGTGCATGGGTTCATAGTAAATCGGCCCGGTCCGCTTGGCATGCGAACTGTGACGGTCCGGACATAAGCCCCTCCGTAAGCCCAGCGCCTTCAATTACGGATTGTCCATGAAAGCCGCCCTGCGGAGGCAACGCTGGACGCTGCCAACCCGCCCCGATAGCCTATCCCTGCATGCGCATCCTCTACGTTGGCACCCTGAGCCCCTTCGGCACCTGTTACTCCCGCTTCCGTTCGCTGGGCAGGCTGGAACCCGACATTCACGGCTTTGACACCGATGAGCACCTGGACTGGGATCACACAGGACCCCTCCACCGGGCCCTCGAGACCCACCTGCTCAGCGGCCCGCGCCACCGCCGGGCCAATGCGGCCCTGATCAAGACCTGCCGTGAATTGCGGCCAGACGTGGTGTGGGTCGATACCGGCGTCTGGATCTGGCCATCCACCCTGCGGGAACTGAAGCAGCAAGGCTGCTTCCTCGTGGAGCACATCACCGACGCGCTGATCGCACGGCACTGGCGAGTGCGGCTCAAGCGCCGCCTGCTGCAGGCGACAGCCCCCTACTACGATGTGTTCTTCACCACCAACGTGGACGACCAGCAATTGATGGCAGCTACTGCGCCACCGACAGCACTGCTGACGGACCTGGGGTACGACGACCAGCGCTTTGAACCCAGCCCGCTGCCTCTGGAACTGGCGGCGAAGTGGGCCAACCCGCTGGTCTTCGTCGGCCACTACGAGCCCCACACGGAGGCCGGCATCCTGGCCCTCATCGACGCTGGCCTGCCCGTCGTCGTGTATGGCCACCCGCCCTGGTTCAGCTCGCCAAACCGGGCAAAACTTGGCTACCGGTTGCAGCCCTCTCTCGGCAATGAGGACTACGCACGGGCCCTCAAGGGCGCCTCGATCGGCCTGTGCTTTGTCTCCGTCCTCAACTACAACCAGACCTCCGCCCGCAGCTTCGAAATCCCCGGCTCAGGGACCTTTCTGCTGGCCGTACGCACACCTCAGCACAGTGCCTGTTTCGACGAAGGCAAAGAGGCCGAATTCTTCGGGGACCACGCCGAGCTCGTGCGCAAGGCTGCCTGGTACCTGGAGCATGAGGCCGAGCGCAAGGCGATCGCCCTGCGCGGCCAGCAGCGCTGCGTGTCGTCCGGTTACTCCTGGGACCGGCTGATGGCCCGGGACTGGCCCCAGGTCCTGAAGCTCCACGCCGCTCATCGTCGCCCCTGAGTACACCAGTCATGTCGGACACCAGGACCACCTACTTCATCACCGGCGGTGCCGGCTTCATCGGCAGTAACCTCGCAGACCGCCTGCTCAAAGATGGCGCCGCGGTGGTGGTCTACGACAATTTCTCCACCGGCCAGCGGGAGTTTCTGGCACAGGCCGAAGGGCATCCCGCCTTCCGCCTGGTCGAGGGCGATCTCCTCGATGAACCGGCACTTCGCCAGGCCATGCAAGGCTGCGATTTCGTCTTTCACCTCGCGGCCAACGCGGACATCCGCTTCGGCCTGGACAATCCCCGCAAGGATCTCGAACAGAACACGCTGGCGACCTTCAACGTGCTGGAGGCCATGCGCGCGAACGGCATCAAGCGCATCGCCTTCGCCTCCAGCGCGGCGGCGCTGGGCGAGCCCTCCGTCTTCCCCACCCCGGAAGACTGCGCCACTCCCATCCAGACGTCTCTCTACGGCGCCTCCAAGATGGCCTGCGAGGGCCTGGTGTCGTCCTATTGCGAGGGTTTCGGTTTCGAGGGGTATGTCTTCCGCTTCGTCTCGCTGCTGGGCCCACGCTACCCCCACGGCCACGTGATCGACTTCTACAAGGCGCTGCGCCGGGATCCGACGGTGCTGCGGGTGCTGGGCGACGGGACGCAACGGAAATCCTACCTGCACGTGCAGGACTGCGTCTCCGCCATGCTCCGCGTCATCCACCTGCAAACGGCCCTGGCGGCGCGTCACCGGGTGGAGATCTACCACCTGGGCTATCCGGAATACATCGAAGTCAAAAGCTCCATCCAGTGGATTTGCGCGCACCTCAACGTGCAGCCGCGCCTTGATTACGCCGGTGGCGAGCGGGGCTGGGTCGGTGACAACCCCTTCGTCTTCCTGGATGTCAGCAAGATGCAGCGCACCGGCTGGGTACCGCAGTACACGATCCGGGAATCGATCATCGCCACCGTCGACTGGCTGACTGCGAATCCCTGGCTGCTGGAACGGCGGTGAAGCAGCTCGTCATCCTCGCGGGTGGCCTGGGCACCCGCCTCGCCAAAGAACTCGGGGCCATACCAAAACCCATGGCCCGCGTCGCGGGGCGGCCGGTGCTTGAGTACCAGCTCGCCCTGGCGAGGGCTCACGGCTTTCTGGACGTGCACCTACTCACCTGGCACCGGGCCGAGCTGATCGAAGACTACTTTGGCGACGGCAGTCGCTTTGGAGTCAACCTCCGCTACCAGGTCGAAAGCCAGCCCCTCGGCACCGCCGGGTCAGTGCTCCAGGCCCTGCCGACGCTGGGGCCGCGCTTCATCGTCCTCTACGGCGACACGATCCTCGACGTCGATCTCGCCGAGATCTGGCGTCGCCACGCAGAAGCCGGCGCCGACGCCACGCTGCTCGTCCACCCCAACGATCACCCCCAGGACTCGGACCTGGTCGAGCTGGACAACCAGGGCTGGATCCGGGCCTTCCACCCCCACCCCCACGCGCCCGGCAAATTCCTGCGGAACCTGGTCAATGCGGCGCTGTATGTCGTTGAGAAGTCCGCGCTGGCCGCCGGTCGCCCACCGGCCGGCAAACTCGATTTCGCCCACCAGCTGTTTCCCCAGATGCTCGCCCGTGGCGCCCGGCTGCGGGGTTACGTGAGCCGGGAGTACATCAAGGACATGGGCACGCCCGAGCGCCTGGCCCGCGTGGAGCGGGACGTCACCTCGGGCCTGGTGCAACGCCTGGCGCGGCGCACGCCCTGCCCCGCGGTCTTTCTCGACCGGGATGGCACCCTCAATGTGGAAGTCAACCGGGTGAAGTCACCGGCAGAGTTCGAGCTGCTTCCCGGCGTAGGGCCCGCCGTGCGCCAGTTGAATCGCGCGGGCCTGCTCGCCATCGTCATTACGAACCAGCCCGTCATTGCCCGGGGCGACTGCACGGAAGATGAACTCCGGGAGATCCACAACAAGCTCGACACCCTGCTCGGTGCGGACCACGCCTATCTGGATGCCCTCTACTATTGCCCGCACCATCCCGATGGGGGGTATCCGGGCGAGCGACCGGAACTAAAGATCGCTTGCGACTGCCGCAAGCCCGGTATCGGGATGATTCAGCGGGCTACGAAAGACCTGAACGTGGACCTGCCGGGCTCCTGGTTCATCGGCGATTCCACCACGGACCTCCGGACCGCGCGCAATGCCGGCATCAAGTCTGTACTGGTCCGCACTGGGCATGCGGGCCAGGATCGCAACTGGCCCGTGCGTCCGGATTTCGAATTCTTCACTCTGGCCGAGGCTGTAGACTTCATCCAGTCCGGCTATCCAACACTGCTCGCCGAGGCCCGGGAACTCCTGCCCGCCTGCGCACCGGGTAGCCTGATCGCGATCGGCGGCCTCGGCCGGTCCGGCAAAAGCACCTGGGCCAGCCTCCTCTGCGAGGTTCTCGCGGAGCGGGGCCAGCGCGGCGTCGTGCTGCCGCTGGACACCTGGCTGCGGGGCGCGGCCGACCGGCAGCCCGGCCACGTGAACGGCCGCTTCGATGTGGAGGCGATAGTCGCCGTCGTCCGCCAGCTGGCTAGCCGCACCCCCACCGTGACCCTGCAGCTCGGCCACTATGATCGCCTGACCCGGGAGCGGCATGCACAAGGAGAAGCGGTGACGATTGCGCCCACGGATGTGGTGCTGTTTGAAGGGGTCGCCGCGCTGCTGATCGACGAACTGGTCGCCGCGGCGGACTGTGCGTTCTACGTGGAGTGCCCGGAGCGGGTCCGGCGCAGCCGGTTCGACCAGGAATATGTCACCCGCGGCCTCGCCCCCGGGGAAATCGAGCAACTCTACGCAGCGCGGGAGGTAGACGAGCATCCGTTCGTCAAGGCCTCGGTCGCCGTCGCCAGCATCACGATTGGAGGGTGAGCCTTGATCATCAGCAAGACACCAATGCGCATGAGCTTTGTCGGCGGTGGGAGCGACCTGGCGTCGTTCTACCGGGAGCACGGCGGGGCCGTCGTGTCCACGGCGATTGACAAGTACATGTACATCACCGTGAACCACAAGTTCGACTCCGGCATCCGCGCCAGCTACTCCCAGACGGAGGAGGTCGGGAATGCCGCCGAGATCAAGCACCCGCTGATCCGCGCGGCCCTCAAGGTGGCCGGGATCGAGGGTGGCATCGAGATGTCGTCCATGGCGGACATTCCCTCCCGGGGTACGGGCCTTGGGTCGTCCAGCTCCTTCACCGTGGGCCTGCTGCACGCGCTCCACGGCTACCGGCACCAATACGTTTCCGCGGAAGAGCTGGCCGCGACCAGCTGCCATATTGAGATCAACATCTGTGGCGACCCGATTGGCAAGCAGGATCAGTACGCTGCGGCGTACGGTGGGCTCAACTACATCCGCTTTCATCCGGATGACACGGTTTCCGTGGATCCGGTGATCTGCAGCGGCGCTACATTACAGCAGCTCGAAGACCATATTCAGGTGTTCTACACGGGCCGCAGCCGCAGCGCGGGGGAATTGCTCGGAGAGCAAACCCGCAAGTCGGCCACGGACAAGCGCACCCAGCAGACGCTCGTGAAGATGGTGGCCCTCGCGGCCGACCTCAAGCGGGAACTCGAGCACAACAACCTGCAGGCCTTTGGCGAGATCCTGCACGAGAACTGGGTGCACAAGAAGACGCTGGTCGATGGCATCAGCGACAGCGAGATTGACGGCTGGTATGACAGCGCCCGCAAGGCCGGCGCCACCGGCGGCAAGCTGCTGGGCGCAGGCCGGGGCGGCTTCCTGATGGTTTTTGCCCCGCCCGCGCGCCATGCTGCCATCGCCCACGCCCTGCCGGGACTGCGGGAAGTGAAGTTCCGCTTCGACCGCAACGGCAGCCAGATCATTTTCTACCGCCCCTGAACCGTACCTGAGCGTCACCTGCAGCCCCCACGAGGTTTTCCCCATGCAATTTTCAGTCGCTGCCTACCTCACCCACCTCTCCGGCATGATCGGCCAGCTGGACCAGTCCATGGTGGAATCAGCCATCGCCCTGATCAAGGACCACTGGAACCAGAAGCGCAAGATCATCGTCTGCGGCAACGGTGGCAGCGCGCTCACGGCGTCCCACTACATCAACGACTGGAACAAGATGGCCTACCTGGCCACCGGCAAGCCCTTTCGCGGGCACTGCCTGTCCGACAACATGGGCCTGATGACGTCCTACAGCAACGACATGTCCTACGCGGACGTGTACAGCGAGCAGCTGAAGAACCTGATGGACCCCGGCGACCTCGTGATTGCCGTGAGTGGCAGCGGCAATTCGGAAAACGTCGTGCGCGCGTTGCAGTACGCCAATGCCAACGGCGGCGTCACCCTGGCGATCTGCGGCTACGACGGCGGGAAGGTGCGAAAGATCGCCCAGCACTGCCTGTGGATCCAGAGCTTCGACATGCAGATCTGCGAAGACCTGCACTTCGTCTTCGGGCACATGGTGATGAAGTCCCTGTGTGGCGACAAGATCACCACTTGAATGAGCTACCGCAGCCGCATCTACGCGAAGTACGCCTCCGTAGCCCAGGGCGCAGAGCTGGCGCCCAGCCTGGCGGACTTGGACCGCTGGGGCACGGCCTACGACGCCTATCTGCGGGGCTGGCTACCGACGGCCCGGGACGCAACCATCGTGGACGTGGCCTGCGGCTACGGCCGGCTGCTGCGCTTCTTCACCGAGCGGGGCTACACGAACGTCACGGGCGTCGACGTGAGCCCGGAGCAGGTGGCGATCGCCAGGCGCGTACACGCCAATGTCCTGCAGGGCGACGTGATCGAGTTCCTGGAGGGCCGCCCGGGCGCCTTCGCCCTGATCACGGCCTTCGACGTGCTTGAGCATCTCGACAAGGACGAAGCCCTGCGCTTCCTGGACGCCTGCCAGGGTGCCCTGCAACCCGGCGGACATCTGGTCGTGCAAACGCCCAATGCAGACTCACCCTGGGGCCTGAGCGTGCGCTACGGCGACTTCACCCACGAGACCTGCTTCACGCCCTCTTCGCTGGCCTGGCTGCTGCGCCTCTGCGGCTTCCAGGACGTGGAACCCCGGGAGCAGGGTCCGGTGCCCCGGGGCATAGCCTCCAGCGTGCGCTGGCTGCTGTGGCAACTGCTGCGTCTGTCGATGCTGGCCCGCAATCTGGTGGAAACCGGGTCCCGGGGCAGCGGTATCCTGACCCGCGTGTTTATTGTCCGTGCGCGCCGCCCGTAGGAGCGCGTTCACGCGCGATTCTTTTTTTCCGGGGGATCGCGGCTGAAGCCGCTCCTACGTCACAGCAAAAGGCCCTGTCAGCATGGCTTATACCGTCCTCAAGAACGCGCTCTACCGGCTTGGCCTGGATGAGAAATCCGCGCTCGAGTTGTCCCTCTTCACGCGGGGCATTCCCCAGGCGCTGGCCACGGCGCTCAGGCCTGACCGGGTGCAGCCCATCCCCCAGGGCTCCTACTTGCACCTGGGTTGCGGCGGCAAGCGCCTGCCGGGCTTCATCAATGTGGACCGCTACCAGACGCCCGGCGTGGACCTGGTGATCGACACGCGCCGGGCCCTGCCCTTTGCGGATGGCAGCGTCGGCGGCATCTTTCACGAGCACTTCCTCGAGCACATCGATGTGGCCGCCGCGACCCGCCTGCTCACGGAATCCTGCCGCGTGCTGGCCCCGGGCGCCCGCCTCCGCTTCGCCGTGCCGGACCTGGGCCGGTACCTGCGGGCCTACCGGGATGGCGACGCGGCCTTCGCCGCCCTGGTGGGTATGGAGAACTACGCCTTCCCCGCGCAGATCATCAACTACGTGTTCGGGCATGCGCACCGCTTCGTCTACGACTACCAGGGTTTGCACCACCTGCTCAGCGGGGCCGGCTTTGTGGAGATCCGGGAAGCGCAACCCCACGACAGCCCGGACAGCCGGCTGAATCAGGAAAACGGCTCGCCGTCCAGGCTGGCCGAAACGCTGGTGGTGGAGGCCCGCAAACCTGCAGGTTGACCGAGAGGCTGACCCGTCACTTCCGGTTGCCGTGGGCCGGACGCTGCCAGGGACTTGAAGGTATGGGACTCGGCCCACTCTGCACTGACCCCTCCGGTACGGTTGGCGGCTGGGCAGGGTCCGGCGCGGCCGGGGGCACCTTACGCCGGCGCGACGCCCCTCTGGACCGATAGAACCTGTCGATGAGCCAGATAATGATCAGCAGGCGCAGGAAGGTTGAGAACCCGGTGGCCACATTGCCTTCCAGTCGCATGGCGAGGAAGTACGTAGCCAGCAGCAGCATGAGGAAGCGCGGGAGGGTCATGTTGAAGCCATCGCCGGCAGCGGCGGTGATGCTGCCAAAGATCATGCCGATAACAAACATGCCGAGAATCACGCCTGGCATGGCGAAGTTCCAGTACAACTCGCCGGGAATCGTCGTCGGCACCATGGTGAGGCGGGAGGCGGAGAGCTTGAAGGCGCGATTGAACATCTGCCCGGTGGATATGTCCGGTTTCTCCGGCCAGAACATCCGTGGAATCCACGACGCGAAGAAGGTAGTGAGCGTTTCGCCGTACAGGAACGGTTGTTTACCCGCGTTGGTTCCGGTCGTGATGATTTCCACGTAGCGCTTGCCGTCGATGCGCTCGCGAAGAGCGTGGAGGCTGGAACCAGTCACGTCGTCAGCCTCGGATGCCTCCTGCCTTACCGACTCCATGTTTTTGCCGAAGGTCTCAAAGGCGGCGCCGGAATTAATGTAGTGCCGCTCCATCATGTAGAAGCGATAGGCGTTGAAATAGAGCAGGTAGGGAATGGCAACGACCACGATCACCGCGAGGATCTTGAGATTGACGCGGCCCCGCAGGTAATAGAGTCCCAGCAGCAGCAGTGCAGCCAGGCGAAAGGAAGTCTCCTTGGAACTCACGATAAAGCCAAAGACGAATTCCGCGGCCATCATTGTGAGGAGCACCGTCCAGACCGTCTTCGGCAGATAATCCCGGGTTACCAGATAGATCAGCATCAGCGCCCCCAGTGGCGCCAGCAGCCGCAGATTCGAAGCCACCCCGGTGGGCAGGCCCAGCACGTATTCGGGAATGTAGAAGACCGAGGCCGAAGTGTCGTAAGCCAGCATGAAGGCAAAACCGAGGCACCAGAGCGTCACGCCGGTCTTGAACACGGTGGAGTAACGCCACTCGTACGCCAGGAAGGTTGACTTGCGCGTGCCCCGCAACTTATGGAAGAAAAAGTACCCAGCAAGGGTGAATAACCCACCAAGGACTATCACGCCATCTCCGGTGGTGAAACGGGCGAGATCATCGGCCGTGACTTCGCCGGTGCCCCAGACCACTACCGGCAAATCGCCTTCGATCAGGTAGAAAAAGGCGGCCATCCCGAAAACCGCGAAGTAGCAGGCCATGAACATGGCCAGCAGACGGTGCTTCGGGTTGCTGACGGCAAAGAAATACGGGCCGGCGCAGATCACGAACAGGACCGCGACGTAGGCAGTTCGCGCCACCTGGAATTCCTGGTTCACGATGCCGGCCACGATCAGCACGGCAATGCAGGCCAGCACAGCGAGGCCGTAATTCCTGGCGGGGTTCGCGCCCGCGGGCGGACTACGTTTGGCGGCAGTCATCAGAGGAGTACCCAGACCCAGTCACATCAACCACTTGCCTGTATTCAAACGGATTCCCCGGCCGGCGGCAGGAAGCCAGTCGTGCTTTCGGCGGGCCGGAATTCTTGCACACCGCGGGTTACCGGAAATTTATCGGGCACCGTGCAGAGGTCACGGTTTGGGGCGTTCCAGAGCCTGGGTCAGCAGGCGGCGGGCCGCGTCCGCCAGCTCTGGATTATGACAATACCTTAACCCGAACTGGCGGGCGTTCGCGGACCAGATCTGAAACTCGCCAGCGTCCATGGCCACGAAGCGCTCGACGGCTGCTGTGAGCCCCGCGGTTGTCACCAGGGGCACGTCGAAGCCCACGCCCAGGGCTGCCAGGCCCCGCCAGGGCGTCTGGTCAGAGAGGATGAGGGGACACCCAGCGAGGAGCGCCTCCAGAACGACGTGGCCGAAGTTCTCCCCGAGGCTGGGCAGAAAGAAGACGTCGTATCCGGACAGGACCTCAATCACGTTTTCCGGCTGCACCACGCCGCGGAAGCGCACCTGCACGTTGGGCGGCAGCCCCGCGATCGCCTGCTCGCAGACCGCCCAGTAGTCCGGGTCCTCCTGGGTGCCATAGATGTCCAGGCTCACGGGCCCCCTGACCAGGGCCAGACTCGCGAGCGCCCCCTCCAGGTTCTTCATCCGCGAGATGCGGGACAGGAACACCAGGCGCAACGTGCCCGCCACCTTGGCACGCCGCAGGGGCAGGTCGGCCGCCTCGACCCGGGGCGGCAGGTTAGGCCCGATGCCCACCCGGGCGCTCGCGCCCCACCGCCGGCGGATGTTCGCTGCCTCGCCCGCATCCGTTGCCTGCCAGGTCACGTCCCGGTAGATGCCGGCGGCCCGGGCCAGCGCAATCCACGCCGCCTTTCGCGCGGGCTTGATCTGCAACGCGCCGGTGGAAAACTCGCCCCGGGGCGCGACCAGCGCCGGGATGGTCGCCGGAATGAGGTTCAGCCGCCGCAGCACCAGCGGCATGATCACGAGCGCCGGATCGACGAAGCTGTGGAAGTACAGCAGGTCGGGCCGCCACTCCGCCACAATCTCCCGCAGGGGCCCCGGTGCCCCGTAGGGCCGTTCCAGGTAGCGCACCTGGGTCGCACCAAAGGGATACCACTGCCCCGGCCGGTGGTCCGGGTAGGGTTCGGCGACGGCCAGGTCCCGGTTGCGGGTGACCACGCGAAACTCGAAGTCGTCCTGGAGCCATTCGCACAGCCGCGTCAGGCTGCGCACCGGACCCCCGGCGCGGAAGCCGGGCAGGTAGTAGCTGGCGAAGCAGAGGACCCGGGGTTTAGCCACGAGCGCGTGGCGCTAGCAAGACTGGTTGCGGCGGAAGCGCATCCGGGAGAGGGTCTCGAGCTCGGTGCGATGGTGCTCCGGGTGGAGCGCGAGACAGTTGTGCGCCGGCGGCGCCGGGGTGCCCCGCGCAATCCGCCGCAGCCCCGCAGGCAGCATGCCAAACAGGTGAAAGCCAAACTGGTCCTCGAACCAGCCGGGCAGCTCGCCGAAGTCGACTCCTGCGCGGACTAGGTAAGGGCCGTGGGTCTCGAAGACCACGGCGGGTGGCGTCGGGCCCGCCAGCGTCCGCGCCGCGCCCTTAAGCACCGCGATCTCGAGGCCCTCCACGTCGATCTTCACCAGCGCCGGCGGCGGCCCGCCCCTGGCGGCGAGTTGGACCGCGAGTTCGTCATCCAGGGTGGTCAGGGGCACGTCCACCGGCTGCGCCTTCGATCCCGCAGTGGGCGGCAGTGAGGTGGTCAGCCCGGAGGCCCGGGGCAACACCCACAGCGTGACCGTGCCGGACTGGGCACCCAGGGCCTTGGGAATCACGTGCAGGTTGTCCAGGTGATTCAGCGCGACGACGTGCTCGAGGTAGTCCCGGGTGGCCGGCACGGGCTCGAAGGCCAGCACCTGCCCGCTGGGACCCACGAGACGCGCGGCCCAGCCCGCGTACACCCCGATGTTGGCGCCCACATCAACAAAGGTGGAGCCGGGGCGGAGAAAGGTTTCCAGAATCGGCGTGAGCGCGGGCGCTTCGTACTGGAGAAAAAACAGATCGACCCAGGAACCGTCTTCCTGCATGCGGGCGTCATAGAGCAGATTGGGGCCGACGTGACAGCGGACGACCCCGGCCGGTGGGGTGGCGCCGCGAAGGATGATGCCGCCGAGGCGGTCGCGGCCGCGAAATTCCGGGATCCGGCGCAGCCAGCCAGCCAGACGCCAGCGGAACGATACGGCCTTGTAGGATACGGGATCCGTCACAGTCGCCAGCGCCTCCAACTAAAGCTCTCCCGCGCGGCGCAGAACCGGCACTGCGTACAGGCGTGTACTATAGCCAGTACCCCATGGGAGCGTAAAGCCGATGATAGTCAAGGACGCCGCGTGGATCGCGGCGGGCCAGGCGATCGTCGTCATCGCCGGTCTCGCCGGCACCCGCGTCCTCACCACCCTGCTCCCCCCCGAGGTCTACGGCCAGATCTCGCTGGTCGTCGGACTGGGCACCCTCGGCACGGGACTTTTCTGCCTGCCGTTCCTGCAGGCCGCCATGCGTTCCTTTCCCGACGCCCGCCTCGCGGGAAAAGTGGGTGCCCTGCGCCGCCTCGCTGCCAGTTATGTCCAGCGGGGCGTGCTGGCCGCCGGGCTGCTCCTCGCCCTGGCGGGGGCCGGCTGGACGCTCTGGTCCGAGGCGCCCGTCCCAACCGTCGTGTTCCTCGTGGCGGCGGGGGTGGTGGCCGCCGACGCGTGGCGCTCCTTCGAAGCCGCCCTGCTCAACGGCGCGCGCCGGCAACAGGACTACGCCACCCGGACGGCCCTCGATGCCCTGGCCCGGCCCACCGCCGCGGCGCTGCTGGTCTGGTGGCTGGGCCCTTCGGCGCTCTACGTCCTGCTGGGCTTCGTGGTGGGCTCGGTCACGCTCTCACTGCTGCTCCGCCGGCGGACGGTGCGCGGCGCCGATGAACTGAGCGTACCCGACGACCCCTGGGTGCAGAACCACCGGGGCGAGTTCCTGCGCTACGCCCTCCCCCTTATGCCCATGGCCGCGATGAACTGGGTGATGAGTATGGGCGACCGGTATTTCCTGAACGCCAGTTGGGGCCCCGAGACGGTGGGCATCTACTGGGCGGCCTACGCGCTGGGCAGCCAGCCCTTCATCGCGGCCAATGCCCTGCTCCACAACACGCTGCGCCCGGTGCTCTACGAGGCAGTGGCCCAGGGCGATGCCGCCAAGGAACGGCGCACCCTGCGGGTTCTGCTCGGGTTGGCACTCGCGGTGGGCGTGACGGGCTGGCTGCTGATGACGGTGCTCGCCGCGCCGCTGTGCACGCTCCTGCTGGGGTCAGCCTATCGGGCGGGCGCTGCCGCGCTGCTGCCCTGGATTGGCGCCGCCTACGCGCTGCAGATGGTGCAGCAGGCTTTCGAGGTGATCCTCTACGCCCACCGGCAATCCCGGCAGCTGGTGGTGCTGCAGGCGATTGCCGCGGCCTCCGCCGTCGTCCTGTTCCTGTGGCTGATCCCCGATTTAGCGGGCCAGGGCGCCGCGCTCGGGACGCTCGGGTCGGTGGTCATCACCACGGCCGTGGCGATCTGGCTCTCCGGTGCGCCCAGGAAGTTGTTCGGCTCCTAGTCGCAGTACCAGCCGTCCCGGCGCTTCTGCGCCAACTGACCGGTACCGCCACCCACGCAAAGTCCCGACTGCCGGTCGGCGCCGCAGTCGTCGCAGTAGGTGCTATGGCCCGGCAACAAGGTCTGGAACCCCCCGGCCGATAACTCCGCGAAGGACACACCCGCCGTGGACGTCACGCCCGCAGCCAGCCCCTTGCACTCCGCCACCGCCCGGGCAGCGTCCACGCAGGTGTTGCCGGAGGCATTCAGCCGGACCCAGGCGTTGATGAGAATTGGATCCCAGGTACTGGAACCGGGCATCGTGAACACCACATCACTCACTGTCAGTTGCCCGTGCGCCGGTGCGCCCGCGGGTTGCGGCAGAAACGCGATGACGGGGTTGGCCGTGCCCGCAGGGATCACCCCATCGATCTTCAGGCCCCGGATGCTCAAGGGGCCCATCCGGTTGAAGTCGACCACCCGGCCATCGGGGGCCAGCCGGTCCACCGAGAAGCGGCCGCCCACCACATGGAAGGGCAGCGGGAAGCTGGCCGCCCCGGGCGGCGTGCGGATGAAGCGCGCACTCGCCTCGCTGTTCTCGTCGATCACCAGGTCAGTGCCGTTCACGGCGGCGATGTCGTAGACGGCGCCGCCGAACCGGCCGTGGAAGCCGCCGAGGGAGGCAAAACTCCCGCCGCTGGCCCGGACGAAGGCGGCATCCCGGTTGCCCTCGGCGCCGCTGGCCTTCACCGCGTAGAAGTGATGGCCCTGGGACTGGGTGTGCTCGATGGAAATCGCGGCGTCGGTGACGTTGTAGATCGCCGTGTTGATGATCGTGGACTGGTCGTTGTCCTCGTCAATTCCGTAGCGTTTGCTGAAGCGCACGCCGTAGCGCAGGTTGCCGAGCTTCACGCCCTCAATGCGCACGTTGTCGATCACGTTCAGGCTCGGTGCGACGTTGCGCTGCGGCTCCTTGCCGTAGGGCGCCTTGGTGAACTCGAAGGCGGACTCCAGCGGCGTGACGACGAAGATCCGCAGGTTCGTAAATTTCACCTGCTGGGTGTTCTTGACGAGAAACAGGGGCCGGTCGGTTGGGCCCTGCCACTCCAATACCGAGCCGTTGCCGTCGATCACGCCGCCGTAGGCGGATTCCACGACGAGGGTGTCGCGGATGACATAGCGCACGCCGGGGCGGGCCGTCACCCCGGCGAAATAGGGCGCCCGGGCCGACGGCATGGCGTCGCTCAGCGCCTCCTGCCAGCACAGCGTGGCGGCTTCCGGCGGGCAGTCGAGTTCAGCGGCGAAGGTGGGCCAAGCCAGCAGCGAGGCCATTGGAAAGGCCATGAAAAACAGCAGACGGCGGATCATCGCTCCTCCTCGAACAACCCCCTCAGCCGGGGCAGGACCGCCGCCTCGCCATAGCGGGCTTCCGCATAAGCCATCAGCTGCTCCCGGCCCGGCAGGACCACTTCACCGTCGAGGAACTGCCGCGCCTTCTCCCGGAGGGCCTCCACATCCGCAGCGGGCACCACCATCCCGGGGAGTATGGGCAGCATGGACTCAGGAATCGCACCGGCATCCGTGCTCAGCACCGGGCAGCCAAAGGCCAGCGCCTCGATCGTGATGAGCCCGAAGCACTCGAGGGCGAGGGTCGGCAGGATGAACAGGTCTGCCGCCGCGTAGGCCAGCTGGAGTTCCTCGTCGGAAACCCGGCCCATGAACTGAATACCGTCCCCGGCCCCCAGGTTCGCCGCCAGCGCTTCCAGCTCCCCACGGAGCGGGCCGCTGCCGGCGAGATAGAAACGGCAGCCGTGACTCCGCACCAGTGGGGCCAGCGCGCGGATGGCCACGTCGAGACCGTAGCGGGGACCCAGGGAGCGCACCGTGAAAAAGATTTTCGCGTCCTGCGGCCAGCCCAGCTTGTGCCGGGCAGCAGCCCGGGTCACGGGCTGGGCTTGCACGGGGTACCAGTGGGGAATGACCTGGACCCGGGCGCCGACCTTATAGGACTCGTCCAGCTTCTCCCGGGTGAACTCGGACAGCGTGTGGATCCGGTGGGCCGCCTCCAGCATCCGGCGCTCGGCGTCCGCCAGCATGCCGCGACCGAGGAGCAGCTTGAGCTGCCCCGGCCAGCCCTGGGACCGCCACATGATCTCCTGCTCCAGGACCATGGGGGAATGCACGGTATAGACGTAGCGCGGCTGGGACCCGAGAGCCGCGACGACCCCAAGTCCGAGCAGGGGGGAATGCACGTGGACACTGTCGAAGGTCCGGTCCCGCAGCCAGCGCCGGGCCGCCGCCGTGGTGGAACTGATAATCACCTGCAGGCGTTCCGGGTGCCAGGGTGGCCGCTCTTCCTTGCGAAAGCGGACGATGCGGATGCCGTCGAGTTCCGTGATGCCTTCCGGCATCCGGCTGTCCAGCAGGTAGCAGAGCAGCGTCACGGCATGGCCCCGGGCCTGCATCGCCTTGGCAATGTCCCAGGCCACGCGGCCGGAGCCGCCGGGCTGGTCGGCAAAGCAGTACTCGACCACCGCCAGGTATTCGAGCTGGCGGGGCTCGATCGTGGACACCACGGGGATAGCGGTCAGGTCGCGGGCGCTCGCCTCGCGCTCCGCCTTCTCGTTGTCCAGCCAGGACTGGAACATGAGCACGTTCCAGAGTTTGCCCTGCCAGTTGAGCCGCCCCGCGGTGTGCTCATCCCAGCGGGTCCTGACCGGTTCCGGATCCAGGTAGCCCTCCGCGGCCAGCCGGGCCGGCTCCAGCAGGCCCTCGGCCCAGTCCCGGAGCGGCCCCCGCAGCCAGTCGCCCACGGGAATCTCGAAACCCTGCTTGGGCCGGTCCAGCAGCCGGGGCGGCACGTACCGGTAAGCCACCTGCCGGAGCGCCCACTTGCCCCGGCCATCCCGGTACTTCTGCCGGAGCGGCAGGGCCAGCGCGAACTCGGCAATGCGGTGGTCGATGAGGGGCTCCCGGAGCTCCAGGCTGGCGCTCATGCTGGCCCGGTCGGTCTTGGCGAGAATGTCCTCGGACAGATACATGAGGACGTCGGCGACCATCATGTACTGACTCAAGGGCAGGCGGCGCATCCAGGCGGGTGGATCGGCCAGCAACTGCCCGCCCGATGAGGCGCCCAGGACGAGCCCATCCGCATCCGCCCAGCGGGAGTTGATGGCGCGATAAAAGTGATACACGTCGGGCTGCGCGACGAGGCGCGCGAAGCGCCGGGCCCGCTGGGAGGCCGCACCCTGGCTGCCGAAGTTGCCAAAGCGCTGACTGAGCCGGGGCAGATTGGCATCGATCCAGGCCGGCGGCAGCGCCTCCAGCAGCGCACCGCCCAGACGCCGAAGGGGCCGCGGCAGGACCGACAGCCGGCGCCAGACCGACTCGGCCGTGGGGTAACGGGGATAGCCGTAGAAAAACTCGTCGCCACCGTCGCCGGACAGGCCGACCGTCACGCTCTGCCGGGCCAGGCGGCTGACCAGGGTGGTGGGAATCTGGGAAGAATCGCCAAAGGGCTCGTCGTAGATGGTGCTGAGGGCAGGCACGATCTGCAGCGCGTCCTGGGGCGTGATGTAGAGCTCCGTGTGCCGGGTGCCCAGGTGAGCGGCCACCTCCCGGGCGTGGCCAGCTTCGTCAAACCGCGCCTCGGCAAACCCGATCGTAAACGTCTGGACGGGCGCCTGGTTCCGGGCCTGACCCAGCGCCTGGGCGATGCCGGCGACGGTGCTGGAATCGATGCCGCCGGACAGCAGGACGCCAATGGGCACGTCCGCAATCATCCGGCTGCGGACGGATTCCCGGAGGAGCTGATCGAGCTGCTCCACCACCGCGTCGTCGCCCGGGGGCACCGGGACTGGCGTCAGGGTGGCGCGCTCCACAGACCAGTAGACGATCTCGGTTTCCCGGGGCCGCGCGCCGGGCTGCGGGGCATAGCGGGTGAGGATGCCAGGCCGCAGCTTGCGCACACTGCTGTAGATGCTGGCGGGGCCCGGGACGTAGTCGTGCCGCATGTAGAGGGCCAGGGCGTCCCGGTCGACGGTCCGGTCGAAGCCGGGAATCAGCCGCAGCGCCTTCAGCTCGGAACCAAAGACGAGGTGGCGACCGATGTAGCCCACGTAGAGGGGCTTGACGCCCAGCCGATCCCGGCACAACCAGAGACACCGTTCCGCCTGGTCCCAGACCGCGAAGGCAAACATGCCGGCGAAGCGGGGCACGGCGGCTTCAACCCCCCACTCCTCGAAGGCGGCGAGCATCACCTCCGTGTCCGAGCCACCGCGGAAGCTGTGGCCCCGGGCGAGGAGTTCGGCGCGCAGCTCGGGAAAGTTGTAGACCTCGCCGTTGTAGGCGATGACGTAGCGACTGCTGTGGGACTGCATGGGCTGGGCGCCCAGGGGCGAGAGGTCCTGAATGGACAGGCGCCGGTGGGCGAGGCCCACGCCGGACGCCTCGTTGACCCAGATGCCCTGATCGTCGGGTCCCCGGTGGGCGAGGCTTGCGGCCATGCGGCCGAGGAGCGGCGCCACGCCGGCGGCGGGGACGGGAAAGCCGAGAAAACCAGCAATACCGCACATGGGAAAAAACCCTACTTCGGGCCAGAAGGTGGTGCTGGGGAGGGCATCGAGCCGCAGCGTATGGCCAACTGCTCCATGTCCTCGAGCGCCTGGATGACCTGGGTCAGGGACAGTTGGGACCACCGCCGGATCTGTTCACGGCGCGCACCCTCGTAGGTGCCCAGCGACCAGTCGATCTGTGGTTGGTCAATCTGAGGGTTTTGCAACGGGTCAGTCATCGTCCTGCCTCAGGCCGCCGCCGCTGACCAGGCGTTCAACGTGACCGGCTGGGACCGCTCCAGGGCCTGCTTGGTGAGCAGGAACAGCTGCCCGGCCTCCCACACATAAGCAGTCGCCAGCCCGGGGGCGGCCGGGTCTGCCGCAGAGTCGTAGCTGCGCCGGATGGAGGCCTCGTGGCCGTGATCCCGGGTGCGGGGGGACCAGGCCTGCTTCTCGGCGCCGACGTCCATGACGAGGCGCTGGAAGTCGTCCATGGCGATGAGGGTGTTGCCCCGATGGGCGGCGTAGCGCTCCTTGACGCCCTCAAAGGCGTGGCCCTTGGCGGAGAAGGTAATGGCGGCGATGGAGCCGTCGCCAAACACATAAGTGACGGCGATGTCGCAGTCGGACTTCGCCGAGCGGGTGGGAATGATGCGCAGCGGGAAGCGGCGCTCGGGGGGCATCATCTGGTAGGTGAGGTCGGTCCAGTGACAAAGATTGCCCAGCACGCGGCCCCCCTCCTCCTCCTTGAAGTACCAGTGGTCGGGCGAGATCTCGTGGCCGGCGACGAACCAGTTCTGCATGAGCTCGCCGTCTTCCCGCCAGAGCTGCTCCCGCATCCGGGTGCCGAAGACACTGCCGGGTCGGTTGAAGCCCACAGAGACGATGCGGCCCTTGCCCGCGGCCCGGGCGGCCTCCTGGGCCGCGCACAGCCGCGTGAGCTGGTCGCCACTCACCACGTGGGGCTTCTCGATGTGCACGTCCTTGCCGGCCTGGAGAGCCTTGATGGCGTATTCGGCGTGGCTGGCGTGGTTGGAGGAGATGAAGACCAGGGTGATGTTGGGGTCGTTGATCACGTCCTCCGCGTCGGCGGTGTAGTAGCAGGCGTCGTACTCATCAAACAGCGACGCCGCGCGGCTGATGTCGAGATCCATGCAGCCGCGGACCACGTCACCGTAAGTCTTGCGCAGATAGTGGGCGATCACGGAGAAGCCGAAGTTGCCGCAGCCAATCAGGCCGACATGGGCCGCGGAGTCGGGCTTGACGTGATTGGGGGGCAGCGCGTCGTAGTGCCGACGCATGTGGTACTGGCCGCGGACCTTGACGAGCGTCCGTCCCAGACCGTAGAGCCCCACGTAGCGGGTAGCCTTCCGCAGGCGAAACAACAGTGGCGCCGAGGTGTAGTCCATGGACGTTTCCGGGGGTTATGCCGGGCAACTTCGCCGGGTTTTCACAGCCCCACGCTGGAAAATCCGCGGCCCCGGTCAGAGAGACACTCTAGCATCGGGGCCCGGCCCTTCTATGACAAGATGGACAGGATTTGCAGGAAAGCCCTCATGGCGCGGCTCCCACCGCGTCTTCCTGGGGTATGTGGTAGTACAGGCGCGGATAGGCGTCCTTAAGGAACCGCTGCAACCGGGCATCGGCGGCTGGCACTTCGGAGGCCGCGCCCAGGGGGGTCACCAGCCGTACCAGGCCACCATCGGTTCGCTGGCGAGTCAGTGAATCCCAGAAAATGAACCACTTGACGAGGTATTCGTTGGTGATGTTGCGGCCCCGCTGCATGAACCAGTAATAGACGAGCAGGCGCTGTTCGCCCATGGACACCAGCGTTCGATTGACGGGCAACCCGGCACCGGTCGGCAGAATGCCGGGAATGTCGACCACCTCGGATTCCTCCACTCGCCAGCCGCCACCTGGCAGGCAGGCGCGGGGTGAATGCACGGCCACGCCAGTGCTCTGGGACTCGTAGTAGGCCACGTAGATGTCGACCGGCGCCTCGGCCGCCGGGCTGATATAGCTCGCCAGCAGGGTATCCGTGGCCTGAAGTTCCTCTAGCTGAAGCGCAGGAATCTCCTGCTCGGTACCCCGCCAGTCGGCCAGCGACAGCGGAAACAACTGCAGCGACTCCCGGGCGGGCCGGATCTCAACCCGGTTGGCCAAACTGAAGGACACGACGCCGCCGAGCACCAGGAGCGCACAGGTCGCCATCAGGGGCTTGCTCGAACCAAGCAGTATGCGCAGCCCCGGCAGTGAAGTGCGGTCCGGCAACTCCACGTCGAAAACATCATCCAGCTTGTTGCCGCCCAGCTTGGCCAGGGCCCACATCAGCAAGAACATGAGGACGAGGCAGGCGGTGAAGACCACCCAGCCCTCAAAGTAATGCATGAAGCCCTCAGCGGCCGAAGTTCCGTTGCGGTTGACCAGCACGCCTGTCACCGCAATCCGGAAGCTGTTCATGAACACTGCAATGGGCACGCTGGAAATGAAGAGCAGCAGCTTCTTCCAGGCGGCGCCACGAAACAGGACGGCGCAGAGCAATCCGAAGCACATCAGGGGAAACAGGTAGCGCAGCCCGGCGCAGGCATCCACCACCTGGAGCTTGTAGATGCCGAGGTCGATGACATTGCCTTCGAGGAAGACCGGCACGCCGAGCCCACGGAGGATCGCAGTACCGATCTCGGACGAAATCAGCTGGAGGTCACTGGAGAGGTTCCACTGAATAAACCGCGGCAGGGGCACCATAAACAGGAGAAAAATCAGGGCGGGCCACAGCGCCTTCACGCCCCGCCACCCCACCTGTGTGAACACGAGGCCCCAGATGGTAAAGACAAAGGAATAGTGGACGATCGCGTAGAGTGCGCTGAGCTGCCCGAGCAGGAACCCAGCGAGGCCAACCAGAGTAACCCCGACACCGAGCCAGGACGCCTGGGCACCGGATTTGTCGAGGATCACGAGGCGGATCGACACCAGATACAGGCTGATCAGGGGAACAAGGTAGCCGTGGCTGTACTCCGGCTCAGACCAGTACTTGATCATGTTCTCCAGGCCGTCGCGGAACACGACCAGCAGCGCCACAACCGCGAACAGGAGTAACCCGGACGCCATAAGCATTGGCCGCGATGCGGGCGCGGCGACTGCCTGCGCTTCAACCTGCTGTGTCATTCCAACGTCCCCGGGCTCATAGCCGGACCATCTCGCCCGGCTGGTCAATAAATGTCTTCATCCAGACTTCCAGCACGACCAGAGCATAGATCAGGTAGGCGTGGTCGGCCTGGCCCTTGGCATCCATGTTCAGCATGGTCTGTACCTGGGGCGCCGAGAACAATCCCCGGCGCTGCACCGCTTCCGGACTGAGGAGATCCCGCACCTGTTCGCGCAGGTCGTTGCGAATCCAGCGCCGGAGCGGCACGCCGAAACCGGTCTTGCTGCGGTAAATGACCTCCCGGGGCAGGAATGGTTCCATCGCCTTCTTCAAAACGTACTTGGACGTGCTCCCATTGACCTTAAAGCGCTCCGGAATCCGGGCCGCCAGCGACAGCAGCTCCCGGTCCAGGTAGGGCACCCGCACTTCCACCGAGGCGGCCATGCTGGACTTGTCGGTGTAAAGGAAATTGTGGGAGGCGAGGAAAGTATTGATAAGCAGGTGGGAGTGCTGATTGATGGCGCCCCGACCGTGGAACGTGAGGGCGTAGCGCTCGAGAACGCGCGTGAGGGCATGTTCGCCATCGCCCTGGGCAGCCGCAGCAGGCGTGAACAGTCTGGCCCGTATCCCCGGGTCGGACCAGTCCACCACCGCCAGGTGCCTCGGCACACCGGATTGAGCGCGCATGCCGCGCACAAACTTCTCGGCCCGCCGGATCAGCAGGTTTTGCCGCCCGAGGAGCCTGGCGCCCAACGCGGTGGTCAGGCGCACGCCGGCGCAAAGAACGCCCGTGGGGTCCCGGTCGAGGGTACGCAGGCGCTCCATGGCCTGATGGCTGCGGTAGCCAAAAAAGACCTCGTCGCCGCCGGTCCCTGAGAGGAGCACGGTCGAGCCATCGCGCCGGGCAGCATCGGAAATCAGGAACGAGGGGAATACGGCGGGATCCGCATCGGGCTCATCCAGGTGATAGACGAGCTTGGGCAGCAGGGAGACCACGTCGGGTTCAATATTGATCGGCCGCAGGTCCACGTTGAGCCGGGCAGCGACCTTCTGGGCGTAGGGGAAATCGTCAGCGCCCTGCTCGGCAGCCATTTGCCCGGAACCGAACACCGCCGAGTAGGCCTTGATGCTGCGGTCGGGATAGGCGGCCTGCATGCAGGCGACAATGCTGGAGGAGTCGAGTCCACCCGACAGGAAAGCGCCCAGTGGCACGTCGGCCACCATCTGCCGCCGGACCGTGCCCACAAAGGTGTCGCGGACCTGCTCGATCCAGTCGTTCTCCGTGACGGTGTCGTCCGGCTCGTAATTCACGTCGAACCAGCGCCGGACCGTCACCTTGCCGTCCTGCCATTCGAGGTACTGGCCGGCATCGAGCTTGCTGACACCCTCGAGCATGGTCTGCTCGCCGGGCACCCAGAGGAACCCCAGGTAGGAATGCAGCGCGGCCATGTTGATACGGCGCGGGATCAGCGGCGAGGCCAGCAATGCCTTGATTTCGGAGGCGAAGAGCAGTTGGGAGCCATGGGCCCAGTAATAAAGCGGCTTGATCCCGGCGTGATCCCGGGCCAGCACGAGCTTCCTGGCCCGGCCGTCCCAGAGGGCAAAAGCGAACATTCCGTTGATCTTGCTGAGGGCCGCGATGCCGTAGCGCTCGTACATCCGGAGGATGACTTCGGTATCCGTGCGGCTCCGGAACTGGACCCCCTCCTTTTCGAGGGCTTGCCGGTGTTCCAGGTAGTCGTAGATTTCGCCGTTGAAGGTGATGACGAGGGTGCCATCGTCATTGTGCATCGGCTGGTGGCCGGCGGGGCTCAGGTCGATGATGGAGAGGCGGCGATGGGCCAGGCCGATGCCTGCGGCTGAGTCGGTCCAGGTGCCCGCGTCGTCGGGGCCCCGATGGACCATGCGGGAGCACATTTGCTCCAGCAGGGGGGGCTGATTCATGCCGGCGTATCCGGCTATTCCACACATTGTTGCGATGCTATCCCGGCGGAGGCGTGGGTGCCCGGATTTCCGGAACGAGCATGTAGGATAGAGCTGACATTCTTCTCACTGACTGAAGATCCGCAGGAATGTATTCAACCGACATCCGGTTGGCTGCAAGGTGCGCACAGGCTTGCAAGGTTGCAATTATGTCGCACGCGGGGCGCCGCTCCAATCAGCCACTGTGATGAGGGTCACAGGGTTTGGAGCTGAATGTGATGGTCTTTGTGCCATATCGCGAAGGGGTTGGCAGTTCCCGCTGACAGAATTCCAGGCTGCCTATTGTCCGACGTTAGGGCCTGCATCTTTAGCCACGTCGAGCAGCAGTTTACGATAAGCTTCGAATACGCCTTCCTCGGCGAACTTTTGCACACTTCGCGCAATCACAGTTCGTTCCGTACTACGCCCCAACTCCAGCACGCGAATCATCGCCGCAGCAAGTTCATTGGACTGACTCACCGGAACGAGGAGACCATTCTCCCTGGGAATAACGATCTCGACCGTTCCTCCGGGGCAATCAGTGGCTACGACTGGCGTACCTGACGCAATGGCTTCCACAAGCGCGTTTGGAAAACCCTCAAAGAGCGACGCCTGCACAAATGCATCGGCATTCACATAAAAGGGATAGGGGTCTTGGACGAACCCCTTGAATTCAACCTGGCCTGAGATATTCAACGTCTGTGCAAGCCGTCGTAAAGTCTCTTCCTCAGGGCCTCGTCCCAGTATTGTCAGGCGGGCGTCCGGTAGGTCCCTCAGCACAATGGCGAATGCGGCAAGCAATGAGTCATAGCCCTTTTCAGGTGACAGGCGCCCAACAGCCAGATAATTTAGCCGCCCTGAAAAAGGTGAACCTTGGAGTTTTCGGGCTTCGATTTCGACAGCTGCAACGGGATTATGGATCACAACAATCCGCTCTCTAGGCGCACCGAAATTCGCTATAAGGTCCTCAGCCATGGCCCTCGATTGACTCACGATCCTGTCTGCCCGTTGATAAAAGCGACGGTATAAAAACGTGTAGAACGAGCGTGCTACCGGTCCAAATGCGCTCAACTCATACGTTGGCACTGCCGCCTCCCGAATTACCACTCGGGTGCCCTGGGGGAGCAGCCACTTGGTCATCACAATTAACAAATTGATGCGCGTAAGTGTCGAAAAGACGACACGGGGTCGGGTTCGTCGAATTAGGCGCACGATGGCACCCAACGCATACCGGGTCCGGCGGACATCCAAGTCAACTACAGTGATGCCGGGCGCAATTTGACCGCGAAGCTCCCCCTCTCTCGAAATGGCTACCAGTACCACGTCGAGGCCCATCCGCTGCATGGAGTTGGCCACTCTGACCACCACCTTTTCCGCCCCCCCGGTGCGAAATGAGGGCAGCACAAATAAGTAACGGTGCATATTCCGAGCCTGGGACAACGCCCACCACTTCTAAGTTGGCCGCGTCCCACGTCCGTAGTTCAGAGCATTACTCAAGTTTGCGGCCACAATATTCGTGAATCCCGCCTTCTGAAACCACCGCCTTACTGTGCGTAGGGACCTCGGACGATCATAAGCCGGTGACAAGGCATCGAAGGTCTCCAGAACTGCCCAACGAACTTCCTCTTCACGGGACACTCTCCCAAGAAATCCGTCATGTACAAAGATCGGCACGAGTCGCGACAGGGCCTTGCCGAAAACAGGAATTCGTCGAATCTGCCGAGATATCGGCACCAGGACTGGGGCAACCTGCTCAATGAGCTGAAGCAGACGTTGCTCGTTCATTCGTTTGGTGATTGGCCGGATGAGGTACTTCCAATGCAGCGACTGCTTTGGGTGCGCCGCATAGACATCAACTGCGAGTCGGCCTCCGCGTCGGACGAATGGCACAAGCGATTCAAACGATCGCGCTGGGTCCGGCGTGTGCTGCAAAACACCGAAGCAGAAGACTAGATCGAATGAAGCATGCGCGAGCGGAATTGCCAAGGCCGAAGCCTGTATTCCATTAAACCGGGTATTTCCGACGTGTATTTCGCGATTCTTCTCGACGGCCGTTGAGAGATCGATGGCGACGAGCTCCGCTCCCGCATCGAGAACCAGATCCGAAAAGCGCCCGCCTCCGCAGCCCACCTCCAAAACCCGAAGTCCGGCAAGGTCCCCCGGCTTGCAGTCGAGCTGCAGAAAGAATCGTTCATGCGTGATCGTATGTCCCTGGAGCCGGTCATTTTGAAGCTCTGCAAACCGATGCCACTCGAATCCGAACGAGCTGGCGTAATTCTCCTTGGGAACGAATCTAGGAATCCCGTCGACGACCGGAAAGGTGGCGGAACACCCCACACAAGCCAATTCGCCTGAGACAATTTCCGAACCACGTCGACCAGCGTCCCGAACAGTCAGTCGCCCGCCACAGCTGGGGCACCTCAATAACTCCATGAGCGAGTCAAACACTACTGCTCCCCTGCCGTTGTCTTTCCAAATACGCCATGCACGAATGGGCTCTGCTCATCTAAATGACGAGCTGAACGATACCGCATAATTCGATCGCTTTCGCGCCACGCGAAGCAAAAGCTTGCATGGATTGCACAACATGACATATCACGATCGGTCCGTTCCGAAGTTGACAACCCGCGAGACCGTCTGCATTCTGCCGCCCAATGTGCGGTATTGCCGGTGTGGTTGGGCCACTCGCCAGGGATCTCAGTAGCGAGCGCATACAGCGCATCCTCAGGGCACTTGGCCACCGTGGGCCGGATGCCAGCGCTGCCTGGCGTAGCGACGGTGTAGTCCTGGCGCATACCCGGCTGGCAATCCGGGACCTCAGCAGCGCTGGCGCGCAGCCAATGACATCCGCTTCCGGTCGATCCACGATCGTTTACAACGGTGAGATGTACGGCTTTTCTTCGCTGGCGGAGCGGCTTCGCGGCTTGGGATTGATTCTGCGCGGATCGAGCGACACCGAAGTAATTTTGGAGCATATCGAGCGGCAGGCGACGGACGGACTCAAGGATATAAACGGCATGTTTGCCCTGGGCCTCTGGGATGAAGGTCAGCACACACTACTACTCGCCCGGGATCCGGCGGGCATCAAACCTCTCTACTATGCCGAGTTGGAAGGCAGCTTGGCATTCGCCAGTGAACTTGGAGCATTGCTCGAGATCCCGGGTATCGATCGTCGCCTGGACACCACTGGACTAAGTCACTTCCTTTCATTGGGCTTCGTTCCAGCTCCCTGGACTATAGTCAGGGGAGTTCGCCAACTAGTGCCCGGCGCGGCGATGCGCTTCGTCACGGGCAAACCACCATCGATATTTCCCTACGATCGCCCAATCAGCGATCCGGCTAGTTCCGTTCGGACCGATGATCGAACAGCACCGGTCGAGCGCTTTTCGGAGTTGCTGCTCCAGGCTGCGGCGGACCAACTGGTAGCCGATGTCCCGGTGGGTATTCTTCTATCTGGCGGCGTTGATTCAAGCCTTGTTGCCGCCGCGGCAGCCCGTAAAGTGGGGAAAGTCAGAACCTTCACAGTCGTACACCAGGACCCGCGCTATGACGAACGCAAGGCAGCCCGTGCCGTAGCCGAACACATTGGCAGCGAACATATTGAAGTGGAAATGCCTGCGGGTGGTCTAACCAGAGACGAACTTGAAGGGCTCATCGATCACCACGGTGACCCATTTGCCGACAGCTCATCCCTCCCAACCCGACGCCTTGCACGCGAAGTACGCAAGTCTGTCACCGTTGCGCTGAGCGGAGATGGTGGTGACGAACTCTTCTGCGGTTACCCGCGTTATCAGATTGGAAATCTGGTCAGGAAGGTTGCCACGCTTCCCCGACCGCTGCGGAACGGAAGCCTACGTTCCGTCAACGCAATCACAAGGCGTTTACCGGCCTCCGGGATTCGGACGCACTTGCGCCGTGTAGCCAGGACTCTGGCACTTTCAAATCGACCACCAGCGGAGCGCGCCGTCGGCACCGTGACTTTTTTTTGGCCTGAAGAACAACGGGTATTGCTCAGATCTGAGCACCACGTATCCGACGAAAGCTTAGCCCGGTTGGTGATGGACCGCAGTACACCGGGATCCAGCCCAGACTCGGCTGAAGGGTGCCACCGGATGGAGCAGCGACTGATACTTCCAGATGACATGCTCGTAAAGGTGGATCGTATGACGATGGCCGAATCCTTGGAGATTCGTCCAGTCCTCTTGGATAAACGCATTGTAACGTTTGCCGCAGGCCTGCCCATGCGCAACAAACTAGCCGGCACGGAAGGTAAGGTCATACTTCGCGAGCTTGCACGAACTTGGGTCCCTTCCTGGGTCGTGGACCGCCCCAAGATGGGATTTGCCGTTCCGTTATTGGATTTTGGGGGCAAGGTTCTTGACGATGCGACCCAGTGGGCACTAGAGAGCAAAGAATCTCCGGGCAAGTTGATTTTTACGCCGGAAGCTCTCGATGCAATGGGTCGGGACTTCGCAAGACGTGGAGACGGCTCAAATCCCGAAGACTCCGCATTTCGCCGCGCTCAGCGCCAATGGGCGGTCGCGATTCTCTGTCTTTCCCTGCACCGCCTCGGGGTCATCATATGAGGGCTCCCAAACCCCACCACCGCATTCGCGTCTGTCTGTGGGCACCGCTGCCGCCCCCTGACGGCGGGATTAGCCGCTGGACATTACGATATTGCCAAGAGGCCGAGAAATATGGACTCGATGTGAGCGTTATCGACACGGCACCGCGTACCAAGCAGTTCTCTGAGAGGAGTCGTTTTTCTATCGGCCGATCACTGCACGCGATACGTGTCCTGCGCCGACTCTGGGAAGTCTTGCGCGAAGATAAACCGGATGTCTGCCACATAACCACGACTTTATTCTGGGCAACTCCACGAGATGCCTTCGCGATATGGCTCTGCCAAGCCTGCGGTGTGCCAACGGTACTAAATATACGAGCGTCGAGTCAGATCGTGGCGTGGCGGGAGCAGCTCGGTAGCCTTCGGCGAAGGCTGCTCGACGCCGTACTGCGTAGTGCCGATGTTGTCGCGGTCTTATCAGCGGAATTGAAATCCTATTTGGAGCGTACGATTCCGGGGCATCCAATCATCCTAATTCCGAACATGGTGGGTGAGACAGAATTGAGTAGTCTGGTTGAAACCGCGGATCTCGTGCTGCCCCCTCGGAGCACACTTTACCGAATACTTTTCGTAGGCTTCATGACGCCACTGAAGGGCTTAGGTGACCTCGCAGGGGTTCTTCTGGATATAGACAACTGTGAATTGGTGGTCGTGGGTGGACCGGGCGGCGCCATGGATACCGAGCAGGCATCGGTCATGGAAAGATCCCTCCAGAAACTCCGCGAAGAAAACCGCCTAATAGGCACTGGCCCTCTTGAGCCACATTTGGTCACTCGCGTGTACCGAGAGGTGGACATTTTCGTATTGCCGAGTTATCGAGAAGGCCTACCGAACGTACTTCTCGAAGCAATGGCGGCTGGCCTGCCCTGCGTAGCTACACCGGTCGGCGCCATCACTGACGTCCTGCAGGACAGTTGCGGCATAATGATTCCGGTGGGCGACCGCAAGCAACTCCGGACGGCAATTGTCACCCTCTTAGGGGACGCCTCTCTTCGAGCAAACCTTGGCGCTAAAGCTCGCCGCCGCATAAGCGACAGTTACACCGCGGACAATGTCATGGGCGCATATCAGGCCCTCTACACGCGCCTCTCTCATTAGTGACGAAACCGGTCCCCGCGTTCATCGGGCGACTGTGTGCCCGAAGACTGAACCCCCGCCATAGTTACTTCCACCGAGGATTTTCACTAACCTGCTAGGATACAAGTGAACTTTGAATGGTTACCGCTGCATGAACCACCCGAACCGTAGGCCGCGTTCGCCATTTCTACGCCTCAATAGGGCCACTAATGACCTCTATTGTCGACTGACTCACAGGCCGCATCACTTCGAACACTACAAGCGTCTAGTCAGCGATGCGACCGCAAACGCGAGCACAGTGGTCCACCTGGGCGCCGGCAAACTTCCGCTCAGTGAGGTTTGTGAAATATCGCTGGCTGGGAAAACCATTATCGCGATAGAGCCAGATCTGGAGACCCTGACTCGCAATCCATCACTGTTCAAGATATGTGCGACCGGGGATTCAATCCCTCTCGCCGATACATCCGTGGACGCAGTGGTCTGCGAGTATGTAGTTGAGCACTTGGAGAACCCTGAGCGCGTGATGCTCGAAATCCACCGTGTTTTACGGCCGGGTGGTCGGTTTGTATTTGTGACACCAAATGCCTGGTCGTACTCTGCAATCATTACGCGAGCAACGTCTCAGCGCTTCCATGACGAATTTCTTGCTCGACTCATGCAACTTGGCGCAAGTATTAACGAGAAACCTTGCCCAACAGTCTTTCGAATGAATACGCGCGCCCAAATAGAAGGGATCGCCAAAAGATCCGGGTTAGTCGTCCGCGATTTGTTCTCAGGCGTGGATCACCCCACGTATACGTACCCCTTCTTAGTCCTGCATCAACTGGCAACGATGTGGCACTTCGTTCTGGACAGGTTCGACATTCTGGAACCGCTGCGCATATCCTGGGTTTGCGTACTGGAGCGTCCTGTCGGTAGGAGCCTCAACTAATCAGCACAGTACCGACGCCGGCTTTAAATCTCCGCCAGACCAGGCGCCCTATTCACCAAATGCAGAGTACCTGGCCCAGGGCGTACCGGTCTAGAGAAAGTTACCTATCGCCCATCACAGTTGCCTCGACCACCCCGCCGCATCCGCAGAATTTGCCCGGACCCATCGCACCCATCGACTCAGCACGAGCAGTCGCCAGATCAGCTCGGTAGATGGCCGACCAGTTCGACGGTTTGCGTCAACTACGGCGAGGACTTCCCTAGGGTCGATAACGGTTTCGAGCCCCGTGCTCCCGCTTTCCAAATCGGCAAGGACGGCCGCTCCTGCCCCAGTCGTTGCCAACCACCGCCCCACTGGAACTGAAAACCCCTGCTTGCGTTGAATGAGCAGATGTGACGGCAAGTACCGATTAGCGAGCATTCTTATGATGCGCTTCCTTGCCCAGGGTCGAACGCGATCCAGGGTTTTCACACCCCAGCATGCCGTCACGAAATCGACATCGAGCAGCGGGGCTCGCGTTTCAACTGATGATGCCATTGCTGCAACGTCAACTTTGACATTGAGATCGTCTGCAAGGTAAGTAGAGAAGTCGAGTCCCAATTGAGCATCGATGGCTGATGGGGGATTCATCTCGAACACGCGACGCCTAAGCCACGTCTGCCACTCATCATCACCAAGAGCTATGCGAGCGCCAGCGTTAAGTAAGGCGGCTGATCCGTCGAGGCCATCATCGCGAAGAGTCAGCACCTGAAGCGGCGAAGCAATGAGTCGCAAGAGGCGGAATTGCCAGGCTGGCAGCCCCCCGCGCAACCGGCGGGAGCCATCCTCTAGGAGTGAGAAAGCCCTGCGTCGCAGCGAGCCGGGCTGCGCCTCCAGTCTGTCTCCCTGCCAGAGCAATGCACGCAACGCGAACAGTTGCGCACCAATGTAGCCCCCCTGTACCTCGTCACCACCGTCGCCCGTGAGCACTACGCGATGGTGCTGACCAGCCGCCCTGCAGATTGCCGCCGTCGGGAGCGCCGAGCTGTCACAGAAGGCTTCACCGTAGTGAGCTACAAGCGTGTCTAGGCCATCGAGTGCGGCTGCATCGATATCGATAACCCTCTGCTCAATCTTGAGATGGCGAGCGATTCGCCCAGCCAGCCGAAATTCGTCGTCATTGTCGTGCCTCGTATGTGCTGTATAGGCAACAATGGAAGGATTTCCTCGACAGGCGGCTGCAGTCACTAAAGACGAGTCAAGCCCACCGGATAACAGTGTTGCAACCGGGACATCACTACGTAGACGCCGATTGATCGCCTGCTCAAATAAGTCCACCAGCTTCGCCTCGGTGGGTACGTCCAGGGAAACACGGGAGGTGGGAAACGGGATCGACCAAAACACCTGTCTGCGCTCTGCTCCGGCAGCGTCGATCACAAGACAGGTGCCGGCAGCTAGTTTCTCTATACCGGTGAGCCCCGTTCGTGTCGCGGGCACCCACCCTGTAGCGAGCGCATGGTTTATTGCGACGGGATCCAGCTGAGGCCGATAGCCGGACGCAGCCAGCCAGGCCAGTACCGGGTCCACCGCCGAGCCAAAAACAACGGCACCGCGATGGCGACCGATAAATAGAGGCTTCTTACCTACTGGATCCCGAGCCATCCACAGCTGGCGCTCTACCGGTCGCCAAGCTACAAATGCATACATGCCCCTGATACGTGCCAGGGTTCGCTGCAGCCCCCAACGATCCAGGGCCTCAAGAAGGACGACGGTATCGCCGGATGAACGGAATGTCGCGCCGGCTGCCTCGAGATCCGAGCGCAACTCGACGTAGTTGTATATCTCACCATTAAAAACGAGGACGGTTCCTGACGACGAAACCATCGGCTGAGCGCCGGCCTCGCTAAGGTCGAGGATCGACAAACGGCGGTGCCCCAGTAGGACGCCGGACTCAGACCAGGTGGCAGCACCGTCAGGTCCACGACGGTAAAGACGGTCACGTAGGGAATCGAACCAGCGAAGTTCCGCCCGTGTCCAGGCGGCACCCACGCTTAGTCGAGAATGATCGACGACGCCGAAGATTCCGCACATATCACGATGCCCGCGCAAGTCTTTTCTCTAGAATATCGACCCCCATGTGAAACGACTAGAGTGCTACAGGTACAAGCCTGCCGCAGGGAGGACGCCTAATGGCATAACGGCTTCGCTTCTGCCCTGCTGGGGCCATGCAACGTAGCCTATATCCAATTCAAGCAGTGTTTGCGTTCCTTGATACCAAGTGTACTTGAGCAATAAGGCCCTGCAACAATAGCCATGCCAGCTTCTCATAGTACGTGACCCACGCGATATCTAGAACCAGCATGATGGTGGCAACAACAGCGGCAATCGTAAATGGAACTGCATAGCGGAGATCTTGTAGCGTCGCTTTAGCCCGGATGAGTCGCGACCATAAACTAAAATAAACAGCGAAGTAGAGTGTCGCGCCGATCAATCCGGTGTTCGAAAGAATCTCTGCGTAGTTACTGTGGGAGTTATCTCCTATAGTGCGGTAGTCGATTCCCTCGGTCCTGAACTCATCAAGGCCTACGCCTAATAACGGGTGTTCAACAGCTAATTGAAACGCCTTGCGCACAAGCAATGAGCGGCCGTACAGGCTCATATCACCGGCAGCGCGAAAATCTCCTTTTTCCGCAGACTCTGTCAGCGCATCCAGTCGTGTCGAGAATTGACTTGAAGTTAAGTAGACAACACTTCCGGCAACGATTAAGCCCCCGAATATAAGCACGACCAAGGATCGTCCTAATCCCTTCCCTTTCCTGCTTACCTGGAAACAGACAAAAAATGCAGTCACCGCGGCGACGCTGGCTAGCATTCCCATTCTGGAGCCAGTCCTGCCGACCATGTACAGGAAGAACGCTGCCAGCGCCAAGTATGCGGCCCGGAGTAGTACGTTCCGCGTACTCATAAGGGCACACAGGCACAATGCGAAGCTTCCGGCCAATAACGCAGCAAATGCATTCGCGTTGGATAACGTTCCAGATAACCGGCCATCCACGCCCATGAATTCAGCCGGATTTGTCAGCGTCACTACCGCTGAAACAACAGCTGCGGCCACCACGCAAATCCAGTAGAACCGGCAATCGCCATTCCACACAATCAGATTCGATATTAGAAACGCTATGGGCATAATCTGAAGCAAGGTAAGAACACGCGGAAGCGCCGTGTCTGGTGACTGCGAAAGCGCCGAAGAAACTACGGCGACAAGAAACCACGCCATGAGCAAACGGTATTCAGTCGGGAAGAATATTTTCTCGCCTGTGGTTAGGGCGCGGAACACAAACAGCCCAACCAGCACGATCCCTATCCCCTTAGCAGAGGCGGTCATTCCATCGCGGTAAGAAAGTACGACCACTGCCAATACGTAGAGTAGGATCACCGCCTTGTAGACGATTCCTAGTCGATCGCGTCCAGCTGTTCGAAACTGCTGCGGGGACAATGTCTGCACGCTAGGCTCCCTTTGATCTCAGGCGCTTACTGAAGCGAGCAAGCAGGATCCCGCGCATCAGCTCGGAGAGAACGAGGATCAGTGGCAAGGTAATCACCATATTCACGATTATGGTCAATACCAACAATGGTATACCACCGACTAAGTTGGCCTCTCGCAGATATAGAACCGGAATGTCCACCATCAGGATCAACCCCAACGCAAGACCTAGTCGACGTACGAACGGAGTGGCCGTCTCCATGCTAATTCCAACGCCCACTACGGCAAGCCCTATGGTGAGGAAGAGCATTAGAGAATGGCTAGCCATGATTGCCCACGCAGCACCAGCAAGCCCGAAGTTATTGGCCGCGTACATGCCGACGAACATTGTTACTGCAGCAGCAGCGCGCCGATTCGCTAGCGCGTATACGTCGCCACGAGCAATGTTAACAGCGTCACAAATCTGAATGCACGAACGAATCCCAGCACCCAGGCACAGAATCTCAAAGACGACTACCGCATGATCCCATCCTGATCCGAAAGCAATCTCAACGATGAGTGGTGCATTCATTGCTAGCAAAACTCCCATGGCGGTCGTAACGACAAATCCCACAGTCATTATTGTTAGAAATTGGCGGGTGACCAATCGAGGATCACCGAGGGTTCGCGACAGGATCGGGAAATAAACAGCCGAGACGATAGAACTCAAATACTGGGCGGGAAGCACGGCAAGCTGACTACCCATGTAGAACTGCCCCAGCTGGGCCTGACCAAACAGCAAGCCGATTGCAAACGGTGCAGTCTGGGCAGAGGCCCAGTTCCAAAAACGATCCTGTGTCAGCCCAAATCCGAAATGCAGCAGGTCTCGAGCCACGGCAGGCTCCCAACATGGCCGGAGGCTACTCGAGTACATACATGCCACGAGGACAAGCTTTACGGCGATGCGCCCGAGTGTCGCAACAACAATGGACCAAACCCCGGCACCTGCCGCGGCCAGAGCCACAGCGGGAACTGCATAGCCAAACACCGAAGAATAGATATTGACCCGGAATAGTGCCGCAAAATTCATTTCCCGCTGGAGCAAGCCCTCCAGCAGACTCGACACCCCCGAAAAGAACGCACCAGCGCCAAGGACAAGAACCACAACTGCGAGGTGCTTCATGCCCAGGAATACTTCGAATGGCAACGCCACAGCCGCTAGTCCAAGGAAGCAAACAGCGCTGATGATCAGGGACACCGTCACGGCCACCCCGACGACATTTCCGCTCACGTTCGGTCGCTGGACAACGGCGGTGCCGATACCCCCCTCCGAGATCATCTGCACCAGTGTGATGACGATGTTTGCGGCAGCGACCAGACCAAAGTCCTCCGGCGCAAGGTACCGAGCCAGCAACGCCATGACACCCAGCTGAGTGCCCGCCTGGACCAGCATCGACAGGCCCTGCCACGAGAGGTAGCCAACGATGCGGCGTTGCCCCGGCTTCCCTGGCTCTGCTAATGACACTTAAGCCCCCGCAACTCGGTATCAATATTCTTCTGGAGCACTTTGCAACTTTCAGCCTGGCGGACCCCAGTGTTGCTCAGTGCGCAGTCGGCCAGGGCTCGATACTCCTGGATCCCCTGCCGAAATGCCTCCCAGCGGCGGCTCGAAACCACACTGCCATCGGCCTCATAGACTGTGGCCCAATCAGCGCGGGTGCCATCGAAATCATCCCAGGCGCTGCTGCCGCCCGTGTCGCTGAAGGACCAGAATCCAAAGCCTGTCGCGCCCCTTTGCTGGGCCTCCCATGCGACCTTCCGGTAACAGTTGGGAGTGATAGTCTTCGCGGGCGGGATACCGACCTCGTATATTGACCAGCGGTGGTCACCGCGCCGACCCAGAATGGGGCCGAGCCGATCAGCCGGCGTGCCGAGCAGAGGCTGCCAGAGGTCAATCACGTCAAGGACCGAATAGATTGCACCGCCCGGCAGGAGGTCGATCAAATCGACTGTCCCGGGATTTGCGTAGAGACGAACTTTAGGGTCTCGCGCCTTGATCCACGCTCCCACTTTGGCCAGGAGCGAGAAACCCTCCCCCGTTGGCTCATCCACTGGATAGATCGCCCAGTCCTGATAGTCGTAGCCCTCACTTTTCATCACAGTGACAAGCCGCGGGAGCCAGCTTTCGATCTCCGTTCGAAACGTCTCATCCGCCCATTTCTCCGGAGAGATCTGGGCATTCCAGGACACATACAGGAGGACCGTGCCAGCACCCTTGTATGTATGGAGTTGATCACGAAGTAACTGGTCTTTACGTACCCACTCAGCAGTCTGCCCAGGAAGCGGTATAGCGCTGGGATGAATCACAAACACGTTAACGCCCGCATCCTTCTCGAAGCGAACGAGTTGCTCCCTGTTTTTTTGTTGCCAAATCGGGCTATCCGACAGATATGACCACGTGACCACATCGGGAGGACGTGCCCTGGTGTCAGTAATGTCAGGGAGCACACTGATTCGAACCGTGAGGTTCTGTATCCAGTCCTCGCCTGAGCGTACCGTCACGGTAGCGCTACCAGATCTCTCGACAACGGCATGCCGAAGCAGTACATAGCGCACCGACTTCCGCGGTAGGGAAATGCTGGCACCGGTCATTGGGACCAATGGATCAAAGACCACCTGGCCGTTCGCAGCCAGCACGGGCGCAATTCTCGACATTACAACGGGCGTCTGGCCGCCAACCTCCAGGGTGTACGCGCGTTCATTACTGGTCGAGTTCAGTAGCCCAACGACGTATTGAGCAGGCCAGCCTGCGGGAACACCAACCTCCAGCAACTTCGTCGCTATCTGATCTGACGAGAGCGCGGCGACAGACAATGACCCCCAGGGACTTGCCACCCAAGCCGCGTTCTCCTCCACACGCCGGTTATTGAGGAACCCGGCAATTTGGTCACCGTCATCTGCGTTCATTCCCGTACGGAGTCGGCGCAGGCTATCGGCAAGGAGATCGCGGCCCTTGAGATTGGGCACGATCGCTCCGGGTGGCGCTTTACTGGTACGAGTGACGGGCAACACCTCCAGCTCATCCAGCATCAGGTACGGGCCTGTGGCATGGAAAACGAGCGAAATGTCGCCATCACAGTCATCCGCCACCGGCACAGAAAGCGTGGCATTGACCCCATCCGGCATGGCACTGGCGTCGGTGACCAGGACGCCAGCATGGCGCCACTGATCACCGCCAGGACTGCAATAGATATCGATCCGGCGGGGCGGCAGGACGTCTGCTGACGATCCCTTTGCGGTGTGAACCTGAATATTGATGCGCTTGCCTAACTCACTGCCGGTCCGGGTCAGATGACCTTTGAGGAGCACCGGGGTCGCCTGGGACCAGCCGACAGACCCGCGCTTAGTCCAGGAAGGGTATTCGACCATAACGCCGTCGGTCAGCTGGCGGAGGTCGCGTGCGTCCGCGGTCATCGGATAGTTTGGCTGAGGCAGCGCGCTGTCAATGCTGAGAGCGGGGACGCCGCACGCCGTTTCGGTCAGACTTGCCAGAATCAGGCCAAGAAGAATCGCCGTAGGAAACCGTGTGGAGGAGACCGGTCGCAATTTATGGCGGACTCTCGTCAGCACTGGTCGGATTCCGACCCACGTCCCGACTAGGGAGTGACGTCAGCCTGCGCAGCCATGATGGTGCCGAGCTGGCCTCCCCCACTAGGCAACCCCATCCTCCGCCGATCCTCCAGCACCGCCCTAACCTCCGCAGCCCCCACAGTCGGCTTCTCCTCCGAATACGCATACACCAGCGCCAGATCACAGAACGTATTCACCAGCCTGGGAATCCCGTCACTCGCCGCGGCAATCAGCCGAATCGCCTCCGGCTCAAACAACTCCGCCGAGCCGCCCACATGCGTCACCCGGTGCAGAATGTACTGGCGCACCTCTTCATCCGTCAGCCGCTTCAGGTGATAAGCCACCGACACCCGCTGGGTCAGCTGGCGCAATTGAGGGCTCTGCAACAGGGACCGCAGTTCCGGCTGCCCCACCAGAATCACATGCAGCAAATAGTCTTTCTGCGCATTCACGTTGGACAGCATGCGGATCTCTTCCAGACCCCGTATGCCCAAGTTCTGCGCCTCGTCAACGATCAGCACCACCGGCCGGCCCGCCGCGTACTCGCGAATCATGAACTGCACAAAATCGTCGTACAGCTCCACCTTGCTCTTGTTTTTATAGGGCAGCCCGTAGGCCATCATGATCCACTCACCCATGTCGCCAAACGACCGGGTGGTGAAGTTGATCAACCCCACCGTCATCCCCGTCTTCATCTCGTCGAGAAGGCGGTTGATCAGTGTGGTCTTGCCACCCCCCACCTCCCCACTCACCACGGTAAAACCCTGGCGGTTCAGGAGGCTGTAGCGGAGCAGCGTCAGGGCCGTGCCGTGGCCCTTCGACAGGTAGAGGAATGACGGGTCAGGCAGGAGGGCAAACGGACGTTCCTGCAGGCCAAAAAAGCCTTCGTACATGGCGTCAGCTGCCGAAGAAGCGCTTCTTCTTCTGCGTGCCCCCGTAACCGTAACCGGTCGTCGGCGCCTCGGATTTGTTAAGAACAGTCCCCACCAGCGGGGTGTTCTTCAGGATGCTATAGGCCTTCTGCAGATCGTCTTTTTTGGTCCCGCCACTCTCCGCCACCATCAGGAAGCAGTCGGTGTAGGGCGAGAACGCCAGCGCGTCGTCCGCCGCCAAAATTGGTGGCAGGTCGAACACGATCAGGCGGTCCGGGTACCGCGTCTTCAGTTCGTTCACCAGCGCAATCATCCGCGGTGACCGCAGCATTTCGGCCGAATTCGGCAGCGCACTCCGGCCCGGCAGCACGACCAGGCGGTCGATGCCCGGGCTGAACAGCAGCTGGTGCAGCGGCACGTCGGTCGTCAGGTAGTCCGACAGGCCCAAATCAGGCTCGTAGCCAAAGTACTTGTGGATCGCCGGACGGCGCAGGTCCAGATCCACCAGCAACACGGTGTTCGACACCTCCATCGCCAGGCTCACCGCCAGGTTGATCGCCGTCAGCGTCTTCCCGCAGCCCGTCGCCGGCCCGGTGACGGCGACGGACGTCCAGCCGTTGTTCCGCATCGTTTGCAGCACCCGGGTGCGCAGCATGCGGTAGGAATCCTTGAAGGGGTGCTCCGGGAGAGCCGCGATGATCCGGTTCTCCAGCAGCTGCTTCGGCGTGACCTCCACCATCTTCGTCATGGTGTAGCGCACCCCGGTGGAGAGATCGGCCTGAATGCCCTGGGAGGTCTGGCGGAGCACGTCGGTGCCCGTCATCTGCCGGTCCTGGCCCGCGCGTTCGAGTGCTTTGCGTATCCGTTCCATAACTTACATACCTAAGCGGCGGAGACCCACGTACCAGAGCACGTCCAGGGGGATCCAGAAAAAGTGCACGAGGGCCAGGACGGCGGCAAGCGCCACCGGCGCGATCAGCAGCACGCCCACCCGAACGTTGCGCTCCTGCTTGCGATCCTGGGCGGTTTCAATCAGGGGAATCTCCGCAATCGGCGGCGCCCCCTGCACCCGCTCAATCGCCCGGGCGCTGTGGATGGCTTCGTCCATCGACTCGGCCACCTGGGGCCAGCCCAGGCCGGCCGCCAGCACGAGCACGATCAGCAGCGCCAGCAGCACCGGACGGTTCGGGCTGGAGGGCAGCAGGGGCAGATCCGGCGGTTCCACGAGGGCAAAGCGCTCGCCCTTGCTCTGGGTCTCGAGGGACTGGCCCATCTTCGCGGTGACAAAGTCCCCCCGGGCCTTCTGATAGCTGAAGGTGGCACTCTGCAGGCGCCGGGTGAGCGCGCCCAGGTCCCGCTCCACGTCGGAACTCTTCAGCGTCTTGCGCTCAATCTCGGCCCGGCGCGCCCGCAGCTCGGCCTGCTTGGTGATCAGCGAGCGTTCCTGGGAGCCCAGGGTTTCCCGCTGGGCGCGAATCTGGATGTAGACGGGGTTGTCCGGCTCCATGCTGCCGACACCCTGGCGCCGGGGCTCCGCTGCCTTGGCCTCCAGGCTGGCCACCGCCCGCTCGGCCTGCTTCACCTGGGGCGAGTCAGCGGTGTAGCTGCCCCGGGCCTTGGCCAGCTCCACCCGGGCCTCGGCGAGATTGGCCGTGGTCTGGTCGAGATCGATGTTGGCGCCCAGTTGCGCCCGCACGGACTCCAGGTCCCGGCGCACGCGGAGCACGTCCGGGTGTTCGGGGCCGTAGCGGCCTTCCACCCGGGACAATTCCGTCTGCAGCGCCTTGAGCTGGTCCTGGGGCGAGGACACCGGCCGGCCTTCCGGCGTGACGGTGGTGGCGATGGGGCTGAGCTTCGCCAGCTCGGCGTCCAGCATGATCTTGTTTTCCCGCAGCGACTGGACCTGCCGGTCGATCTCGCCGATGTCGTTGTCCAGCGCGGACATCAGCTGCATGTTGAAGGTCATCAGCTCCGGCAGGCTGCCCTCGTTGGCCCGCTTGATGGCGGCGATCTGGGCCTCCAGTTCCTTGACCTCGGTGTCCAGGCGGTCCACCTCCACCTGCATGAACTGGCTGGTCTCGGCCGTCTTCTCGGTCCGGGACCGGACGTTCTCGGCCAGGTACAGGGACACCAGTTCGTTGGCCACCTGCCGGGCAATCGCGGGATCCTCGTGCTCGAAGGCCAGCTTGAAGGCAATGGCGCTGACGATCTGCTGGCCGCCGGTCCCCTGCTGCTGGGCGTCGATCACATCGATGCTCATGGATTTTTCCACGTCACCCACCAGGAGCAGCGTGGGCAAAAACTTGCGCTCGTCCGGGTAGAGATCGAACTTTTCGATGATTTGCGCCAGGTTCGTCCGCGTCATCACCCGCTGATTGATGTACTGGATCTGCTTGGACGCGAAGGTGGTCACCGTCGTCGGCACGAGGCCGGGGGGGATGTCCGGATCCTCGATCAGGATCACGGCCGTGGAGGTGTAGGCATTGGGCCAGACGAAGATGGCGATGCCTCCCAGCAGCAGCAGGGCCAGGGCAATGACCAGCGCCGGCTTGCGGCGGCGCTTCAGGGCATCCAGGTAGTCCCCGAAGGTACGGTTGTCGTCCTCGGGTATTGCGATCTCGAAGGCCATATGGGGACTCTGTCGTCTTTCGTGAGGGAGACGTTGCTCAGACCGGGTGCAGGCTAGCCTTGGGGCGGGGCGGCTGTCTGTGAACGGGGCGGGATTTTGTCCAGAAAAGCGCCCCGAAAAAGGCCCTAGCCCCTTGAATGTGCAGTCTATCACCGGCCCTTTGACCGGCGCGGGGACATTACGAAGGTTTCACCGGCCCTGTAGGAGCGCGTTCACGCGCGATGCCCATTTCCCGCGATTTCGATATGGATCGCACCTGAAGGCGCTCCTACATGAAAACGGGCCCCGCAGGGCCCGTTGCCGTAGGAGCGCGTTTACGCGCGATCCAGGTATCGCGTCAGGCCTTGGCAGACCGGAAGCGGCGCACCGCCAGGCCGGCGATACCGGTGGCCAGCAGCCACACCGCCGGGGGTGCCGGGACCGCATTGGCGCTACCACCGAAATAAGCGCTGGTCACGCACTGGCCGCCACCCTCTTTGCCGCTGAAGGGGCCCTTCTTGCCCTTGTCGTCCTTGTCGTCCTTGCCGCCGCCACCCGTGTCCCCGCAGTTGCCGAGGTTGAACCCGGCGACGTGGGCGGCAAACAGCGAGAAGCCCTGGGGCGAGCGGCCGGTGGAGAGGTCGACGTAGCTCAGGATCGTGTCCAGGGTCACGCCCGTGATGGAGAAGGTCAGCGGATCCTGACGGCTGTTACCCTTGCCCTGCAGCCTGACGTCGAACAGACCGAAGCCGGACATGCGGCCGCCATTGCGGGCCCGCCAGTTCTCGGGCAGGGCATCCACGTCGCTGGCTTCGGCGCCAACGCCGCCCAGAATGTTGAAGGCAAATTTCTGGATGCCGAAGTTGTCGCCGGCGAGATCGAGCAGGGGTTTCAGTGCTTCGACCTTGAAATCGATGGACCCGGGCGCACCCTCGTCGGAGATGGTGACCTGGAGGTAGTTGATGCCGTCCGCCAGTGTGTTGGACTGGTTCAGGAAGTAGGACACCGTTGCCGCCTGACTGGGAGCCGCAAAGGCGAACCCGGTAAGCAGGCCGGCGATTAGATTGGCAGCCAACTTGTGTTTAAACATTCTCGATCCCTCTGCGCGCAGCAACTTCTTGTTTGTAATGACCTGAAAAGCACCGCTTACGTGCGGCTTCTGTTCTAGGTGAGGTCCAATATAGTGACAGGACTTAAAGTCAGCAATAGCCCGTTTACATAATCGCGACCGGCTTTAAGTCATTTTCTTCATACGTCCGGAACCGCACCGAAGGCCGCAGCCCATAGTACCCCGAGACTGTGGCAGAACGCCGCCCAATCCCGGTGGCTCTCGGCCTCGGCGGGGGTCGGCGCCCGGCCCCGGTAGGCAGTGAGCAGCACCGTCACCTGCGCCCGGTTCAGCCCGGCGCCCAGGGCCAGGCCCGCCAGGTCAAACTCTGGATGGCACAAACCGGCGTATTCCCAGTCTATGAGCCGCAGCTCCCCCGCCGGGGACTCGATGAAGTTTCCCGGCGTGGGGTCGTTGTGGCAGAAACACACGCCCGTCGCGCCCGTAGGAGCGCCTTTAGGCGCGATCGGCAACGGGATCGCGCCTAAAGGCGCTCCTACGGTGCGGGCGTAGCGGGCCAGGGCCGCGTCGAGGTCGACAACCGGGCCGGCCAGCGGCGTGGCATGGAGGCGCCGGAGCAGCGTGGCCGCCCGGCGCAGGTTTGCCGGGTTCTGCAGATCCGCTGCCGTCCAGGCCCGGCCGGGCAACCACTCGGTCAGGAGCAGCCCCCGGGCCGGGTCGGCCAGGAGGCAGGCCGGACCCAGCCCGGCGGCGGCGGCGGCCTCGAGCACCTCCGGCTCTGCCACCCGGTTCAGGCCGAGGCGGGCGGCCCCGGGTTCGTCCAGGCGCAGGACCGCCAGGCGCCCCGGGAGCTGACCCCGGAGAGCCACGCGCCAGGTCCGGCTGACGGTGGTGGCCGCCAGCGGCTCAAGTACTTCCCACGCCAATGCCCGGCTCATCGCTGCTCGCCCGCGGTCCGCCGCCAGCGGGCCAGCCAGGTCCAGCCGCCGATGACCACCAGCACCAGGTAGAGCGCAAAGAGGCCGGCGGTGAGGTGCAGGCCCTGGTTGACGGCCAGCGCGAGGGTCACGGCGTCGATCACGAACCAGTACAGCCAGTTCTCCAGGATTTTCCGCGCCACCATCCAGGTGGTGAGCACCGCGCTCCAGGTAACGGCGGAATCCAGGTAGGGGGCGGCCGCGTCGGTGTAGCGGGCCAGCCACCAGCCGCTGGCCAGGGAGAGGGCTGCGATCGCCATCAGGGCGAGCCCGTGCCGACGGAGCGGCCAGCGCGTGATGGCGAGGGCGGGCTGCCCGGGGAACGGGCTGCCCTCTGCAGTGGCCGGCCGCCAGGCCCACCAGCCGTAGGCGCCCATGGCGACATAGAAGAGTTGCAGCGCCGACTGCATGTACAGACCCGCCCCGTAGAACACGGCCAGATACAGCAGCGCACTGCCGATGCCCGCAGGCCAGCACCAGCGGTTTTCCCGGATCGCCAGCAGGAGATACGCCACGGCGAGCAGCACCGCAGTGGCTTCGAGGGGAGCCATCAAGGGACGGTCGGTGCTGACGCGATCTCCAGATCCGCGTTCAGGAACTTGGCGACCAGCACCACCGGGTGCACCCGCTCCATGGTGGCGCGGGTGCAGCGGCCGACGGCGGCCAGCACCACGTCGAACTCACCCCGCACCTGGGTGCTCATCTGGTTGGTGACGATCTCCAGGCCCGGCTCCCGCCGCAAGTCGACAATGAAGTCGGTGATGTGGCCGACGAAGTCCGGGGCCAGGGGGTAGAGGCTCAGTTCGGCGGTGATGCGCATTTGCGGTCTCCTGAAGAGAATGGGGACATGCTTCATTTCCCCAGGCCTCATTTCCCGTTGGGAAATGAGGCCTGGGGAAATGAAGCATGTCCCCATTTTCGTAGCACAGTCACGCCGGCCTGGCGGGGCTCGCCTTGCCGGGTGTAGAGGGTGGGCTCGAAGTTCGGGGGTTCATTGCCAAAGTAGAAGCCCCGCACGGCGTACTCCTCGTCCAGCACGTTGCGGCACCAGGCCTCGACGGACCAGGCGCCCCACTCCCGGCCCGCCCGCAGGCCCAGCAGCTGGTAGGGGCTGGTCTTTGGATCGTTGCAGTCGGCCACCTGGCAATAGTCGATGGCGTAGCCGCCTTTACCGGTGTAGTCCGCCCGGGCAAACCAGCCCGACCCCATCTGCCAGGTGCCGTTGACCGCAAACGTATAGCGCGGCGCGTGGGCAAAGTCCCGGCCTTCCAGCTCCGGTCGGGCACTGAAGCCGGTGATCTCGGTGTCGACCAGGCCCGCGGCTATGCCTATTTCCAGGGCGTCGACCGGTTGCCAGCCGGCTTCGAGTTCCAGCCCGATGGCCCGTCCGTCCTCCGCGTTCTCGGTAAAGAAAAGAAACGTGGTGGGATCGCCAACCCTGAGCTGCTCCGGGATTTTCAGTTGCAGATGGTCCCGCTGCTGGAGGAAGACGCTACCGGACGCCCACCAACGCTTGTCCGAGGAAGTGACGCGGGCACCAACTTCATAGTTCCACAGGTACTCGGGCTGGAACTCCAGGCGCTCCCGCAGTCCCGGGATCTCCGGCAGGTTGGGATTGAAAACGCTGGGATTGAAGCCGCCCGCCTTGTAGCCCCGGGCCACTCGGGCCCACAGGTTGGTTTCCGCGGGCGACGCGAGCGTGTGCGTGAGGGTGATATCACCCCCGACCATGTGATCGATCGGGGTCACCCGGCCGTCGTTACTGTCGTGATATTTCGCGTCCCGCATTTCCCAGCGCAGCCCGGTCGTCAGCCGCGTGGCCTCGCCGAGGGCCCAGCCCAGTTCCCCGTAGCCCGCCAGGTTGGTGGCTTCGTAGCGGCTGGAGCCCGTCGTGTCGTAGACCAGTTCCTCCCCGCAGGTGGCGACATCGCAGTTGGCCGTGTCCCGCTGGCTGACGTCCTCCTGCAGGTTCAGCGCGTAGAGCCCCACCAGCCAGTCGGCGCCGAGCACCGTGCTGCCCGGCCGGGAGATGAGGCGCAGCTCCTGGTTCACGGTGTCCCGCTGGCGGGTGATCCGGGAGGAAAAGTTGTAGACGAAAGGCGCCCAGAACGCCGGGTTGCCCCAGTCCGCGTCAAAGCCGTAGACGATGTCGGAGCTCGCGAAGCCCGTAATGCTCACCAGATCGGCAACCCCACCCAGCCCGATCGTGGCCCGCAACGCTGCCGCGTCGGTCTGCTGGGAATCTTCACCGGGCTGGTCCGAGTAGGTGGTCGCGTTATTCGCCAGGCTGAAATCGTCGTAGCCATTGTCGAGATTCACGTGGAAGGTGGTGAGCTGCACCGTCCTATCCGCCGCCGGCTCCCAGCGCAGCTTGGCCCGGGCAGTGAATTCGTCCTGCCCGGAGGTGTCATCCCGGCCGAGGAAGGCGTTGTGGATGTCGCCATCAGACCGGTACTGCTGGACGGCCACTCTATAGGTCAGTGACTCCTCCAGGCCGGCCCCAAGACCGGGGACCGCCCCCCGCACCACGCCACCGAGGGCCCAGGTGTCGGCGCTGCCACCCGTAGCTACCAGCTCTGCGCCGGCCTCGGCGGTGGGCTGGCCGGTTTCCACATAGATGAGCCCCGCCAGCGCGTTGGCCCCGTAGCGGGTGCCCTGGGGACCCCGCAGCACCTCGATCCGGTCCACGTCGAAGGTCGTGGCCACGCCGCCGATGCCGGAGAGGTCGATGTCGTCCACGATGAAGCCCACCGACGGGTTGGGCGCGCCCTCGTACTGCTCCAGTTCCCCCGTGCCCCGGATCTGGAAGTACCGGGCCCGGGACCCCTCCCCGCTCCAGTTCAGGTTGGGGACCAGCGGGATCAGTTCCTCGACGTGCTGGACCGCCGCGCGCTGGATGGTGGCCGGGTCGAGCACCGTGATGCTGGCGGGCACGGTGGCCAGCTCCGTCTCCCGCAGAGCGGACGCCACCACGACAATCTCGGGCAGCGGCTCTGCCGCCAGCGGCATGGCCACCAGCAGTAGGAGCGCGGTCACGCGCGAGCGATACATCCCACGGATCTCCAGCAACAGGACGATCCGGCAGGCAATAGCGAAGGGGATGTCGACAGACGTGCGTCTTGTCCCTACGCCGGTACTAGCCGGATCAGGTTCAAAGGGTTCCCTCGCGGATCTCAGGCCGGGCGCTTGCGCACCCAGGCCACCCCTAAGACAGGCACGCAGAGTACCACCGGAAAGCGGGATCGCGCGTGAACGCGCTCCTACGGGGCCGCCGGGCCGCGGTACCACACGGCTATAGTGGCTTCTCTGCGCGACGTGGCCGCCGCCGGTTCACGGCCAGCGCCCCGCGAACGTCAGGCGGATAGCAGGACAGTACCTTGGCCAGCAGCGCCAGCAATTCCGCAAGAAACGGGAACCGGGGATTGAAGCGGTAGACCCGGGTGCGGCCCACCGGCTGACTCACCAGAACGCCACCCGCCTCGAGCTTCTCGAGCTGCTTCTGGACGGGCGCCAGATCGACAGCAAAGAACTGGCTGATCTCAGTCCCGTAGCCGCTGTCTCGCGCGAGTACAAACATCAGGACCCGCTCGCGAGTCGTGGATCCCAGTAATGCTTCCAGCATGGCGCCCTCCATAAACCTCTTTTAGAGGTTATATAACCTCATATTAAGGTTTTAGTCCAGA
>JANNXJ010000008.1:0-29035 GCA_031409515.1 Gammaproteobacteria bacterium | reverse complement strand
AAATTTTAGCCCTGCGGCCGGGGCCTGTGGTACGGGTTTGGGCTTCTGGCAACCGGGCGGTCAGGTTCCCATATCCCAAACCCGGTACCTCTCATGGTTATACGGGAAGGTTATACATGGATAACAACACCGTCGTTCCCTGGCGGGGCCGGGGCAGTTAGTTTGTCTTCAAGCCGAAAAGGAATCTCCCGTGTCCGCAGCTGCCAGCCTGGTTCTATCCGACATCGACACCAGCGTGCTCAATAGCCCGACGGTGCTGTTTGACGAGACTGAGACCCGCGAGCACGCGGTGGCTCATGGTAACAAGCTGTTTGCGGGCCTGTCGGCCTCCGACCGGGTGGCCTGGGCTCTCGAGCACCTGCCCGGCGAGCATGTCCTGACTTCCAGCTTCGGCATCCAGGCGGCGGTTCTGCTGCACCTCGTCACCCGCCACCGGCCGAACATTCCCGTCGTCTTCATCGACACGGGCTATCTGTTTCCGGAAACCTACCAGTTTGTCGATTCCCTGTCCGAGCGCCTCCAGCTGAACCTGAAGACCTACCGGAACCCCCAGAGCCCGGCCTGGCAGGAAGCCCGTTACGGCAAGCGCTGGCAGCAGGGTCTTGCCGGCATCGAAACCTACAATCGCGAGAACAAAGTGGAGCCCATGGAGAAGGCACTGCGGGAACTCAACGTGAGCAGCTGGTTTGCCGGCCTGCGGCGATCCCAGTCGTCAAGCCGCGCCGCTGTGCCCTTCCTGAATGCCCACGTCAATGCCCAGGACGTGGCCGGCAGCGAGCGGTGGAAGATCCATCCGATCGCCGACTGGACCGACAGGGATGTGTTCCGCTACCTGAAACAGAACGACCTGCCCTACCACCCGCTCTGGGAACAGGGCTATGTCTCGGTGGGGGACGTGCACACCACCAAGCCCCTCCATGCGGTGAAGACGGAAGAAGAAACCCGCTTCTTCGGCCTGAAGCGCGAGTGCGGCCTCCACGACATCGACTTGTCGGGACTGTAGCAGCGCTGTAGTAGCGCCTACCGGCGGGATTTCCTTCCCGCTCGAGACTCGCGGACTCGATTCTCACGGGAAGGAAATCCCGCCGGTAGGCGCCACTAAACGGGCTCCTGCCCTTCCTCGCAGCCCACCCGCAGAGGCAGCGCCTCCTCGTCGAATAACGCATCCACCTCCGCCTGGGTTGGCAACTGAGCAGCCTGGCGGGTCAGTTGCGGCGTGAGATGGGGCGCGAAGAGCGTCACGAACTCCACCATGTAGCGGCGCAGGACGGCGTCCCGCCGGAAGCCGAGCCAGGTGGTCACCCGGGGAAACAAGCCGGCCGCCGAGATCGCCGTCAGGTCCTTCTGGTCCTGGCACTCATAGGCCATGGGCGCCACGATGCCCACGCCCATGCCCATCCGCACGTAGGTCTTGATGATGTCGGCGTCCCGCGCGGTAAAGACCACATTGGGCTCCAGGCCCTGCTCGGCGAAGGCCTTCTTGAGGGAGGATTCGCCGGTGGTGCCAAACACATAGGTCACCAGGGGGTAGCCCGCCAGCACGGCCAGCGTCAGCTTTTTGTTGCCACCCGTCAGGGGATGACCGTTGGGCACCAGGATGATCCGGTCCCAGCGAAAGCAGGGCAGCAGCACGAGCCCGGGGAAGAGCTGGCGGGACCCGGTCGCAATGGCGAAATCCACCCGATTGGCAGCCACCAGCTCGGCCAGCTGCTCCGACGTGCCCTGATGCAGCTCCAGATTGATCTTGGGGTAGCGCTCGCGAAAGGCCTTGATCACCTCCGGCAGGACGTGACGGGCCTGGGTGTGGGTCGTGGCAATCGACAGGGTGCCGTCCTGCTCGCCGGACAGGTCGCTGGCCAGACTGCGGATGTTCTCCGCTTCCCGCATGATCCGCCGGGCCCGACCGATAACGTCCCGGCCAGCCGGCGTAATCGCGGCCAGGCTCTTGCCTTTGCGGGTAAAGAGCTGCACGCCCAGCTCCTGCTCCAGGAGCTTCAGCTGCTTGCTGATCCCCGGCTGACTGGTATACAGGCGCTCGGCAGCCGCCGTGATATTCAGCCCGCTGTCGGCGATGGCGACCAGGTACTTGAGCTGTTGCAGGGTCATGGTTGCAGGTTATATAGCCACCGGTTACAAGACCCTGTCAATCCTCTATTTTTTTCCGGGGCGCCGGAGGGCTATGGTGGGGTCGCACGACCTTCAAGGTTCTCTCCCGCCATGCAGTACCTCCCGATCTTTGCCGCCCTCACTGGCCAGCCGTGTCTCGTGGTGGGCGGCGGCAGCGTGGCGGAGCGCAAGGTGGCTCAACTGCTGGCTGCCGGCGCCCGGGTAACGGTAAATGCACCCTGGTTGTCCCCAGGCTTGGCTGCCGACGCCGCAGCGGGCCGGCTGGCAGTCGCCCTGCGGCCCTTCGATCCGGCGCTGATTCCGCTCCAGCTGCTCGTGATTGCCGCGACCAGCGACCGGGCGGTCAATCACGCAGTGGCCGCCGCGGCCCGCAGCGCGCTCTGCCTCTGCAACGTAGTGGACGATCCCGAGGTCTCCACCTTCATCAGTCCGTCCATCGTGGACCGTTCACCCCTGCTGGTGGCCGTGTCGAGCGGGGGGCAGGCGCCGGTCCTCGCCCGGCTCGTGCGCCAGCAACTCGAAACCTGGCTGCCCGCAGGGCTCGGCGCGCTGGCCGCCTGGGCGGGCAGCTGGCGGGACCGCGTGAAGGCGAAGTTGCCGGACGTCACCGCCCGCCGACGCCTGTGGGAACAGGTCCTTCAAGGAGCACTCGAGGCCCGGCCGGGCCTGGCCCAGGACGTCATCGGCGGCCGCCTGGCTGCGGCGGATGCCACGCTCGCCGCCGCTCTGGAGAAAGAGTCTCTGGGCGAGAGTCGCGCCACCGGGCCGGGAGAGGCCTGGCTGGTGGGGGCCGGTCCCGGTGCGCCGGAGTTGCTCACCCTGCGGGGCCTGTACCTGCTGCAGCACGCGGATGTGGTGCTCTACGACCGGCTGGTTGCCCCTGCGCTCCTCGCCTACGCCCGCCGGGATGCGGAACTGATCAACGTGGGCAAAACCGGCGGTGGCCCGTCCACCTCCCAGGCGGCCATCAACGCCCTCCTGATCGAGAAGGTGCAAGCCGGGCAGCGCGTTTGCCGGCTCAAGGGCGGTGATCCCTATGTCTTCGGCCGGGGCAGTGAAGAGGCCCTGGCACTGGCGGATGCCGGCCTCCCTTTTCAGGTCGTGCCGGGCATCACCGCCGCCAGCGGCTGCGGTGCCTACGCCGGCATTCCACTCACCCACCGGGACGCGGCCCATGCCGTCACCTTCGTCTCGGCCCACCTGGGCGCCGATCAGGAACCGGACTGGCAGCGGCTCGCTGCGCTGGGCCAGACGCTGGTGGTCTATATGGCCGGGCGCCGTGTGGCCGAGGTCTGCGCGGCGCTCCTGCAGCATGGCCGGCCTGGGGCAACGCCGGCCGCTGTCGTGATGGCGGGCACCACCGACCAGCAGGTCTCAGTGGCCGGGACGCTGGACGACCTCGCCGGCAAGCTCAGTGCCCTGGGTTTTGTCTCACCGGCCATCCTGTATGTGGGCGACGTGGTTGAACTGCGGGCCCGCCTCCACTGGTTCAGTCCCACTGCGCCCGGCGCAGCCTACAATGCGGAACGCCAAGGAGCACCACCATGATTTACAACAACATCCTGGAAACGATCGGCCGCACGCCTGTCGTGCGCCTGAATCGCATCCCGCCGAAACACGTGGAAATGTACGTGAAGGTCGAGGCCTTCAATCCGGGCGGCTCGGTGAAGGACAGACTCGCTCTCGCGATCATCACGGACGCGGAGCGGCGGGGCACTCTCAAGCCGGGCCAGACCGTGGTGGAAGCCACCTCGGGCAATACGGGCATTGCACTGGCCATGGTGTGCGCCGCCCGGGGCTATCCCTTCGTCGCCACGATGGTGGAGACCTTTTCCATTGAACGCCGGAAGATCATGCGGGCCTTCGGCGCCAAGGTCATCCTCACGCCCGCCGCGGAGCGCGGCTCCGGCATGGTGCGCCGGGCCGAGGAACTCGCCCGCAAGCACGGCTGGTTTCTCGCCAGACAGTTCGAGAATCCCGCCAACCCCGCGTATCACCGGCAAACCACCGGCCCGGAAATCCTGCAGGACTTCGCTGGCCGGCGCCTGGACTTCTGGGTGACAGGCTGGGGCACGGGCGGCACGCTCACCGGCGCTGGCGAGGTCATCAAGGCCGGGCGGCCGGAAGTCCGCGTGGTTGTCACCGAACCGGCGGGCGCTTCGCTGCTCGGCGGGAAGGAGTGGAAGCCCCACAAGATCCAGGGCTGGACTCCCGACTTCCTGCCGGACGTCCTGAATCCCCAGGTCTACGATGAACTCGTCACGGTCACGGATGACGAAGGCAAGGAAAATGCCCTGCGTCTCGCCCGGGAGGAAGGCATTTTCGTCGGGCTGTCAGCGGGCGCCACGCTCGCTGCCGGACTGAAAGTGGCAGCGAATGCCCCTGCGGGCTCCGCGATCCTCGTGATGTTGCCGGACACCGGTGAGCGGTACCTGTCGAGCTTCCTCTTCCAGGAGGTGCCCGAGGGTTCCGATGACGAGTGGCTCGCCGCCCTTGAGGCCGGCAGCAAGACAGGCTGAAGGCGCCCGATGCAGCAGACCTTCAGCCGACTCGTCGCGGACCTCTGGTGCCTGCACTGGCCCAATGGCCAGCTGGCTCGGCCACCGGCCGCCGGATTGCAGCGCTCCGCCGTGCACCTCACGACCTGCCTGCGGCAACTCGCCTTCGGGCTGGCGCCGGACCCGGTCCAGACCCACCTCGCAGGGGGTGAACTCACCAGGGGTCCGGCGGCCTATCGCCTGCTGCTCGAGGTGGCCTGCGGCCTGCGCAGCGCCGTGCCGGGGGAAACGAATGTCTTCGGCCAGTTCCGGCGGGCCACCGACCAGGCGGCCACGCTGCTCGAACCAGGCGTGTGGCAGCGCCTTAAGCCGCTCGTCGAGGCCCTGCATGCGGACACGCGCACCCTGCGGGCCGGCTATCTGCAGGGCATTGCCGGTCAGTCCTATGGCAGCCTGGTGCGGGCCCTGCTGGCGCCCCGGCGGGATGCCCGCGTGCTGTTCATTGGCACGGGGGAACTCACCCGCTCCATGCTGCCCTTCTTCAAAACCGTCGCTGTGGGTGTGTGGAACCATCGGCACGGGGCGCCCCTGGCGGATGTCTGCCGCTGGTTTGCAACCCACGAAGCCGCCGACGCCGCCGACTGGGCCACGGACATTGTGCTCACCACGCCCCGGGATCCGGACCACGACCAGGCCTGGTCGGCGCGCCTGGGTTCGCGGGCCCTGCGCGGGCTGGTTCACCTGGGACGGCGGCGCAGTGATGGACCACTACTGTCCCGGAACCCGCAGTCCCAGCCCACCGCGAGTTTCGACCTGGATGATGTGTTTGCGCTGGCCAGTGCGCGGGACCAGTACCGCGGGTCCCAGCTGACGGCGGCGGCGCTGGCCTGCACAGTACTGGTCGACCGCCGGCTGGAAGATGGCCGCCCGCTAGCCGCTCTTCCTGGCCTCGCTCGCCTGCGCGCCTGAAGCCAGGCCGGCTCAGAACATGACCCGACTTCGACTCGGCACCCGGGGGTCGCTGCTGGCAACGGCGCAGAGCCGGTTGGTCGCGACAGCCCTGCAGCGGCTGCACCCGCAGTTCACGGTGGAGCTGGTCCCGGTGAGCACCCGGGGTGACCGGAATCTGGACACGCCGTTGCAGGATGTGCAGGACCCGGATTTTTTCTCCGCAGAACTTGACGACGCCCTGCTGGCCGGCACGGTGGATTTCTGCGTGCACTCGCTGAAGGATCTGCCTCAGGCCAGGGCCCCGGGCATCGTCACGGCCGCGCTGCCGCCCCGGGAAAACCCCCGGGAGGTCATCCTGTGGCGTGGGGATGTGCCCGCGCGCCTCGCCGCCGGTGAACTCCTCCGGGTGGGTTCGTCCTCGCCCCGGCGCCAGGGCAACGTGCTGGATTTCCTGGCCTACGGACTGCCCTCCAACCGGCGACCGCCCGGCATCGAACTCCTGCCAGTGCGCGGGGCGGTGGACGTGCGACTCGCCAGACTGGCCTGCCCGCGGGCTGACGCGGGTGCAGTGGATGGCCTCGTGCTGGCCCTTGCCGGACTCGCCCGGCTGTGGAACGACGTCGATGGCCGCGCCGCGCTGAAGCCCTTGCTGCAAGACCTGCGCTGGATGGTGCTACCCCTGAGCAAATGCCCGGCTGCCCCGGGCCAGGGCGTGCTGGCGGTGGAGTGCCGGGCCGGTGACGAGGGCGTGCGCGAGCTGCTGCGTGGGCTGCACGATCCGGACACTGCGGAGTTGGTGGCGCTGGAAGAGTTGGCCGTCGGGAGCACCGACCGGAGTGACCGGCCCGCTCTTGGGGTGACGGCGATCCGGCATGGGGAGTTGGGACCGGTCTGCTTTGTGCGGGGGGCCGTTGCTGCGGGCGTGATTGAGAGGCTGGACTGGAACAGGCCGGCGGCGCCCCGAGGGGCGCTCGGCTTCGATGGCATCGCCTGGCAGCGCCTCTGCACCCGGCAGCCGGTGGCGCCTCGCCCGCAGCTCGGAGGACTGGGCGCGAAGGCGGCGGTGTTCGCGGCTTACTGGCACGCGGTGCAGGATCAGACGCTGCCGGCCGGTGCCCGCCTGTGGGTGAGCGGCGTGGAAAGCTGGCGGCAGCTGGCGGCCCGGGGCCTGTGGGTAGAGGGCTGCGGCGATAACCTGGGCTTTGCCGACGTCCGGGCCACGCTCGAATGCCCCGTGCTCGGCCTGCCTCCCCTGCGGGACTGGACCGTGCTCACGTCCAGCTGGGCCGTGCCCGGCTGGCAGGACTCGGGCGTGGGACAGGTCTGCGCCACCTACGACATTCTCCCGCCCGGGGACGAGTCCCAGCTGCGGGTTGTGCGGGAGGCCGCTGCGCAGGCCACGCACTTCTACTGGAGCAGTCCGGAACAGTTCCACGCACTCCGCGCGGCCTTGCCGGCCACAGCCCGGCACGCCTGCGGTGCGGGGAAAACCCTGCGGGCGCTGCGGGCCGCCGGCGCCGATGCGCAACCCTTTCCCAACGGCCGGGAGTGGCACCGGTGGCTGCAGTGACCACCCACCCCGTCCGCCTGCGGCGGAACCGGGACAACCGGCACATTCGCGAACTCACGCGGGCCGTGCGCCTGCACCGGGAGCAATTCATCCAGCCGCTGTTCGTGGTGGAAGGCCTGGCAGCGCGGGAAGCGGTGCCCGGCCTGCGGGACGTCTATCGGGAGACGCCGTCAAGCCTGCTGCGCCAGATTGAGAGCGATCTTGAGAGCGGCATTACCAAATTTCTCCTGTTCGGCGTTCCCGGGAGCAAAGTGGAAGCGACGGGCGACGTCCGGATTTCCCACGCCTTCACCAGCGCCCGGCTTGCGGACATCAAGAGCCGCTTCGGCGACAACCTGTGGGTGGCTGCGGATGTCTGCCTGTGCTCCCACACCACTCACGGCCACTGCGGCATCCTGACGGATAGCCGGGACCACCTGGACAACGACGTCACGGTGACGGCGCTGGCCCGGGCGGCACTGGAGTTCGCCCACGCGGGGGCAGACTGCATCGCTCCCAGCGACATGCAGGACGGCCGGGTGGCGGCGATTCGTACCAGCCTGGACGGTGCCGGATTCGAGCGCCGTGCCATCATGAGTTACGCCGCGAAATTCCATTCTGCGTTCTACGGACCGTTCCGCGTTGCTGCAGACTCGGCGCCGGACAGGGCCAACACCCTGAAGGACCGGGCCAGCTACCAGATCGATGCCGGCCGGCCGGACGATGCGCTGCTGTCGGCCCGGCGGGACGCGGCCGAAGGTGCGGACATCCTGATGGTCAAGCCGGGCCTCCCCTATCTCGACGTCCTCGCCCGGCTGTCTGCTGCCATTCCCCTGCCCTGGGCCGTGTACCAAACCAGCGGTGAACAGGCGGGCATCGACGTGCTGGCCGCGCAGAACCTGGCGGACCCGGTGCGCGCCCAGCTGGAAACCTGGACTGCCTTCGCCCGGGCCGGCGCCCAGATGATCATCAGTTACGCGGCGCGCCGCGCGGCCCTGTATCTGGATCAGCAGGGAACTCAGGAGTGAGCCGGTCGGCGGAGCTTTTCGCCCGGGCGGCAGCCGTAACCCCCGGTGGCGTGCATTCGCCGGTCCGGGCCTTTCGCCGCGTCGGGGGCACTCCCGTGTTCATCCGCTCGGCCCAGGGCAGCCAGCTGGAAGACGTGGATGGCCGGCGCTACGTGGATTTCTGCATGGCCTTCGGCCCGATGATTCTGGGTCATGCCCACCCGACAGTGGTGCAGGCCGTGAACGAGGCGGTGAGTCGCGGCTGGAGTTACGGTGCTGCCGAGTCCGGCTCCCTGGAACTGGCGGAACTCATTACCGGCAGGCTGCCCTGGGTCGAACGCCTGCGCTTCGTCAACTCCGGCACGGAGGCCGTGATGTCGGCGCTGCGGCTGGCCCGGGCGGCGACCGGCCGGACCGTGATCCTGAAGTTCGAGGGCTGCTACCACGGGCACGTGGACTCAATGCTCATCCGGGCGGGTTCCGGGCTCGCGGTTGCCGGGGCTGGTGGCGTGGCGGACAGCGCCGGCATCACGCCGGGTGTCGCTGCTGACACGGTGGTGCTGCCCCTGGACGACAACGCTGCCCTGGAGCGGCTGTTTGCCGCCCGGGGTAGCGAGCTGGCGGCCGCCATCATCGAGCCGCTGCCAGCCAACTACGGCCTGCTCCCCCAGCGCCAGGAATTTCTCGACGCCCTGGCCTGGCAGTGCCAGCAGCACGGCGCGCTGCTGATCTTTGACGAAGTGATTACCGGCTTTCGCACGGCCTTCGGCGGCATGGCAGAAATCACGGGCATCCGTCCCGACCTGGTCACCTACGGCAAGATCGTCGGCGGCGGCTTTCCGGTGGGCGCCTTCGGCGGCCGGCGCGACGTGCTCGAACTGGTCGCACCCCTGGGTCCTGTCTATCAGGCGGGGACGCTGTCGGCGAACCCGGTGGCGATGGCGGCTGGCCTGGCCACGCTCCGCCAGCTGACCGATGGCACGGCCTACCTGGCGCTGGAAGAGAGCGGGCGGTTGCTGGACGAACTGCTCCGCGGTATCCCCGGACTGCGCCTGCAGCGCTGCGGCTCCCTGTTCTGGCTGGTGCTGAATGACACGCCAGCCGCCGTCCCGATGCGCTCCCCGGCCGGCCTCTCCGAGCGCGCCGTCGCCCGCTTTGGCCCATTCTTCCACGCGCTGCTGGCCGCCGGCATCTACCTGCCACCCAGCCCCTACGAAGTGGGCTTCCTGTCGACCGCCCACACGGTCGACGACCTCAAGAAACTTGCATCCAGGGTTCACGCCGCCGTAACTGCGAAAGGTACCGGACCTTAGTTTTGTTAGTTGTTGCCCGTGGCAGCAGCGCCGACGACCCGAAACGTCACGGTCGCCGTGGCACAGAGTTTCTCCTGGCCCGCCTCCAGCGTGACAACGTCCACACTGGCCACACCAACCGTACCGCCCACCTTCACAACGCTGCCCTTTGCCACGAGCCGCTCGCCCTGAGCCGGCGCGAGAAAGTTCACGTGCAGGCTGATGGACACCACGGCCCGCCCGGCCGGCAACGTCGTGGTCACCGCGCCGCCTGCCGCGAGATCGGCCAGCCCGCTGATCACCCCGCCGTGGAAGTACCCCTTGAACTGGAGCAGGTCGTCCCGCCGGCCGATCGACAAGTGCACCCGCCCCGGCTCGGCCAGGACCACCTCAATGCCGGCAGCCCCCGTCGCGCCACCCGCCAGAGCGAGAACACGGGCAGCGAGTTGGGCTGAGGTCTCGTGAGTGCTCACAATGCTTTCATGACTGGAGGAAATCTCCCTGGAAGAACGGCACTGACTATAGCCGTTACGCCGCCGCCAACCCCAACCCGCCCGCCAGCAGCAGGTTCGCGAGAGCCAGCATCCCGTCCACCACAAAGATAAACAGCATGGGCCCGTGGAGGACTGGCCAGAACGCCTCGCCCTGCCGCCCGCCGCGCCAGGCGATCGGCACGTTGAAGGCAAACTGGGTGCCGTGGGCCAGGCCAAAGGTCAGGACCAGCAGCGCTCTCTGCCCGGGCTCAGGAAACAGCGCGAGGTTGAACAACAGCAGAACCGCCAGGAACGCCAGGGCCAGATTCATCCCCCCAAGAAACGGCATGGAGGCTGCCAGCGTCCTGAACAGCGGTGCTTCCCGGGCAGACTTCGGCACGAGGACTTTCGCCGCCGTCTGTGGGGTCAGGCTGAAATAGCGGAAGGCGGCACCGAACCACAGTGCGTTGAGGACGAGTAAGAAAACATAGACTGCACTCATCGGTCGTAAGAACCTGAGCGGCGGTCGAGTCGTACCGCGATGCGGAACTCCTCGTCCGCTGTGGCCACAGGCTTCCCATTCACCACCCGTGGCCGATAGCGCGCCTCCCGGAAAGCCTGCACCGTCGGCGTTGGCAGGCTGTTTCTGTCCAGCTCCTGATCCTTGATTCGCAGTCCGTCGACAAGGCCCTGCTCCGTGACCCTGAAGGCAAAGGTAATCTCGCCTCTGCTGTTGTGGGTGCCTCCTTTGACGCCGCTGAAAGCCTCGACGGGGATCTTCACGTAGAGCCGCAACGGCCGGGCAAAAGTCTCGTTAGCGACAGCAGCCCCCAGCCGGGGATCAAGCGCGATCATCTGCCAGGCTGCGGCGTAGTCTGCCCCGCTTGCCGCCGGGTCACCGAAGACGACACTGTGATCGCCCCGACTGGCCAGCATCTGGGCCCGTTCCACCACACCACCGGCGGTCGTGGCGGGCGGCAGGGCGATGGCCCGCTCGATGGCCGCCAGGGACTTCTCCGGCGAACTGTGACCAGCCAGGTAGGATATGCCGGTGGTCCACAGGGGATAGGCCAGGCGCGGATCATTGGGGCCATAGGCCTTTTCCAGCAGCGCCACTGCATCAGCCAGCACATCACGTTCCTTCACCAGCTGGGACGAGGAGTGATACCAGCTGGCAGCGTCGTACAGCCCCGTAACCCGGGCCGGGGCATCCTTGCCCAGAGCCTGCTGCTCCGCCTTCAGCATATCCCCGGCGACGTCGTTGCCCAGCCGGAAATCGCCGGTTCGTCGGGCCACCTCCAGCAGCAGCAGATAGGCCTGGGACTTCTGCGGGATGCTCACCGCCGGATTGCCGTCAACAGCGCTGAGCGCCTGCCGGCACTGGCGCTGGGCGTCGGCGAAACGCCCCGACTTGAGATAGGTCTTGGCCAGCACGAGATCCCGGGAAAAGCCCTGCACCGGATCCGGCTGGGGACCGAGCAAGGCCGTGGCCCGGGCGATGTAGTTCTGCGCCTCCGCCGTGTTGCCCAGTTCGGACTCGGCGGACGCCACGTTCAGCAGGACCGGCACCAGCGCGGGGTCTGTCGGTCCCCGGGTCTGCTCATCGAGGGCGAGGATTTCCCGGGCAGTCCGGGCAGCCGTTGTCCAGTCACCCTGGGCGAAGGCGGCCCTGAAGCTGGTAACCAGTGCGTTCCGTGAGTCTACTGGCGCCGGGGTCTCCGGCAGAACAGCCGTTGCCAGGAACAACACGAGGCAGGTGAGGCCAGTGCAGGTTAGTCGCTTCATGTCCACTCCTCTTGCAGGACAATCACCGGTGCCGCGAAGCTCCGGATTGAGGCTACACCAGTTTCACCAACGAATGACTGGATTTCCCGCTGCACCCTGGCCGCCAGTGCGGTCACTCTTCCTGCAGCATTGCCGGACCTCAGGTACAGTATTCCTGTACATATACCCGGTAACTGCCATGGTTGTGACCTACACCCAAGCCCGCGCCAACCTGAAAAGCCTGCTGGACGAAGCCGCGTCATCGCGGGAACCCATCATCATCCAGCGTCGTCAGGGTGGTGACATTGCACTGATATCGGCAGAGGAACTTGTCAGCCTCCTGGAAACAGTCCATCTGCTCCGCTCGTCACGGAACGCCACACGCCTTCTCGGCGCTCTGGGTGCCGCCACAGGTCGGAACCGCAAGAAGCTGCTGAAATCCCGAACGCTGGACCAGCTGCGCCGGGACATCGGTATCGATGCCAAGAAACGGTAGGGCGTCGAGGCCCACGAAACCCAGGGAGGCAGTCTTCGATCCACGCTTCCTGGAGGACCTGCGTCACTGGGTGGCGACGGACCGACGAGTAGCACTGCGAGCGCTGGACCTCATCAGCGCCACGCTGCGCGATCCTTTCTCGGGTCTTGGCAAGCCGGAACCCCTCAAGTACCTGCTGGCTGGCACCTGGTCACGCCGGCTTACGGAAGAGCACCGGCTGGTCTACCTCGTGAGCAACGAGCGGATCTCGTTCCTGCAGTGCCGTTACCACTACTAGCCAGGCACCTACCGGCGCCGCACGAGCCACCACACGATGATACCCAGTGCCCCCACGGTCACCACCATCCCGTAAGCCAGGAACATCCCGGTGGAAAAGCCCAGCGCGATGCCCCGGGTGATGTTGAGTACCGCGTGCCACAGCACCGCCACAAAGATACTGCGGGTCCGCTCCCAGAGGAACGTCAGCCAGACCGACGCCGCAAGAATCCCGAGCCCAAAACCGAAAAACTGGGGCAGGCCGAACTCTGGCCGGCCCAGAAAGAACGGCAGGTGCCACAGCCACCACACCGGAAAGAGCAGCAGCGTGGCCGGCAGGGTACGGAACCGCTCCAGCATCTTCGGCAGCATGTACCCCCGCCAGCCGGGCTCCTCGCCCAGGCCCTGGAGCAGCGCGGCGACCAGCACGAGATCCAGGACGGCGTGCAGGGTGCTGAGCCGGCCCGTGGCCAGGGCCTCCAGCGACGGGGGCGAGCCGGTCTGGACGGTGACCAGCACCACAGCCAGCAGAAGAAAGGCCACGGGCGAAAGCAACGTGAGGGCCAGTGCGCCGCGGCCCACGCGCCAGTGGGTAAGGTTCTGCCAGAAGGCCGCGATCCCGGTGGCCCCCTCGGTGCGGCGGATCACGACGTAGGCCGCGATGAACGGGCCAAAGGCCCCGACGGCCTCCCAGGCGTCCGGCAGGCCGAGGTCCACCAGACCCCGCTTCTGGAGCAGCAGCGGCAGGATCGTGACCCAGGTCCACAGGTAGGCGATACCGATGTAAGCCAGCAGCGGGCGCTTCTCCATGGGGTGAGGCTAACCGGGAACGGGAACGGCGTCACGCTCCCGGCTTGGGCACTCAAGATTCGGTCAAATGACCCGATACAGCAGAGTACTTCTCCCGGAAAGGCCTTCATGGAAACTTTTGACCTGCTGGTAATCGGCAGCGGCCCTGGCGGCCAGCGCGCAGCGATCCAGGCGGCCAAACTCGGCAAGCGGGCCGCGATCATCGAGCGCCGGGAGATCGTCGGTGGTGTCACCGCCCATACCGGCACGATCCCCAGCAAGACGCTCCGGGAAGCGGTGCTCTACCTCTGCGGCTGGCGGGAGAAAGGTATCTACGGCCGCAGCCACCGGGTCAAGGCTGACATTACGGCCGAGGATCTGCTCGAGCGCCTGCACATCACCGTGCGCCACGAGATCGAGATCATTCAGCACCAGCTGTCCCGCAATGGCGTGACCGTGCTCAAGGGACTCGCGACCTTCCTGGATGCGAACACCGTGCGTGTGACCAACATCGCGGGGCAGGTAGCCGAATACCGCGCCAACGCCATCGTGATCGCCACGGGCACTATTCCCCACCGCCCTGCCAATATTCCCTTCGACGACGAGACCATCATCGACAGCGATGGGCTCCTGAACATCAAGAAGGTCCCCCGCTCCATGGTCGTGATCGGGGCCGGCGTCATTGGCGTGGAGTACGCGACGATCTTCAGCGCCCTCGATGCCCGGATCACCCTGGTGGATCCCCGCAACACCATTCTCGACTTTGTCGACGCCGACATCATCGACGAGTTCAAGCACGACCTGCAGTCCCGCGGCATCCAGCTGCGGCTCGGCGAGGAAGTGGAACGCGTGGAGAAGCGGCCGGATGGCGCCGTGGTGACCTACCTGAAGAGCGGCAAGAAGATCCGCAGCGATCTGCTGATGGCCGCCTCCGGACGCCTGGGCGCTACCGCAGACCTGGACCTGGGAAAAGCCGGCCTGAGCGCCGACGACCGGGGCCGTCTGAAGGTCCAGCCCACCTACCAGACGGACGTGCCCCACATCTACGCCGTCGGCGACGTGATCGGCTTTCCGGCGCTGGCCTCCACCTCCGCGGAACAGGGCCGGCTCGCCGCCTGCCACGCCTTCTCGGCCCACGAAGAAAGTGCGCCGGAGTTCTATCCCCTCGGCATCTATGCGGTCCCGGAAATCAGCATCGTCGGCAAGACCGAACAGCAGCTGCGCAAGGATGGCGTGGCCTACGAAACCGGCGTGGCCCGCCTGCGGGAAACCGCCCGGGGCCAGATCCAGGGCGTGCAGGAGGGCATGCTGAAGCTGATCTTCGGCATCAAGGACCACAAGCTGCTGGGCGCCCATATTGTGGGTGAAGGCGCCACCGAGCTGATCCATATCGGCCAGGCGGTGCTCGCCCACGGCGGGACGCTCGAGTACTTCGTGGGCGCCGTGTTCAACTACCCCACCTTCGCCGAGGCCTACAAGATCGCCGCTCTCGACGCCTGGAATCGCGTCCGGGCGTAACTGAAATGGGGACATGCCTCAATAAGCCCGCGGCGAAATGAGGCATGTCCCCATTTCATCCCCTATCATGGCGCACTATTCCGCCTGCCAGGGATTGCCCAATGCGCCTGCTGAAACGCCTGCTGCTCGGCCTCGTCGGTGGCCTGCTGGGCCTGATCCTTCTCGGCCTGCTGGGGCTCTTCATCGTTCAACCCACGCTGACCACGCGGCTGGTCGGGCTGGCCTTCGGTGGTGAACAGGGGCCCCACCAGGTCATCGCCGGCGGCAACGTGCCACCACTGGTGGTCGCTGCCGAAGGCCAGCGGACGATTCCCGCCGAGGCGCTCGCCAAGGCCGTAGCCTGGGGTGGCACGCTGGAGTCCCACGCCCTGCTGGTCTGGCAGGGTGGCGCGCTGCAGCTGGAGCACTACTACCCCGGCCATGACGCCGAGTCCATCACGGCCACCCAGTCCATGCACAAGTCGGTGCTGGGCATGCTGGTCGGTATCGCCATCGAACAGGGTCTGATCAAGTCCGTGGACGATACCGCCGCCACTTACATCACCGAGTGGGCAGGGGACGAGCGCAGCAAGATCACCATCCGCCAGATGCTGCAGCAGGCGAGCGGCATCGATTTTCCAGGCTTCACGGGCCTGGTCCAGATGACTCTGGGTGGCGACGTCGCGCCCTACACCTTCAGCCGGGGTAGCAGCGAGCCGGGCGGCAAGACCTTTGAGTACAACAACCTCAATCCGGAGGTGCTGGGCATCCTCATCCAGCGGGTCAGCGGCAGGCCCTACAGCCAGTACCTGGAAGAAAACCTGTGGCAGTACGTCAGCGAGGCCAGCGGCAAGGTGCTGATCGACTCGGAGAAGCACGGCATCCCCATCACCTTCTGCTGTCTCGATGCCCCGCCCCGCAGCTGGTTGCGTGTCGGGCTGCTGCACCTGACCGGTGGCCAGGTGGGCGACCGGCAGGTCGTGCCGGCCCAGTGGATGCGGGACATGGTCACGCCCTCCCCCGCCAACCCCAACTATGGCTACTTCACCTGGCTGGGCACGACTTTCGAAAAGGTCCGGAAGTACAATTCGAAATCGGCGGCGGCGGCCTTTCATTCCGAGCCGTTTGCAGCGCCGGACCTGGTCTACTTCGACGGCTTCGGTGGGCAGCGGGTGTACATCGTGCCGTCGAAACAGCTCGTCATCGTGCACACAGGCCCGCTGCGCCAGGACTGGGACGACGCCATCCTGCCCAACCTCATCCTGCGGGCCATGCCGTGATCCGGCAGGAGCGCCCTGCAGGAGCGCCTTTAGGCGCGATCCCGTAGATCGATCGCGCCTAAAGGCGCTCCTACAGGACGGTCCTACATTCTCACCATGCAGCACACCAGACTCCGCGGGATTTCTTCCATGCTGGTGGCAGTGGCCTGCTTCGCCGGCATGGATGCCGTCCTGAAGATCCTCTCGGTGGACTACCCGCCTCTCCAGGTCGGGGCGCTCCGGGGCGCTGCGTCCCTGCCTTTCGTGCTGGCGACCGTGGCGCTGACCAATAGCTGGCGGGAACTGAAGGTGGTGCGCTGGGAACTCCACGTGATCCGGGGCGTGCTGGCCCTGATCATGCTCTGGGGCTTCGTCGCCGCGGTGAGCGTCATGTCCCTGGCGGACACCTATGCGATTTTCTTCGTGGCCCCACTGATCGTCACCGCACTGGCTGTGCCGCTGCTGAAGGAACACGTGGACCTGGGCCGTTGGCTCGCCATCGCGGTCGGCCTGTCCGGCGTGCTGTGGATGCTCAACCCCGGTGGCTCGAGTTTCAGCCTGTACGGAGCCGCGGGCGCGCTGGCGTCCGCCGTGGCCTATGCCGCTGCTTCGATCTCGGTGCGGGTGATGACGCGCACGGAAAGCACTGTGTCCCTGGTGTTCTGGTTTCTCGTGCTGCTGACCCTCTTCGCGGGTCTGCTGGCGCTGCCAAACTGGGTGCCGATCCGGGACGAACACTGGCCATGGCTGGGGCTGCTTGGCGTGCTGGGAGCGCTTGGGCAGCACTTTGTCACGGAGGCTTTCAGGAATGCGCCGGCGTCTGTCATCGCACCCTTCGAGTACACGGCGATGCTCTGGGCCGTCGGCATCGACTGGGTGTTCTGGAATACCTGGCCCGAGAGCCGGATCTGGCTGGGGGCCGCGCTCGTCGTCGCCTGCGGCCTCTATCTGCTCTGGCGCGAGCAGCAACAGCACCGGGAGCTTGCGGCGGCAGGCGTCGCGGATACGCCGGTGCCGTGACGTGCCAGAATCGTGCCTGAAGCCCAACCACCTCTCAGGAGATCAGCCTTGAGCACCAGGAACACCAAAGCACCCGCGATCAGCATCGGCATCAGCACCAGTGAACGCGCCAGGATTGCGGCCGGTCTGTCGAGACTGCTGGCCGACAGCTACACGCTGTACCTGATGACCCACAACTTTCACTGGAACGTCACCGGGCCCCACTTCAACAGCCTGCACCTGATGTTCATGACCCAGTACACCGAGCAGTGGACCGCGCTCGACCTCATTGCCGAACGCATTCGTGCGCTGGGCCATCCCGCCCCGGGCACCTACCGGGAGTTCGTCAAACTGGCCTCGATCAAGGAGGTGGCAGGCGTCCCGACGGCGACGGACATGGTCCGCCACCTCGTCGCTGCCCAGGAGTCGACGGCGCGGACGGCACGGGACCTGTTCAAGGTAGTGTCTGCGGCGAACGATCAGCCGACCGCTGATCTGCTGACCCAGCGGCTGGACGTGCACGAGAAAACGGCGTGGATGCTCCGGAGCCTGCTGGAGGCCTGAGCAACTCAGTCATCTGGGCATCCTTTTCCTGCCACAGCTGCTGGACCCAGGCCTGAAACGCTGCCCGCACCGCCGGATCACCGGCGTAATCCGCGTTGATGAGATGGCGAGGTATGGGTAACAGGCGGGCCCGGACGATAACCCGCCGCATCCTGCCCTGGAGGAACTGCCAGAACGTGGGGGCACCGTCGGGATAGCAGATGGTGACGTCAAGCAGGGCCTGAAACTTGTCCCCCATGGCGTTGAGGGCCAGTGCCATGCCGCCGGCCTTCGGCTTGAGCAGGTGTACATAGGGCGACTGCTGCCCCGCGTGTTTGGCGGCCGTAAACCGCGTGCCTTCCAGAAAGTTCATCACGCTGGTCGGCATCAGCGCGAACTTCTCGCAGGCCCGCCGGGTGGTCTCCTGATCCTTGCCCCGCATCTCCGGGTGCTTTTTCAGGTACTCCTCGCTGTGCCGGCGCATGAACGGAAAGTCCAGCGCCCACCAGGCCAGACCCATGACGGGCACCCAGATGAGCTGCTGCTTGAGGAAAAACTTGAGCAGTGGAATCCGGTTGTTCAGCAGGTTCTGCAGCACCAGGATGTCAACCCAGGACTGATGATTGCAACTGACCAGGTACCAGCTGTCCCGCTGGAGCCCGTCAAAGCCCGCCACGTCCCAGGTGCAGCGCTGGGTGAGGGCCATCCAGGCACTGTTGCAGGTAATCCAGGCCCCGGCGATGAACAGCAGCACCCGGTCCAGGGCCCGGCGCAGGATCGGAACCGGGATCAGCAGCTTCAGCAGGGCAAAGACCAGCAGCATCGGCACCCAGAAGAGGATGTTCAGTCCCAGCAGGAGTGCAGCGACGACTCCGGTGAGCACTAGGCGCCCTCGATCCCGCGCAACTGGGCGCGCAGACGCTCAATCTCGTCGAGAAGGTCCAGGGCAAGTCCGGCGCCGGCAGCATTGACGCCGAGATCGTTCTGCAGCCTAAGGGCCGCCGTGGCCCGGCGCAGCTGTGTGCCACTGAACCGCCACTGCTGGCGGTCACTGCCGACGGGCTCCAGAACGCCCTCTTCTACCAGCGCGACGATGGTCGACACTTCAACGGTGCAGGCGCCACAGACGTCGGCCAGTGTAAGTTCCGTGTGATCCTCAATGAGGATGCCCACGACACCTGGCGAGTTGTTCTCGTTGTGCATGCTCAGACTCCCAGTCTTGCGCGGGGATCGAATGCTGAAAACTGCTGACTCATGGTGGTGTAAAAAGCCTGTGCTGGCTCGGTGTCCGCCGGTGGCAGGGCGATCTGCACCAGGGCGTAGAGATCCCCCGGCGGACTGGCAGGAATGCCCCGGCCCCGCAGCCGCAACTTGCGCCCGGCTGCGGTGCCTGGCGGCACCTTGAGCTCGACAACGCCGGACGGCGTGGGCACCTTCACGGTGCCGCCGAGTGCCGCTTCCCAGGGCGCGACGGGGAGATCGAGGAAGACATCCCGCTCCTCCACGCGATAGAGGGGATGGGGACGAAACTGAACCTCCAGATAGAGGTCGCCCGCCTGGCCACCAGCCGACGCCGGGGCGCCCTGCCCGACAAGTCGAACATGCTGCCCGGGGCGGATGCCTCGCGGGATGGTTACGTTGAGTGTGTGCTCGCGAAACACCACCTGGCCCTGCGGATCCACTGCGGGACTGCGCAGCGTAATGGTCCGGGTGGCACCGGCGTAGGAATCCTCAAGGTCGATCAGTACCCGGGCATGGCGGTTTTCGCTCTGCGCCCCGAACGGGCTGCGACTCTGGCCGCGACCCCGGCCGAACAGCGTCTCGAAAAACTCACTCGCCTCCGGCCCGCCGCCGGAAAACTCGAAGCCCGTGCCCGCGTCGGGTGGCGGCCGGAACTCCTGGCCCGCCTTCCAGTTGGCGCCGAGCTGGTCGTAGGCGGCGCGCTTCTCCGGATCCTTGAGCACCTCGTAGGCCTCACCGACTTCCTTGAAGCGGCTCTCGGCGTCCGGTTCCTTGCTCACATCCGGGTGATACTTGCGGGCGAGCTTGCGGTAGGCCCGCCGGAGGTCATCTGCGGAGGCTTCCCGGGGGACACCCATTGTCTCGTAGTAGTCCTTGAACTCCATGGAAAATCACGCATTCCTGCGGTGGGACCGGACTAGTCTACGCCGCGACCCGCTGAGCGGCGCGAAGCCCCGGGGAAAACTATCCGCGTTGCCCGGGGGCCCCGGCAGTATCATGGAGGCCTGCCAGTTCGGCAGCGGACCCCCGGAGCGCTTCTCTCAAGCATGGCGACCCTGCAACAGCTGCAATTGCGGAAGCGTGAACTGGAAGACAAGCTGCACGCCGGAGACTTGTCGGTGGAGCCGGCGCTGGAACTCATGGACCGGGCGATTTCGGCCCGCACCCTGAAGGTGAAGCACAGCCGCCAGCGGCTGGATGCCACGAAGGAGGCCGTAGCCGCCGGCATGGACAAGGACGAAGCCCGGCGCATTGACACCCGGGCAATGGCCAAGAAGCTGGCCGCGATCCGCGCCAAGGCGCAGCTGAACCGCTTCTAGCTTTCGGCCGACCGGTGCTCAGTTCCCAAGCAGCCTGAGAAACTCGTTACGCGTCTGGGGGTGCGAACGGAAGTTGCCCAGCATGCAGGACGTGGTCATCGTCGAGTTCTGCTTCTCCACGCCCCGCATCATCATGCACATGTGCTGGGCTTCGATAACCACGCCGACGCCCTTGCCACCGATCGCTGACTGCACGCACTCGGCGATCTGCTTGGTCAGGACCTCCTGGATCTGCAGACGGCGGGCGTAGAAGTCCACGATCCGGGCAATCTTCGACAGCCCCAGCACCTTGCCGTTGGGCAGGTAAGCCACGTTGCACTTGCCGATGAAGGGCAGCATGTGGTGCTCGCACATCGAGTACATCTCGATGTTGCGGACGATCACCATCTCGTCCGTGTCACTGGTGAACACGGCTTCGTTGATCAGCTCGCTGATGTCCTGCCGGTACCCGCGGGTCAGGAAGTAGAAGGCCTTGGCCGCGCGCTCGGGGGTCTTCACCAGACCCTCCCGCTGCACGTTCTCGCCCAGCAGGGTGATGATGTCCCGGAAGCGGTCGGTCATCGTGTCGATGGCCAGCTTTTCGTCGCGCTCGGACACCGGAAGTTTCATGAGGGGATGATGGGGCACTGGGCCGGCTCCTGGATGATCTTGTTACAGAGTTTAGAGGAACCGGGCCAGCCCGCGGATGGTCGGCGCTTCAAAGACCCGGATCAGCGGCAATTCGACGCCCAGACGGTCCCGGATGCGGGCCACCAGCCGGGTGGCCAGCAGGGAGTGCCCGCCAAGCAGGAAGAAGTCCTCGTCCAGGCCCACGGACTCCCGCTGCAAAAGACGCTGCCAGAGATCCTGGAGAGTGGCGTGGATGTGGTCCGTAGGAGCGGTTGTAGGAGCGGCTTTAGCCGCGAAAGGTATCTCCAGGGAAGTGGTCGCGGCTAAAGCCGCTCCTACGGTTGCAAGAGCCTGGCGGTCGACTTTGCCATTGGCAAGCCGCGGGAGATTTGCCGATGCATGGAATCGTGCGGGGATGAGCGCCGGCGGCAACAAGGTCGCGAGGTGGGCGCGGAGCTCCCGGACAGTCGGGCCAGACTCGCCCGCCAGAAATGTGTAGTACGCGACCAGTACCGGCTCACCGCTGGGATCCGGAGGGGCCAGCACCACCGCCTCGCTGATCGCCGGCAGGCTGCGCAGGGCGGCCTCGATGTCACCGGGCTCGATGCGGATGCCGGCAATCTTCAGCCGCTCGTCGATGCGGCCCACAAAGACCAGGTTGCCATCGGGCAGGTAACGGGCGCGATCACCGGTGTGGAAGCGGCGCGGGCGGGTCAGGGACGGCCAGTATCCCGGGGTCACGTGGCTGCTCTCGATGACCAGCTCCCCGACAAGCGCCGCCGGGGCCCCCGCTTCATCGACCAGTTCCAGGGCCAACCCGCCCACCGGCCGGCCGATGGGCAGCTGCTGGCCATAGGGGCGCGTGGCGTGCCGGGCAAACCACTGGGTGACAGCGGTGGCTTCGGTCAGCCCGTAGCCGTTGACGAAACGGGCGCCTGGGCGAAAACGCGCACAGAAGAGTTCGAAATCGGCGCGCCGGGCCACCTCGCCACCCAGGACCACCAGTCGCACGCGGGAGAGATCCTGCCGACAGGCCACGCGGCCACCGAACAGATAGCGATACACCGTCGGCGTCCCGTGGAGCACGGTCAGGCCCCGGTCAGCCACACGATCCAGCAGCGTTTCCCGGTCGAGGCCGCGCACATCCAGCGGACAGACCGCGGCACCGGTCAGCAGGGCGCCAAAGAAATCCTGGACAGCCGCGTCATAGCCGCTGGTGGAAAACAGGCTCAGGCGATCCTCTGGGGTGAGACCCAGGTTGCCGGACCACGCGCGGATAAAGTGCAGCACGTTCCGGTGAGTCTGGGGCACGCCCTTCGGCGTTCCCGTGCTGCCGGAGGTGTAGAGCAGGTAGGCCAGTGAGTCGGGCTCCACTGTGGGGAACAACCGCAACTCAGCGCCGGCCGGCAACTCTTCCCGCGCAAGCGCGAGGAGTCCCGCAGGTGGTGGAACAGGTGCGGAGCGGTCCGTCACCAGCAGACGCAGGCCTGCATCGCTGATGACTGCTGCCAGTCGGGCGACCGGCGCCAGGGGATCCAGGGGCACGTAGACGCCGCCCGCCTGCAGCACGCCGAGCATCCCGGCCACCTGACCGGCACTCTGGCCAAACCACAGGCCTACGCGCTCGCCGGGCTGCAGTCCTTGCGCCAGCAAAGCGCTGGCGACCGCCCGCGCCTCCCGGTCGAGCCGGGCATAGGTCCAGTCAATGGCCAGGCAACCCCCGGTGGCGGGTGCGCTCACGGCCAGGGCGTCGGGACGCCGGGCAACCTGCGCTGCAAAGGCTGCGGGCAGGCTCAGTTCCGTCGCCAGGGGAACGACGGAGCGGAGAATCTCCGGCTCCCCGGCCGAGAACGGCAACGTTGTCAGGCGGGCCTCCGGCGCTGCCACCAGCGCCGCCAGGAGCCCGGCATAGTCGTCCAGCAGGCGCTCCATCGACGCCGGCAGAAACAGGTCGGTGCTGTACTCGATGCTCACCGCGAGTCCCGCTGCCGTCTCGGCCAGGGAGACGCTCAGCTCGAACTTGGCCGTGTGGCGTGGAATCGGGAGAGGCCGCACCTCCAGACCCTCCAGCCCCAGTGGCGAGTGGGGCTCGCTGTGCAGGTTGAAGAGCACCTGGAAGAGCGGCGTGCGGTTGGTACTGCGGGGCGGTTGCAGGGTTTCCACGAGCAGCTCAAAAGGCACCTCCGCATGCTCGAAGGCCCCGAGCGTCATGGCCCGCACCCGGCCCAGCAATTCCCGCACCGTCGGGTTGCCAGTGAGGCTCGTCCGCAGCACCAGCGTGTTGACGAAAAAGCCGACCAGGCCCTCCAGCTCAGTCCGGGGCCGGCCGGCAATGGGCGTGCCGACCACCACGTCTTCTGTGCCCGCGTAGCGCGCGAGCAGGAGGTCGAAAGCGGTCAGCAGTACGACGAACACGGTGCAGCCCTCCGCCCGGGCCCGCGCGGTGACCGCCGACTGCAGCGCGGGAGGCAAGGTCCGGGCAAGCCGCGCGCCCTTGCCCGAGGCGACCGCAGGGCGCGGGCGGTCCGTCGGCAGATCGATGCAGGGCTGCAGGTCCCGGAGCTGGGTTTGCCAGTACGCCAGTTGCCGGGCGAGTTCACCACCGGCCAGCGACCGGCGCTGCTCCCGGGCGTAGCCGGCGTAGTCCATGGCCAGGTCGGGCAGCAGGACCGGCTTGCCCCGGCAGGCAGCAGCGTAGTGCAGCGCCAGTTCCCGGCTGAGCACACCAAAAGACCAGCCGTCGGCCAGGATGTGGTGGATGACGATGAGCAGGGTGTGCACCTCGGGCGTCTGCCCGATCAGTACGGCGCGGATCAGGGGCCCGCGGGATAACTGCAGGGGTGCGGTGGCCAGGGCCGTTAACTGCGCCGGCAAATCGCTGGTGCCAGCAACAATCTCCAGGGGCCACCCGTGGGCCGCGCCGATCACCTGCAGGGGCTCGCCGTCCTGATCGCGGAAGTGCGTACGCAGACTGCTGTGGCGCGCCGCCAGCTCGTCCAGGGCCCGCTGCAACGCCGGGCGCTCCAGCGGACCCCGCAGTTCGAAGGCCCAGGCCAGGTGGTAGGCAGAGTTGCCGGGCGCCAGCCGGTCCAGAAACCACAGCCGCTGCTGGACCAGAGACACGGGTGAACTGGTGGCCTCAGGAAGCGGCTGTAGGAGCGGCTTTAGCCGCGATCCCTCCGCGACGGCGCCGACCCGGCCACGCTCCGGCATCGTCGCCGCGAGACCCCGCACCGTCGGCGTCTCGAAGAGACTGCGGAGTGACACGTCTGCCTGCAGGTCCCCGCGCATCCGGGCGACCAGCCGGGTAGCCAGCAGCGAGTGACCGCCCCGGCCAAAGAAGTCATCGTCGAGCCCCACCGGGGCGCCCAGGAGTTCGCTGAAAAGGTTGCCCAGGGCCGTCTCGAGCGCGGTTGTAGGAGCGCCCTTAGGAGCGCCTTTAGGCGCTATTCCACTATCGTTCGCGCCTAATGGCGCTCCTACGGGCGCTCCTACGGGGGGTAGGGACCCGCGATCCAGCTTGCCGTTTGGCGTCAGCGGCAGTGCCGTGAGCCACAGGAGGTGAGAGGGCACCATGTATCCGGGCAGCGACTCGCGCAACGCAGTCAGCAGGACGGCGTCCGGCACGGGCACATCCCGGGCTACCAGGAAGGCCACCAGGCGCGGGTCACCGGCCACCTCCCGCAGGACGACCACCGCCGCGCTGACGCCGGGCTGGGCGAGCAACGCCGCTTCGATCTCAACCGGCTCGATGCGGAAGCCCCGGAGCTTCACCTGGAAATCCTGGCGGCCAAGCACCTCGAGCCGGCCGTCCGCGCGCCACCGGGCCCGATCGCCCGTGCGGTACATGCGCCCTTCGCCCAGGTCCGCCGCCCGAAACGGATCGGCACGGAAGCGCTCGGCTGTGAGTCCGGGCTGGCCGTGATAGCCATGGGCAACGCCGTCGCCGCCGATCCAGAGTTCCCCGTGGGCACCGATGGGCACCGGCTGCAGCTCCTCATCGAGCACGTAGCAGCGGGTGTTCGCAATGGGTCGGCCGACGCTGACGGGGCCAGCCTCCGCCCGCACCTGCTCGCAGCAGGACCAGACCGTGGTCTCCGTGGGGCCGTAGAGATTCCACAGCTCCGCGCCCGCACCCAGCAGCGCGGTGGCCAGCTCCCGGTCCAGCGCCTCGCCGCCACAGAGCAGACGGAGTCCGGGCGTACCGGGCCACCCGGCAGCGAGCAGGTTGCGCCAGAGCGCTGGTGTCGCCTGCATGACCGTGATGCCCGCGGTCACCAGCAGCGCCAGCAACTGCTGCGGCTCCCGCAGGTCTTCCTCGGTGGCAATCACGGTGGTCGCACCGACAGTGAGCGGCAACAGCAACTCGAGCACCGCAATGTCGAAGGCGAGCGTCGTGACGGCCAGCAGCCGGTCCCCCGGGTGCAGTCCCGGGACACTCGCCATGCTGTTCAGGAAATTCACGACGGCCCGCTGCCCCACGAGGACGCCCTTGGGCCGACCGGTGGAGCCGGAGGTGTAGATGAGATAGGCCGGCGAATCGACGGCCGTCGTAGAAGCGCCGACCGGCGCGAACGCTAGCGGAATCGCGCCGGTCGGCGCTCCTACACGGGAAATGGCGGGCGACTGCCCCTCCTCCGCTGGTGTGCTTACCAGCAGTGCCGCACCGGAATCCTGCAGCAGGCTGGCCCGCCGGGCCGGCGGGTGGTGGGGATCCAGTGGCAGGTAGTGCCCACCAGCGCGCAGCACGCCAAGGACGGCAGCCAGCATGTCGACGGAGCGCTCGAGACAGAGGGCTACCGGTACGGCCGGGTCCATACCCGCCGCCAGGACCCGCGCCGCAATCTCGCCGGCACGGACTGCCAGTGCCGCGTAACTCAGGCGGGTATCGCCGCACTCGACGGCAGTGGCGTCGGGTGTACGGCGGGCCTGAGCGTGAAACAGCCCATAGATGCTCTCTGGACCGGAAGACTGCGTGGGCACGGGTTGCCATTCCTGCAGCTGCCGGCGGCGGTCCGCCTCCGCCTGCACGGGCAGCGTGGCCAGCGGACTGCCCGGCGCGGCGACGATGGCCGTCAGCAGCGCCTCGAAGCCGGCGGCCAGCCGGCCGATGGTGCCCGCATCGAAGAGGTCGGTGCTGTACTCCAGCCCGAGCCACAGCTGGCCCTCGAACTCGGACGCAGACACCGTGAGATCGAAGCGCGCCGTGGCGGCAGGAGCAATCTCGGCCGGCGCGACCTGGAGAGCACCGAAGCCTGCCGCGTCCCAGGGTGCATTCTGCAGCACGAAGAGCACCTGAAAAACTGGCGAGTGCGCGAGACTCCGGGGCGGCTGCAGGACCTCGACGAGCTTCTCGAAGGGCAGGTCCTGGTGTGTAAATGCCGCGAGGGCGGTCGCGCGCACCTGCAGAAGCAGCTGGCGAAAGTTCCCGGCCTCGTCCACCCGGGTGCGGAGCGCGAGGGTGTTCGCGAAAAACCCGACGAGCCCTTCCAGCTCCGTGCGCCGGCGGCCCGCGATGGGCGTGCCAATGACCAGATCGTCCTGACCCGACCAGCGGGCCAGCAGGAGGTTGAACGCGGCGAAGAGCAGCATGAACAGCGTGACGCCCTCCGTCACCGCCAGGGCTTGCAGCTGCGCTGTGAGCTCCACAGGCAGGCCGTGGCCGAGGCGATGCCCGCGATAGCTTTGCAGCCGCGGCCGGGGCCGGTCGACGGGCAGGTCGAGGAGCACCGGCGCATTCTTCAGGTGCTCCCGCCAGTAGCCAGCCTGCCGCTCGAGTTCGGGACCGGCCAGCCAGTCCCGTTGCCAGACTGCGAAATCGGCGTACTGGATGGGCAGCGCGGGCAGCAGCGGTGGCCTGCCCCGGGTAAGCGCTGTGTAGGAGGCGGCCAGATCCCGGAACAGCACGCCGGATGACCAGGCGTCCGACACGCAGTGGTGACTGAGAATCAGCAGCACGTGGTCCGCGGGGGCCAGCTCCACCAGGAACACGCGCAGCAACGGGCCCTCCCGCAGATCGAAGGTGCCCGAGCAGAGCTCGCCCAGCCGCGTGCGCAGCTCGTCCTCTGTCGCCTCTGGTAATGCCACGCGCTCCACCGGCACGGTCAGCGCGCTGGCCACCACCTGCAGGATGTCGCCACCACGCATCTGCAGGGTCGTGCGCAGTGCTTCGTGCCGGGCAACTACGGCCGCCACCGCCTGCTCCAGCGCCGCGATGTCCAGGGTGCCGGTCAGGCGCACCGGCAGCCGCACGTTCCAGACGGGTCCGGCGCCTTCCAGCTGCTCGAGAAACCACAGGCGCTGCTGGGCAAAGGACGCGGGAAACACCCAGTGCTGGGTCCCGGACTCCGGCACCAGCTCCAGCTCGGCGTTCACGGCGCTTCACCGGGGTCGGGATGCCGGGCCAGGCGGGGAATGGGCGGCAGAGGCCGCAATGACGGCCCGCCAACCCGGGCGGCGAGGCCACGCACCGTCGGCGCTTCGAAAACGCTGATGAGCGGCAGCTCGGTACCGAAGCACTCCGCAATGGCAGCGACCAGCCGGGTGGCCAGGAGTGAGTGCCCGCCGAGCTCAAAGAAGTCGTCAGTGACGCCGACCGTAACGCCGAGCAATTCGCGAAAGATCCCCGCCAGGGCTGCTTCAGTCTCACCGGTAGGAGCGGCGACCGCCGCGATTCCCCCGACCGGCAAGGAGGTGGTCGCCGCTCCTACGGGCGCTTCTGCGGGCGACCAGGTCAGCGTCAGATCCGGCGCCACCGCGATCTCCTGCAGCAGCGCCACGTACTGCTCCAAGAGACTGTTCACCTGCGGGTTGCTGTAGACGTCCGTGCGCCAGGCGAGGGCCAGCCGGAGGCAGCCCTCCTCCCTGGCCGCGTGGAGATTCAGGTCGAACTTCACGGTATCGCTCTGGACGGTCTCAACCTGAACCTCCAGTCCGTCCAGCGCCAGCGGCTGCTGGGGCTGGTTGTGCAGCGCGAACAACACCTGGACCAGCGGGCTGTGGGCAAGGGAGCGGCGGGGCTTCAGGACTTCGACCAGCTTCTCGAAGGGCACGTCCGCGTTCTCGAAGGCCTGGAGGGTCATCTGGCGCACGCGGCCAAGCACCTCCCGGAACGTGGCGGCGCCCTTGAGGTCCGTGCGCAGCACCAGCGTGTTGACGAAGAAGCCAATCAGACCTTCCAGGGACTGGTGGGTGCGGCCGGCGACGGGCGTCCCGACCAGCACGTCGTCCACTGCGGCCAGTCGAGCCAGTACCACCTTGAAACCCGCCAGCAGCACCATGAACAACGTGCAGCCCTGGCCGATCGCGAGAGCCTCGAGGGCGGCCACAGTTTCTGCCGGGACGACCCGGTCGACCCAGGCGCCCCGGTTGCCGGCGACGACCGGCCGGCCCTCCTCCCCAGTAAGTGCCAGCAGCGGCGGCGCACCCGCGAGGGTGCGGCGCCAGAATTCCAGCTGCTGCGACCGTCGGCGGTCGACCACGGCCTGCTGCTGCCACCACGTGTAGTCCGCGTACTGCAGGGGCAGCGCGGGCAGGTCTGCCACCCCACCACGACGGGCGGCGTTGTAGACCGCCGCCAGTTCCCGGCTGAGCACGCTGAAGGACCAGCCGTCGGCGATGAGGTGGTGCATCACGATGAGGAGTTGGTGATCGTCGGGGCCAGTGGGAACTACCGTGACGCGGACGAGAGGCGCGGTGCTGAGATCGAAGGGTTTGGTAATGAGGGCGTGGATCTCTGTTGAGTTCGCGCCTAAAGGCGCTCCTACCGTGACGGAGCTTGACGACGCAATCCTCTGGGCGGGCACGCCTGCTGTCTCGACAAAGGCGGTGCGCAGCGTTTCGTGGCGCGCCACGAGGGCATCCAGGGCGGCCTGCAAAGCCTGCCGGTGGAGGGGGCCGCGCAGACGCAGGAGCCAGTGCAGGTGATAGGCACCCGTGCCGGGCTGGAGGCGTTCGAGGAACCACAACCGCTGCTGCATCGGCGACAGGGGCACGGGTTCGCCGGCCCCGCGCGGCCGGGCGCTGGGCCCCTGCTGTAACGGCGCTCCCGCCCCGCCCAGACTCGCCGCGAGACCCCGTGGCGTTGGCGACTCGAACACCGTCCGCAGCGGCACTTCCCTCTGCAGCGCCTCCCGGAGCCGGGCCACCAGCCGCGTGGCCAGCAGCGAATGCCCGCCCGCCCGGAAGAAGTCCTCGTCCGCGCCGATGACAGCGACCCCAAGCAAGTCAGCATAGAGCTGGCAGATCAGTGCCTCGACCGCACCCGTAGGAGCGGCGTTAGCCGCGATCCCACCCCCGATAGCGGCTAAAGCCCCTCCGACGGGCGCGCCAGGGGGCGATGAGGGAAGCGCGGCGCGCGACACCAT
>JANNXJ010000007.1:0-57381 GCA_031409515.1 Gammaproteobacteria bacterium | reverse complement strand
GTTTGGCCGCTGTTAAATTTCCACACCGCCCGGCCGTGGTGGGGCCCCCTTTTCGGCCCTAACACATTTCACGGCCCAAACCGCCGCTCCTACTGCAGATGTCCCGCGGCGAGATATTCCACCGACTGCATCTCCAGCAGGCGGCTGCGGGTCCGCTCGAACTCCCGCTGGAGGTGGGACCCGGTGTAAATCCGGCTGATCGATTCCGCCGCGGAGACGATCAGGTTGACACGCCGGTCGTAGAACTCGTCCACGAGGGCGATGAAGCGGCGAGCGGCGTTCTCCCGGCTCTCGTCGAGCTGGGGGATCCCGGAAATGATCACGGTCTGGAATGAGCGGGCAATCTCGATGTAGTCCTCCTGGCTCCGCGGCCCGTCGCAGAGTGCGGTGAAGTCGAACCAGGCCACGCCCTCGGCCAGGCGCCGGGCCGGGATCTTCCGGCCGAGGATCTCGAGCCGGGCATTGCTCGTGCCCCGGTCGGGGGCGATATCCCGGAAGTAGCGCTCCAGGTTGGCGTCGGCGTCCTTATCGAGGGGCGCGTGCCAGATTTCGGCCGCCTCGAGGACGCGCAGCCGATAGTCCACCAGCCCGTCCACGTGCACTACTTCAGTGTGCCTTGTGATCAGGTCGATAGCTGGCAGGAAGCGCTGGCGCTGGAGCCCGCCCCGGTAGAGGTCCTGCGGCGCGCTGTTGGATGTGGCTACCAGCGTCACGCCCTTCTCCAGCAGGCACTCCACGAAGCGGCCGAGAAGCATGGCGTCAGCGATATCGGCGACGTAGAACTCATCGAAGCAGATCACGCGGGCGTCACTGGCAAAGTCTGCGGCGACGATGGCCAGAGGATCCTGGGACTCACGCAGTCCGGCCAGCTGCTGGTGGACGTGGCTCATGATGCGATGAAAGTGATACCGCCGCTTGTCGGCGAAGGGCAGCCACTCAAAGAAGATGTCCATCATGAGCGTCTTGCCGCGCCCGACGCCGCCCCACAGGTAGGCGCCGCGGACGATTGCGGGTGCGGGCAGCGCCGGCAGGAACCGGCGGAGCAGTTTGGGCACCCGCCGGACCGGTCGGGCAACCAGTTCCCGACCCACTCGATCCAGAACCGCCACGGCGCGGGCCTGCGCCGCATCGTCGCTGAGACGGAGTTCGGTCCTGGCAGCCTGGTAGCGGGTGAGAAGGTCCATGGAGCGCTGGGTGACCAGTGAACGCACAATCTACCGGTTTCCGGGGGTGCCACGGTAGACTGACGTCGCTATGTCCGAACGGGAACGCATGGAGTTTGACGTGGTGATCGTGGGTGCCGGGCCCTGCGGTCTGGCGGCTGCCTGCCGGGTCCTGCAGTTGGCGGCAGCAGCGGGCCGCGAGGTGACCGTGTGCGTTGTGGAGAAGGGCGCAGAGATCGGTGCCCACATCCTGTCGGGGGCCGTCTTTGAGCCGACGGCGCTGACGGAACTTTTCCCGGACTGGCGGGAGAGGGGCGCGCCCGTTACCACGCCGGTGACCCATGACGAGTTCCACTGGCTGCGGAATGACACCGCGAGCCTGCAGGTGCCGGAGTTCTTCATTCCGCGCCCCATGCGCAATCACGGCAACTACATCATCAGCCTGGGCCGCCTCTGTCAGTGGCTGGGCCAGCAGGCAGAGGCTCTCGGGGCCAATCTTTTTCCAGGTTTCGCGGCCTCCCGTGTGCTCTACGAGAATGGCCGCGTAGCCGGCGTGATTACGGGGGACCTGGGCCGGGGTGCGGACGGCGAGGAGAAGCCGGGGTTCCAGGCCGGTTATGAGCTGTGCGGCAAGTACACGATTTTTGCCGAGGGCTGCCGCGGTCACCTGGGCAAGGAGTTGATGGAGGTCTATGGGCTGCGGGAAGGGTGCGATCCCCAGCACTACGGTATTGGGCTCAAGGAAGTGTGGACCATCGATCCGGCGAAGCATCGGGAGGGTCTCGTGGTCCACACGCTGGGCTGGCCGCTGGCGGGTGATACCGAGGGGGGCGGCTTTCTCTATCACGCCGCAAACAACCAGGTGTACCTGGGGGTCATCATTGCGCTGAACTACTCCAACCCCCACCTGAACCCTTTTGAAGAATTCCAGCGCTGGAAGCAGCACCCCGCTATTCGCCAGGTGCTGGAGGGCGGTCAGCGGGTCAGCTATGGGGCCAGGGCCGTCAACAAGGGTGGGCTGCAGTCCCTGCCCAGGCTCGCCTTCCCCGGGGGCCTGCTGGCCGGCTGTGACGCCGGGTTTCTGAATGGGGCGAAGATCAAGGGCTCCCACACCGCACTGAAGACCGGGATGCTGGCAGCCGAGGCCGTCTTCGACGCCCTGGCCCAGGGCGACGCCGCTCCGGCGGTTCTCGACAGCTTTGAGTCCGCTGTCCGCGGTTCCTGGGTCTGGCGGGAGCTGGAGGAGGGCCGCAACTTCGCCCCGGCGCAAAAGAAGTTTGGCCTGCTGCTGGGGGGCGCGTTTATCTGGCTGGACCAGAACGCGTTCCGTGGACGATTGCCGTTCACCCTGCGCAGTCCGGTGCCGGATCACGTTGGCCTGCAGCGGGCCAGCGAGGCGCCGGCCATTGTCTACGGCAAGCCCGACGGCCGGATCAGCTTCGACCGCCTGTCATCCGTCTTCCTCTCGAGCACCAATCACGAAGAAGACCAGCCCTGCCACCTCAGGCTGAAGGACCCGACCGTGCCGATCGCACGGAACCTGCCCGAGTTTGACGAACCCGCCCAGCGCTACTGTCCGGCGGGTGTCTATGAGGTCGTGCAGGAGGCGGATGGCACGCCACGTTTTCAGATCAACGCGCAGAACTGTGTCCACTGCAAGACCTGCGACATCAAGGATCCGGCGGCGAACATCCGCTGGGTCACGCCAGAGGGCGGCGGCGGCCCCAACTACTCGGGCATGTAGGAGCGCCTTTAGGCGCGAGCGGAGAGGATCGCGCCTAAAGGCGCTCCTACATCATTAGTTCAATGGCCGTGGCGATGGCCTCGCCCCCGCCAATGCATGCCGAGGCGACGCCTCGTTTCTGCCCGCGCTGTTTCAGCGCGTGGATCAGCGTTACCAGCAGCCGGGCACCGGTAGCGCCTATCGGGTGCCCGAGTGCACAGGCCCCGCCGTGAACATTCACCCGCTCGTGGGGCACGCCGAGATCCCGCATCGCTGCCAGCGTTACGCAGGCAAAGGCTTCGTTGATCTCGAAGAGATCAACGTCGGCAAGCTGCCAGCCACTGGCCGCGAGCACTTTCTGCACTGCCGGAGTTGGCGCCGTAGTGAACCATTCAGGCTCCTGAGCATGGCTGATCTGGCCAACGATGCGGGCGAGGGGCTTCAAGCCGCGACGCGCAGCTTCACTGGCACTCATCAAGAGCAGTGCGGCAGCGCCATCGGAGATTGACGAGGAGGTGGCGGCGGTCACCGTGCCATCCTTGGCAAAAGCAGGACGCATGGTTGGAATTCGTTTCACGTCGCAACGACCGGGCTCCTCGTCTTCCGCCACGACCGTCTCTCCGGCGCGGGTTTTCACGGACACCGCCACGATCTCATCCAGAAAGTGGCCGTTGCGCCCGGCGGCGAGAGCGCGCTGCACCGACTCGATTGCAAAGTTGTCCTGGTCGGCGCGGCTGAAGCCATAGCGCCTGGCCGTGGCTTCGCCGAAGTACCCCATCATCTGCCCGTCGTAGGGGTTCTGGAGGCCGTCGTAGAACATGTGGTCCAGTACTTCCTGGTGACCCATGCGGTAGCCACCCCGGGCCTTGGGGAGCAGGTACGGGGCGTTGCTCATGGATTCCATCCCCCCGGCGAGGACGATGGTGGCGCTCTCCGACTGGATCAGGTCTGCGCCCATGTGCACCGTCTTCATGCCCGACCCACAGACCTTGTTGATCGTGGTCGTAGGGACTGAAACCGGGAGGCCGGCGGCCAGGCTGGCCTGGCGCGCCGGGGCCTGGCCGAGACCCGCCTGGAGTACCGAGCCGATCAGGGACTCGCTGACGTCGCTGCCCGCCACCCCGGCGTCAGCCAGGCACGCCCGGGCCGCTGTCGCAAACAGCTCGGTCGCGGCAACGGCGCTGAGGGCGCCCTGAAAAGCACCGATCGGGGTGCGGCGGGCGGCAACGATGACGACGGTTTCACGGGACAAGGACGCACTCCACATACAGCGGCGGGGCCGCAAGCGCGCCGAAGTATGCGGTGCAAAAAGCCCCGCGCCAAGCCGCAGCCGCCCTGGGCGCCTTATGTATCCCCGGTATGGTCAGCCGGTCCGGAGCGCCTCAGGCTCGGGGAGGGTGAAGGTCCGGCTCGTCCAGGTCCGCAAGGATGCTGCGCCGGGCTTCCATCAGGAGTTCGGCAACGCTGGTCGTGGCGGACGGCAGGAGGGCAGGTTTGACGATCACGTCGATCCGGCCAGGCCGCGGCAGCACCCGTTCCGCGGGCAGCATCTGGCGGCTGCCCCGAATGACCACAGGCACCACGGGCACCTGACCCCGGAGCGCGGCAGCGAAGGCCCCGTTGTGAAAGCGACGCAGGCCAGACTCAGCCGTGAATGTGCCTTCCGGAAAGAAGGCGAGAGATTCCTGGGCCCGGGCCTTCTGGAGTATCCGCCGCGCGTCTGCGGCGCTCTTGTGGGCATCATTGCGCTCCACGAACTCCGAGCCAATGCGCCGCAGCAGGAAGTGGGCGAGGGGCACCCGGGTCATCTCCCGCTTGATCACAAAGCCAAAGCGAGCCGGCAGGGCCGCGGTCAGGATCGGTCCGTCCAGGTAGCTCGCGTGATTGGCCACGATAATGCAGGGTTCAGCAGGAATGTGACTCAATCCGCTGATTGCCAAGCGGGTACCGGTGAGGTGGAACACGCTCCGCGCCGTGCCGCGCACGATGCGCCGCCGCCGTACGAGCCCGGGCGTCAGGGCCAGCAGGGTAACGCTGACGAGCGTCGCAGCCGCGAACGTGAGGGTGGCATAGACTCCGAAAAGGAGTCGGCCGAGGCGTGCGAACGTGTGCTGCATCCTGTCGTTTAGTTAAATGCTAAGTTTATGTAATTCATCATAATTTGTGAGTGTGGTCACGCCGGCAAAAAGCTGCCGTCGGCATACTCGCCCTTGTCAAAATCACCGGCTGAAGCACTGATGTCACCAGGGTCTGTCAATCACGTCGCGAGTACGCGCCCGACCCCGACGTCTTCGGAGGGAATCATCGACAAGTTCCTCGATGCCATCTGGATGGAGCGGGGCCTGTCGATCAATACCCTCGGCGCCTATCGCGCTGACCTGATGGCGCTCCAGCGCTGGCTTGCCCAGCGCGACACCAGCCTGATGTTTGCCACCCGTGCTGATCTCCTGGCCTTCATCGCCAATCGCGCGAAGGAGGGGTCCAAGCCCCGGTCCACGGCGCGCCAGCTGTCCAGTTTCCGGCGCTTCTACCGCTTTCTGGTCCGTGAAGGCGTGATTCAGGAAGATCCCACTGTCAAAATCGAGATGCCGAAGATCGGCCGCTCCCTGCCAAAGTCTCTCACGGAAAACGAGGTCGAGTCCCTGCTGGCGGCCCCTGAGATCTCGGACCCGCTCGGCCATCGGGACCGGGCCATGCTTGAGGTGCTTTATGCCACAGGCCTCCGGGTCTCGGAACTCATTAACCTCAAGCAGAATCAGGTCAATCTCAACCAGGGCGTGCTCCGCATCCGGGGCAAGGGCGACCGGGAGCGGCTGATCCCCATCGGTGAGGAGTCCCAGCGCTGGCTCCGGGAGTTCCTCACGGGTCCCCGGGTTGAGATCCTGCTGGAGCGGCAGAGTGAATACCTGTTTCCCACGCGCCGGGGCGACCGCATGACGCGCCAGGCCTTCTGGCACATCATCAAGCGCTACGCCAAGAAGGCGGACATCGCCGGCAAGCTCTCGCCGCACACGCTGCGGCATGCCTTTGCCACCCACCTCCTGAACAACGGCGCAGACCTGCGGGTGGTGCAGATGCTCCTCGGCCACAGCGACCTCTCAACCACCCAGATTTACACCCACGTGGCTCGCGAACGGATGAAGGAACTGCACGCCCAGCACCACCCCCGGGGCTAATTCGCCCCCGTCGGTCTGTCACAAACTGCGTGCTAGTATCCCGCCCCGCTCAGGGTGGCACTGAACCTTGGTTCTGCTGACCGGTCCAATGGGCGTCATTTCTGGCCTGATCCCCAAGGTGCTGACCATGTCTATCCGTGTTTTGCTGCCCACCCTTGCGCTGGGCCTCTGCGTCCTCGGGCCCGCTGCGGCGCAGACTGCTGCCGCTCAGACTACCGCGGCCCCGGACCCCCGCGCGGCCATTGCCGCCAAGTTTCCCGATGTACGTGCTGAGCAGGTGTCCCCGTCGCCCGTTCAGGGCCTGTTTGAAGTCCGGATCGGGGCCAAGATTGCCTACGTATCAGCAGACGGTCGCTACCTGATCCAGGGGGAGATTATCGATCTCGACAGTGACCTGAACCTGACCGAAAGCCGCCGGGAAGCCGTCCGCCGGGATGTCCTCGCCGGGGTCAGCGAGGCCGATATGGTCGTCTTCTCACCGAAGACCAAGCCGACGAGCACGGTTACCGTCTTTACCGATATCGATTGCGGCTACTGCCGCAAGCTGCACAAGCAGATTGCTGACTACAACGCCCGGGGCATCAAGGTGCGCTATATGTTCTTCCCCCGGAGCGGCCCCGGCACCGAGAGCTGGACAAAAGCGGAGCAGGTTGCCTGTGCCAAAGACAGGCGCTCGGCGCTAACGCGGGCGAAGCTGGGTGAGACCTCCAAGGAAAAACCCTGCAAGGTGAATCCTGTGGCGCAGGATTACAAAATCGCCCGGGAGTTTGGTCTGCAGGGAACCCCTGCGATCGTGCTTGAGTCCGGTGAACTGATCGGCGGGTACCTGGACCCGGACGAGCTCTCCAAGTACATCGAAGAGCAGAAAGTCGCCAAGAACTAGCCGGTCGGCGCGCCTACCGTTCCAGGTGCTCGCGCTTGCCCTTCACCTTGCTCCAGGCGTCCGCATCAGCCGGCGGCGTCCCGGCTTCGGTGATTACGGGCCAGCCCTTTGCCAGCTCGACGTTGAGCTTGATGAAGTCCTTCTGGTCCGCAGGAACTTCGTCTTCAGAGAAGATGGCTTCCACCGGGCACTCCGGCTCGCACAACGTGCAATCTATGCACTCGTCCGGATCGATGACGAGCATGTTTGGCCCCTGGTGGAAGCAGTCCACGGGGCAGACTTCCACGCAGTCCATGTATTTGCACTTGATGCAGCTTTCAGTAACGACGAACGTCATGGGCTTAAAGGCTCCTGCAGGGGCCGCTACTGTAGTGATTTCAGAGCCTTCTGACTAGGCTGGTCGTCGCCAGCCCGAGCCCAAAGCGGCTCAGGCGCGAGGGGTTCCAAGGCTCAGGCGGGGTGCGACACAGAGCCGCACCTGGACGTTGCCTGACCGGCCATTCTCCAGGTGCTGTTCGAGTGCGAGCCTGATGCTGGGAAATGCGAGTTCCGACCAGGGAATCTCCTCCGGGCTGAACAGGCGGGTCTCCAGAGTCTCCACTCCAGCACCGAACTCCGGTCCCAGCAGCCGGGCGCTGAAGAACACGTGAACCTGGCCCGCATGCACGACGTCGACGACCGAGAACAGGGGGCCGATCTCGACGCGGGCCAGGGCCTCTTCCCAGGTTTCCCGGATGGCAGCCTCGCTGACGGACTCGCCCAGTTCCATGAAGCCAGCCGGCACCGTCCAGAAGCCCAGGCGAGGCTCAATCGCCCGGCGGCACAGAAGTATCTGGCCAGCAAGCTCCGGAACGCACCCGGCCACGATCTTCGGGTTCACATAGTGCACAGCGGCGCAGCCGGTGCACACGGACCTGGGCCGATTATCACCGTCCGGGACAATGGTGGTCACGGGCTGCCCGCAGGCGCTGCAGTACTTCATGGGGCCTGCATTCTACCGCCGATCGTTTAGTATCCGGACCGTCCTGTTGAGGAAATGAACATGAAGACTTTGCAGAGCTTCTCGGCTGACGGCATTGCTGGTGGCGGCAATCTGATTCCCGGTCTGGCGGGTAAAGTGGTGTTGGCTGTGAACGTCGCCAGCAAATGTGGCCTGACCCCCCAGTACAAGTCCCTCGAGAAACTCTACGAAGAACTTGGCGGCCAGGGCTTCGTCGTGGTGGGTTTTCCCTGCAACCAGTTCGGCGGCCAGGAGCCGGGCACGGAGCAGGAGATTGTCCAGTTCTGCCAGGCCACCTACGACGTCAAGTTCCCCCTCACGGCCAAGATTGAGGTCAACGGTCCTGGCCGGCACCCGATTTATCAGTGGCTGACCAGCGAGTTCGCCGGGGATATCGAGTGGAACTTTGAGAAGTTCCTGATCGGGCGGGACGGGCAGGTGGTCAGGCGCTACCCGCCGGCGACGAAACCCGACGACAAGGGTTTGCTCCAGGATATCGCCGATCGTCTGTAGGAGCGGCTTCAGCCGCGACTGGACCAATCGCGCCTCAAGGCGCTCCTGAAAGCTGCTGAAAGTGCATAGACCATCACCAGGTGGGCCACAACGAGGCTTACCCATTTCAGCGCCGTGACGCTCGTCGCCAGCCAGGCGAGGGCATCCAGACGTACCGGAAAGGCCGCGACCAGGCCGATACCCAGCGCGTTTTCCAGCAGGTCACAGGCCATCGGTACCAGTGCGACCAGCGCCAGGCGGCGGCGCCGGGACTCACCGGGCCAGGCGCGGCGGGCCGCGACGCTCGTGATGGTCATCAGGAACGCTGCATAGGTCAGGGCAAAGCCGATATCGAGGCCCAGCCGGAAGTTGATGTACTGCTGCCGGCCCGCGGCGCCCCAGGTCGCCACCTGGGCGTACAGCTCATCCGGGGTGTAGAAGAAGTGCCGGTCCGGCCCACCCCAGCTGCCCGCGTACACCTGGCTCTCCATGCTCTGGGCCGGCATGACCGACGTCAGGTAGAAGGCGTAGATGGCGACCGCGAGCGCAATCGTCCAGCCGGACGATAATCGGTCAAGCCGGTCAGCCAGCCGCTGCAGCAGCATAGTGACGGCGGGCAGAGCGGAGCAGCGCAAGTCCCGGTAACCCCACCACGACAGGGACGAGCGCGCAGGCCAGGTCCAGGCGTTCCCCCGCGAAGAACTGGTCATTGAAGACGCCGACGGCCAGGGGCCCCAGGACCAGACCCATGAGCATGATCACCATGTAGAACAGGGCGGAAATCTGGCCGCGCATCTCTCCGGGGGTGATCGCCAGGAGCGCAACCGGGGCGGCGGCAGACACCATGGACAGGCCGCAGAGGTTCAGCACCCAGACCGCCATGGCCAGTTCACCGGTCGGCATCAGGGGAACCAGGACGCCGGGCGGCAGGAGCAGCAGCGTGCCGGCAATGACGACAGACAGCGGACCGTCGGCGCGACCCCGGCCGAGCAGCCGGTCGCACCACCAGCCGGTGAAATTGACGACCAGGGGCCCGACGACGATCAGCGCCAGGCCACTCCAGGTGGCATACCGGCCGATGTCCCAGCCCCAGTTCCGCTGGAACAGCGCGGCATACCAGTTCTGGCTGTAGGCCACGATGGTCATCACGCAGACCAGCGCGGTGAGGCTGCCGAAGGCTCGCCAGCGCACGCGGAGCCAGGCCAGGGTGTATGCCATGCCGACGCCACTGGTTGAGGACGGTTCCCGTGCTGGTTCCCTGGCGACCAGCAGCAGCAGCGCGACCAGCACACCGGGCAAGCCCACTGCCAGAAAGGTGAACTGCCAGGGGGTTACGACGCCGGCGAGGGGCAGGTCGAGCACAGACTGGGTGGCTGCCCACGCCAGGACTGCGCCACCCCCGAGCATGGCGAGGCCCGCACCAAAGGACTGGGCCGTGATGTAGAGCGCGACGGGCCGGCCCCGTTTGTCCGGCGGGAAGCTGTCCGAGATCAGCGAGAGCGCACCGGGAGCCAGGGCTGCGTCGCCGATCCCGACGCCAACCCGCGCCAGCAGCAGGTGGCCAAAGTTCCCGGCGAGCCCCGAACTGGCCGTGGCCAGTGACCAGAGGGCAACCCCCGCTGCTACCAGCGAGTTGCGCCGGACCCGGTCAGCGAGCCAGCCGAGGGGGAGCCCCAGGGTGGCGTAGAGGAGCGCAAAGGCGGGACCGAGGAGCAGGCCCATCTCCGTGTCGGAGACGCCCAGATCCGCCTTGATTGGCTCCAGCAAAAGAGCTGGCAAGTATTTGTCAATGAAGGAAAAAACGTAGGCGACGGTGAGCAGGATCACCAGGTACCAGGCGCGGGCAGGAGAGGGGTACTGGTGCGGCAATGCAAGTCGCGGCCAAAGCCGCTCCTACGGCTTGACCTTGATGGCCTGCTGCTTCTCTAGCCATTCGTCGAAGTCGTCGGGCACCGCGTCCTGCAGCAGCGTCTGCACTTCCCGCAACAGTTCCTTCTGCTGGTCCTTGTCCAGCGACTTGGAGGTCTTCAGTGCCTTCCGGATCATCGTGAGGGGCGCCTGGGGGGCTTCCGCATAGGCAATCATCTTCCACTCGCCGTTCTTTCTGCGGAACACGGCCATGATGCGGTCGAAACTGGACAGTGCCGGGATGTTCTTGACCTTGATATCAAAACGGAGGCGGTAGGTGGCGACGGCGACGTCGGGGGCCACGTAGTGTGCCCGGACCTTGGTGTACTCATTCCGAATCCCATCGATCACCCCGCTGCGGGCAAAGTAGGCCTGGATGGTCTTCCAGCCGTGCATGGGCGGATCGATTTCTTCGGCCATGTAGAAGGCATAGGGATCGTCCTGGTCCCACATGCTGAGGAGGGCCTGGTAGTCCTCCCGGTTGTAGGCGTCGGCATACTTCGCGAGAAACGCCGTGAGTTCCTGGTCGAGCGTGCTCTGGTCGCCGGGGGACTCCATGGGGATTGACTGCTCTGGCATCAGCCCATCCGTGGGGCGGCCCGGCGTGGTGGCGCAGCCCGTCAGGAGAGTGAAGATCAAGATCGCGCCTAAAGGCGCTCCTGCGAAACGCGTTTTCATGGCAGCTGGGTACTCCCCATCAGATAGCGATCAACTTCCCGCGCCACGCCCCGGCCTTCATTGATGGCCCAGACAATCAGGCTCTGGCCCCGGCGGCAGTCGCCGGCCGCAAAGACGCCCTTGGCGCTCGTGGTGTACTGCTCGTGTTCTGCCCTGACGTTGCTGCGGGCGTCCGTCTCCACCGCCAGTTCCCTGAGAAAGGCTTCTTCCGGGCCGGTAAAGCCCATGGCCAGCAGCACGAGGTCCGCCGGGACCGTCTTCTCGCTGCCACCCCGCTCCTTCGGTACGAACTGGCCCGTGCCGTTCTTCTCCCAGCCGATCTCAACAGTGACGATCCCTGTCACGTTGCCTGCGGTGTCGCCCAAGAACTTCTTCACGGTGGTCAGGTAGGCGCGGGGGTCGGCACCAAATCTGGCGGCTACTTCTTCCTGGCCATAGTCCAGCTTGTAAACCTTCGGCCACTCCGGCCAGGGATTGTCGTCCGCACGTTCCATGGGGGGTTTCGGCAGGATTTCCAGCTGGACCAGCGTCCGACAGCCCTGGCGCATGGCGGTGCCCACGCAGTCAGTGCCGGTATCACCGCCACCCAGGACGATCACGTTCCTGTCCCTGGCATGCATTGGCGCCTCGTCGGGCTTGCCATCCAGTAGCGCCTTGGTGCTTGCGGTCAGGTAGTCCATGGCGAAGTGCACGCCCTTGAGCTGGCGGCCTTCGACCTTGAGGTCCCGAGGCTGGGTCGCGCCGGTGCAGATCACTGTGGCATCGAAGTCCTTGAGCAGCAGCTCTGCCTCTACGTTTTCACCCACGTTAGCATTGCAGATGAACTTGATGCCTTCCTGCTCCAGCAACTTCAGCCGGCGCTCCACGATGGCCCGCTTGTCGAGTTTCATGTTGGGAATCCCGTAGGTCAGGAGGCCTCCGGGCCGGTCATCCCGTTCCAGGACGGTAACCAGGTGCCCCACGCGATTCAATTGGGCCGCGGCAGCCAGGCCGGCAGGGCCTGAACCGATCACTACCACCTTCTTGCCTGTGCGCACCTTGGGCGGCTCCGCCACCACCCAGCCCTCCTCGAAGCCGCGATCGATGATCGCCACTTCGATGTTCTTGATCGTCACCGCCGGGGTATTGATGCCAAGGACGCAGGAGCCCTCGCAGGGGGCCGGGCAGACCCGGCCGGTAAACTCCGGGAAGTTGTTGGTCTTGTGCAGGCGGACCAGGGCCTCCTGCCACAGGCCCCGATAGACCAGATCGTTCCATTCCGGGATGAGGTTATTGATCGGGCAGCCGGCGGTTGCGCCACTGATGATCTTGCCGGTCTGGCAGAACGGCACACCACAGTCCATGCACCTCGCGCCCTGCTGGCGCAGGCGTTTCTCGTCCATGTGGTGATGGAACTCGTTCCAGTCCCGCACCCGCTCCCGCGGCGTTCGGTCTACGGGGAGTTCCCGCAGATACTCGATGAATCCGGTTGGTTTGCCCATCTCAGTTCACGCTCTTCAATTGCCGCCCACGCGGGAGAGATCCCGCGCGTTCTCCTCGAAGGCCACCATGATGGCTTCGTCGCCTGTGAGGCCCTGGTCATGGGCGCGGGTAATGCAGGCCAGCATCCGCTTGTAGTCCTTCGGAATGACCTTCACGAACTGCCCCACGCTTGTCTCCCAGTTTGCCAGCACCTGCTTCGCCCGGCTGCTGTCAGTCCATTTGACATGCTTTTCGATCAGCGTCTTCACGCGGCTGATCTCAACAGGCTCGGTCAGCTTCTCGGTCGCCACCATCTGCAGATTGACGTTGCTGGCAAACGTGCCGGTCTCATCGAGTACGTAAGCGATACCACCCGACATGCCGGCGCCGAAGTTGCGCCCGGCAGGGCCCAGGACCACGACATGCCCGCCTGTCATGTACTCGCAGCCATGGTCGCCAACGGCCTCAACCACTGTGTCTACGCCGCTGTTCCTGACCGCGAAGCGCTCGCCCGCCATCCCGCGGATGTAGGCTTCGCCGCCGGTCGCGCCGTACAGAGCAACGTTACCGATGATGATGTTTTCTTCCGGCAGGAAGGTCGCGCTAGCCGGCGGGCGCACGATCACCTTGCCTCCGGACAGGCCCTTGCCAAAGTAGTCGTTGGCGTCGCCCTCGAGTTCGAAGGTCATCCCGGCCGGCATGAAGGCGCCGAAGCTCTGGCCCGCAGAGCCATCGAACTTGATCCGGATCGTGTCTTCCGGCAGGCCCTTCGCGCCCCACTTCCTGGTCACTTCACTGCCCGTGATCGTGCCAACCACGCGATTGACGTTGCGGATGGGCATCGCAGCCGAGACTTTCTCGGCTCTTTCGATTGCGGGCTTGCACAGTTCGAGCAAGGTCGTGACGTCCAGCGACTTGTCCAGGCCGTGATCCTGTTCCATCTGCTTGAAGCGGCCTACCTCGGCGCCTACGTCCGGCTGGTAAAGGATGTTGCTGAAGTCGAAACCCTTGGCTTTCCAGTGGTCAATGGCCTTCTTCGGTTCCAGCCTGTCCACGCGCCCGACCATTTCCTCGATGGTGCGGAAGCCGAGCTGTGCCATCTGCTCCCGGATGTCCTCGGCGATGAAGCGCATGAAATTCACCACGTGCTCCGGCTTGCCCGTGAACTTCTCCCGGAGTTTCGGATCCTGGGTTGCCACGCCTGTCGGGCAGGTGTTGAGGTGACAGACGCGCATCAGGATGCAACCCACGGATACCAGGGGCGCCGTGGCGAAGCCGAACTCCTCGGCGCCGAGCAACGCTGCCACAAGGACATCGCGGCCGGTTTTCAGCTGACCGTCGGTTTCGACAGCGACGCGGCTGCGCAGGTTATTCAGCACCAGCGTCTGGTGAGTCTCGGCCAGGCCAAGCTCCCAGGGGAGGCCAGCATGGGCGATGGACGTCTGGGGCGAAGCGCCCGTGCCACCGTCGTGCCCGCTGATCAGGATTACGTCAGCGTGCGCCTTGGCAACACCGGCGGCGATCGTCCCGACCCCCACTTCCGCCACGAGCTTCACGCTGATCCGCGCGTTCCGGTTGGCGTTCTTGAGGTCGTGGATGAGTTCTGCCAGGTCCTCAATGGAGTAGATATCGTGATGGGGAGGTGGCGAGATCAGGCCGACGCCGGCCGTGGTATGCCGGGTCTTGGCAATCCACGGGTACACCTTGGAGCCGGGCAGCTGGCCACCTTCGCCGGGCTTCGCGCCCTGGGCCATCTTGATCTGCAACTCCTTTGCACTGACCAGGTATTCACTGGTCACCCCGAAGCGGCCCGACGCCACCTGCTTGATGGCGGAGTTCTTTGAATCACCGTCAGGCATCACCGCGATCCGCTCCGGATCTTCCCCGCCTTCGCCTGTGTTGCTCTTGCCTCCGATGCGGTTCATCGCAATGGCCAGGGTCTCGTGGGCCTCCTTGCTGATGGAGCCGTAGGACATGGCGCCGGTCTTGAAGCGCTTCATGATGCTTTCAGCCGGCTCCACCGCGGAGAGGGGAATCGCCTTCGCGGGCTTGAAGTCGAGCAGCCCGCGCAGCGTGCACAGGTGTCCGGCCTGGTCGTCGATCAGGTTCGCGTAGGACTTGTAGGTGGCAAAACTGCCGGTGCGCACGGCCTTCTGCAGCCGGTGAATGGCCTCCGGGCTGAAGAGGTGATACTCGCTGTTCGCTCGCCACTGGTACTGGCCACCGGCCGGCAGCGCCTGGCCCGCGATCGGGCGCTCGGGATAGGCGGCCTGGTGCCGCAGCAACACTTCCCGGGCGACGACATCCATGCCGATGCCCCCAACGCGGGAGGCGGTCCAGGTGAAATGCTCGTCGATCAGATCCTGGCGCAGGCCCACGGCCTCGAACAGCTGGGCGCCGTGATAGCTCTGGATCGCCGAGACACCCATCTTGGACATCACCTTCACCACGCCCTTGGTCCCGGCCTTGGCGAAGTTCTTGCACGCGGTCTTGTGATCCACGTTCTGCAGCAGGCCGTCGACGATCATGCCGTCCAGCGTCTCGAAGGCCAGGTACGGGTTGACCGCGCTCGCCCCGTAGCCGATCAGCAGGGAGAAGTGATGCACTTCCCGGGCTTCGCCGGTTTCCACGACGAGGCTCACGCGGGTGCGCAGGCCTTCCCGGATGAGGTAGTGGTGGAGGCTGGAGATCGCGAGTAGCGACGGGATGGGCGCGAACTCCCGGTTCACGCCCCGGTCGCTCAGGATCAGCACGTTGATGCTCTCGCTCTCGATCATCCGGCGGGCTGTACTCCACAGGTCCTCGAGTGCGCCCACGAGGCCCTTCTCCCCCCGGGCGATGCGGAACAGGCTGGACAGCACCCCCACCCGCAGGCCAGGCAGTTCCAGGCGCCGGACCTTGGCGAACTCCTCATTGGTCAGGATCGGGCCCTTCAGTTCCAGGCGCCGGCAGTCGGAGGGCTGGGGTTCCAGCAGATTGCCCTCGGAACCGAGCCAGACTTCGGCAGCGGTGATCAGTTCCTCCCGGATGCAGTCGATCGGCGGGTTGGTGACCTGGGCAAACAGCTGCTTGAAATAGTCAAAGAGCAGCCGGGGCCGGTTGGACAGTGCCGCCAGCGGCGTGTCGTTGCCCATGGAGCCCACCGCCTCGACCCCGTCCCGGGCCATGGGCATCAGGATGATCCGCTGGTCCTCGAAGGTGTAGCCGAAGGCGATCTGCCTCTGCAGCAGTGTGTCGTGGTCCGGGGCCGGCACTTCGGGCGCCGGCGGCAGCTTTTCGAGATGCACCAGGTGCTCATCGAGCCACTGCCGGTAGGGGCGCTCGTTGGCGATCTGCTGCTTGATCTCCTCGTCCTCGATGATCCGGCCCTGCTCGGTATCCACCAGGAACATGCGCCCCGGCTGCAGCCGGCCCTTGCGCAGGACGTTCTCCGGCGCGATATCCAGCACGCCAACTTCAGACGCCAGGATCACAAGGTCATCCTTCGTCACGTAGTAGCGCGAAGGCCGGAGGCCGTTGCGGTCAAGCACGGCGCCGATCATCTTCCCATCGGTAAAGGCGATGGATGCAGGGCCGTCCCAGGGCTCCATCAGGCTGGAGTGGTACTGGTAAAAGGCCCGCTTCCCGTCGTCCATGCTGGCGTGGTTCGACCAGGGCTCCGGGATCATCATCATCATGGCGTGGGGTAGCGACCGGCCCGCGAGGACCAGCAGTTCCAGCACGTTGTCGAACATGGCGGAGTCGCTGCCATTCGGGTTCACGATGGGCAGGATCTTGGCGATGTCCTCACCAAACAGCGGTGACTCGAACAGCGCTTCCCGGGCGAGCATCCAGTTGATGTTGCCGCGGAGAGTGTTGATCTCCCCGTTGTGGGCCAGGTAGCGGTACGGGTGGGAGCGGTCCCAGCTCGGAAACGTGTTGGTGCTGAACCGGGAGTGCACCATAGCCAGGGAGGTCTCCATGGCGGGGTCCAGCAGGTCTGGGTAGTAGGCGGTCAACTGCTCGGTCAGGAGCATGCCCTTGTAGACGAGGGTCTTGCAGGACAGGCTGCAGACGTACCAGAAGTCGGCGCCGTCCAGGGTGGAGGTCCGGATCTCGCTGTAGGCGCGCTTGCGAATGACATACAGCTTGCGTTCGAAGGCCAGTTCTTCGCTTACTGCACCGTCGCCGGTGCCGCGGCCGATGAACACCTGGACCACGAACGGCTCGGAGCCGCGGGCCGTTTCACCCAGGGACTTGTTGTTCGTCGGCACGGTGCGCCAGCCAATGATGGTCTGGCCTTCGGACTGCACGATCTGCTCGAACTTTTCCTCGAGCTTGCGGCGCTTGCTGGCGTTGCGCGGCAGGAACAGCAGCCCGCTGCCGTACTGGCCGGGGGCGGGGAGGGCGAACCCGTCCTTCTCAGCGACTTTAAGGAGAAACTTGTGGGGCATTTGCAGCAGCACGCCCGCGCCATCGCCCGTGTTCACCTCGCAGCCGCAGGCACCCCGGTGATCCAGGTTGCGCAGCACCTGGATGGCCTGGGCCAGAATCTGGTGGGATTTGCGGCCCTTGATATCCGCGACAAAGCCGACGCCACACGCGTCGTGCTCGTTGGCGGGGTCGTACAGGCCCTGCTTGCCCGGGGCCCTGTTGGGCCGGGGGTGCTGGTTTATTGGGGGCAGGGGTAGCCCGCCACTGCTTTGGTGGTTGTCCATAATGCTGTCTCGGGGTCGGTAACCGGGGGTCGCGACAGGCGGCCCACGAGGTCACAGTTTAAGTGTCTGCGGCGACGGGCGAAAGCCGTAGGAGCGCCTTTAGGCGGCCTCCCCGGCGAAATTCCCCGTTTCCCCTGGAATTTTGCGTGCGCCAGGAATCTGGACCCCTGTGCTGCATGGCTGGCGTGCAGTACCGGGTCGACGGGGGCGGAAGATCAGGGGGGTGGCGCTGCTGGTCCCCAGATACTACTGGCGTCAGGCATTGCACAGTCCGTCCTGGCAAGAGGCGTGCAGTGGGCCCAGAACGAGTGCCTATCCAGGCCGCTACAATGGAGGCGAGTTCAAGAGTCCTGGGCGGATGTGCGCGGCGGGGCGTCGGGCCGGAGTAAGCAGGGGAGCAGGTCTTGGATAGCATCGAATATCACCGGAAAGAACTCGAGATTGCGCTGGACAAGACTGACGATAGAAGAATCCTGCCAGACATCCTCGATTCCGACCGGGCCATCCTCGATATCGGCTGTGGTATTGGCCAGTCCTTTCTGGCAATGGATTGCTCAGACAGAATATGCGTCGGCATTGATATCGACGAGGATGCCCTGCGCTATGGGATCGATAACTACGGAAGCAGGATCCAGTTCATTCTTTCCGATGCCAGCCACATCCCCTTGCCCTCGAACACCTTCGACCTGGTCTTCAGTCGTGTTTCCCTGCCCTACACCAACATTCCCAGGGTCATTCGGGAGATTCGGCGTGTGTTGCGCAAGGGTGGCCGGGTCTGGATGATCCTGCACGGCAGGGATATGGCGGCCAGGTATCTCTCGCAGGCAATGCGTTCAGGGGGAATCAAGCGACTCATACATGTCATCTATATTCTTCTGAACGGCTACCTGCTGAAGTACTTGGGGATCCTGATCCCCTATGCCAATGGCCGTTATGAGAGCTGGCAAGACACAACTGCCATGCAGAAACTCCTTGGCCGCAGCGGGTTCGAAGTCAAGGTTTGTGAGGTCAGCAGGCATACCGTCATTGAGGGGCGTCTGATCTGAGCCAGGTGGCAGATGACGCCAGAGCCAGACCGGACATCCTCGGCAGAACAGTGGGTTTCTTCGGCTTATACTTCCATCCGCACCGCGCCGAAAGGCATGATGGATAGACACCGATGCTAAGTTTCAGTCCCAACATAAGCGCTAACGCTACCGTACTTTGTCTTGGCGCGCATTGTGATGACATCGAAATCGGCTGTTCTGGCACGCTTCTGGAGTTGCAGCAACGCTATCCCGGGCTGCGCTTTGTCTGGATAGTTTTTTCCGGCGATGAGGAACGTGCGGCTGAGACCCGTAACGCTGCCCGGCAACTGCTGGGTGTGGCGCCGGAGTGCGTGGTGGAAGTGCTGCAGTTTCGGGGTAGTTACTTCCCGTACAGCGGCGCTGATATCAAGGACGCCTTCGAGTCGATCAAAACCCGCTACGCGCCCGAATTGATATTTACCCACTGCCTGCTGGATCGGCATCAGGACCATCGGGTCATTGCCGAGCTCACCTGGAATACGTTTCGTGACCATGCAATTCTGGAGTATGAGATCGCCAAGTTCGAGGCTGATCTGCTCCAGCCCGGCGTCTACGTGCCACTCTCAGCGGCCAACCTGCAGCTCAAGGTCGATACCCTGATGCAGTGTTTCAAGTCGCAGCATACCCGGTCATGGTTTGATCCCGAGTTGTTCAAAGGGCAGATGCGCCTGCGGGGCATCGAGTGCAACGCGCCCAGTCGTTATGCGGAGGCCTTTCACGGCCGCAAGATGGTGTTGTAGTTCGCATACAGGGCGGCGGGCTGTCGCTATAGTCCGGCTTTTTGCGACAGGCGACTAACAGCTCAACAGCAGGTTATCTGGAAATACTATGCAGATTCACAAAAAGCCGATTCCACTTCAGCAGCTTCTCGATGAGGATCTGGATTCTGTTTGTCAGGACCTTGCTCAGGAATTCAGCAAGATGGCCGGCTGCAGGTTGCTGATCACCGGTGGTGGCGGTTTCCTTGGCTACTATCTGGTGCAAAGTGCGTTGCACTGGAATCGCACGCGGTCAGCGGGCGCGAAGATTGACGTCACCGTGTACGACAACTATATGCGCGGCGTACCTGCCTGGCTGGAAGGCCTGCGCAATCAGCCCAACCTGACCCTGGTCAGGCACGACATGATCCTGCCGTTGCCCAAGGACATGCCACATTTTGATTATATTATTCACGCGGCCGGCATCGCCTCGCCTATGTACTATCGGGCGCAGCCGCTGAAATGTATTGATGCCAACATCAACGGCATCCGCAATCTGTTTGACTACGCGGTGAATGAGCGCAATGCGGGTCGCGCGCTGAAGGGCTTCCTGTTCTACTCCTCAAGCGAAATCTACGGCGACCCGATTGCCAGCGCCATTCCCACTCCGGAAACCTATCGGGGTAACGTCTCCTGCACAGGACCGCGGGCTTGTTACGATGAGTCCAAGCGCTTCGGTGAAACGTTGTGTGTGACCTTTGCCAAGCAGGAAGGTATCCCTGCCAGGATTGCCCGACCATTCAATAATTATGGGCCTGGGCTGAAGATTACCGATGGTCGCGTGCTGCCGGACTTTGCCAGCGATGTGCTGGCCGGGCGTGACATCGTCATGCTGTCTGATGGTTCGCCCAAGCGCACCTTCTGCTATGCCACTGACGCCATCGTGGGCTACTACAAGGTGCTGGTGCGTGGCCTGGATGGCGAGGCTTACAACGTTGGCATTGACCGCCCGGAGATTTCTGTCGCGCAACTGGCTGGGGCAGTGGTGAGTTCGGCGCAGGAGCTGTTTGGGTACAACGGGAAGGTGGTGCTGGGTAAGGCCAAGGAAGCGGATTACCTGGTCGATAACCCGGAGCGACGTTGTCCGGTGATCGATAAGGCTCGTGCCCAGCTGGGCTACGATCCCAAGGTATTGGTTGACGAAGGTGTCCGCCGTTCACTCATCTGGTACTCCCACAATCGGACAGCAGAAGCGGCCTGATGAAGATCTCGATTGTTGGTACGGGGTACGTGGGCCTGGTGTCCGGCGCCTGCCTTGCTGATCGCGGCCACAACGTCGTCTGCGTCGATGTGGACAAGCGCAAGGTTGACATGATCAATTCCGGGCAAGCTCCTATTCACGAGCTGGGCTTGCCCGAGTTGCTGAAGCGCAACGTGGGATTGCGTCTGTCAGCCACCACCGACCTGGCGGCCGCCGTTGCTGACTCGGAGATAACCTTTATCGCGGTGGGTACCCCCGCTGTGGATGGGCGTATCGATCTGCGGTTTGTCGAGCAAGCTGCCGCTGAAGTGGGTCGCGCCATGGGTGAAAAGAAGGACTATCACACCCTGGTGGTCAAGAGTACGGTGATTCCCGGTACCACCGACGGGGTGGTGCGGCGCAGTGCCGAGCGGGCTTCCGGCAAAGTGGCCGGCAGGGATTTCGGTCTGGGTATGAACCCTGAGTTTCTGACCGAAGGCCGGGCCATTGAAGATTTCATGAATCCCGATCGCATTGCCATCGGCGGGATTGATGCGCGTTCGCAGGACGTACTGCAGAAGGTATATGCGAGTTTCGACAAGACACCGGTCATTCGCACCAACTGTCGTACGGCCGAGATGATCAAGTACGCCTCGAATTCCCTGCTGGCAACCATGATCTCGTTCAGCAACGAGATTGCACGGCTGTGCACGGCGGTCGGGGATATCGATGCGCTGGATGTGATGCGCGGCGTGCATCAGTCCTTGTATCTGACCACCTACACAGGGAATCAGCCGCCCGTAAAAGCTGGATTGTCCAGTTTTCTGGAGGCGGGGTGCGGCTTCGGTGGCAGTTGTCTGCCCAAGGATGTCACTGCAATGATCGCACAAGGCGCTGACCTCGGCGTCGCCACTCCGATGCTGCGTGCAGTACTGGATATCAATCACCACCAACCGGATGAGATGGTGCGTCTGGCCAGACAGCACTTCCCCGAGCTGCGCGGAATCCGGGTGACTGTCCTGGGGCTGGCGTTCAAGCCGGACACGGATGATTTGCGTGAATCCCCGGCTTTCCCAATCATCAAGCTGCTGCGCGATGCAGGAGCAGTGGTGACCGCTTACGATCCGGTGGCTCGCCCGGAGAGTCACCCCGGACTACTTGGTGTTCGCCTGGCTTCATCGTTACAGGACGCCCTGCAACAAAGCCAGGTGATCATGCTGGTGACCCGCTGGGCGGAGTTTGAAGAACTCGATACCGAACTGGCAAAACTGAACCTCACACCGCTGGTAGTGGACGGACGCCGGCTGCTGGATCCTGCTGCTTTCAGTCATTATGAGGGTATCGGTTGGCGCCCCCTGGCGCCGGCAGCCTTGGGGCAGCCATCATGAAGGTCGTCTTGTTCTGCGGGGGGCTTGGCACACGCCTGCGCGAACACTCAGACACCATCCCCAAGCCGCTGGTAAATATCGGTGTGCGGCCGATCATGTGGCACCTGATGCGCTACTACGCTCACTACGGCCACAAGGATTTCGTGCTGTGCCTGGGTTATCGCGGCGACATGATTCGCGACTACTTCCTGAGCTACAACGAATGCCTGTCGAATGACTTTACTCTCTCCACGGGCGGTAAGCAGATCGAGCTGCATTCCCGGGATATGGCTGACTGGCGCATTACCTTTGTCGATACGGGGCTGCATTCGAATATTGGTCAACGTTTGAGCCGGGTACGCCAGTATCTGGCTGGTGAAGAAATGTTTCTGGCTAACTATTCAGACGGTTTATCTGATATCCCACTGGACAGGATGATCAGTGAGTTCCAGCAGCAAAAGCGGGTGGCGAGTTTTGCGGCCGTCAGCCCCTCTACGAGTTTCCACGCCGTGAAGAGTGACGCTACCGGACTGGTCAGTTCGATTGGTCCACTGACGGGGCAGGGGCACGCCATAAATGGCGGCTTCTTCGTGCTCCGTCAGCAGATCTTCGATTACCTCAAGGAAGGTGAGGAGCTAGTAGATCAGCCCTTTGCGCGGCTCATCGATAACAAGTTGCTGGGTGCGTATCGTCATACCGGGTTTTGGCAGGCGATGGACACCTTCAAGGACAAGATAGCCTTTGACCGGATGGAATCCCGAGGTGAGTGTCCCTGGATGGTCTGGAAGCCAGGCCGTGGCGGGACGGCGTGAAGTTTGTTGCCACAAAGCTGGATGGCGTACACATCATTGACGTGGAAAGACGTCAGGATGAGCGTGGCTACTTCGGCCGTTTGTGGTGCGAACGTGAGATGGCCGCCCAGGGGCTTTCAACGAGCATTGTGCAGGTCAATGTCGCCGTCAGTCTCAAGCAGGGCACCCTGCGCGGCATGCACTTTCAGCGGGCACCGTTCGCGGAAGTCAAAATTATTCGTTGTCAGCGCGGGGCGCTGTACGACGTCATCTTGGACCTGCGAGCAGAATCGGCCAGCTACAAGCAGTGGGTGGGCGTCGAACTGAGCGAAGAGAATGGCCGCATGCTCTATGCGCCCGAGGGCTGTGCACACGGTTACGTGACGCTCCGTGACGACACTGAGTTGTCATATTCCACGTCCCAGTTTTACGCGCCCGCCTCGGCGCATGGTGTAAGATTTGACGACCCGGCGTTTGCTATCCAGTGGCCAGTCCCAGTGAGTGTGGTTTCTGAGCAAGACAGGAACTGGCCACTTCTGGCAGGGTAGACCGGTCTGCAGATCCGGCTGCTGATCTTTCCATGGATTGGCAGCGCAACAGGGGCGCCAGAGTGACGCCTTATAGCTGGAATGTGAGGGCCTGTTTATGATCATCGTCGATACCGCATTACAGAAGCGCTTGAGCGCGGGCAACCCGGTTCGCGTGGCACTGGCGGGTGCAGGCTACATGGGGCGCGGTATCGCACTGGAGATCATCAGTGCGATTCCCGGTCTGCGACTGGTTGCCATCGTCAACCGAAATGCAGCTCAAGCCGAACGCGCCTATCGCGAGGCCGGGGTACAGTCGGTTCGTTCTGTCGCCACCGCTGCTGAGTTGGATAACGCTATCGCGGCGGGTGAGTATGCAGTCACTGATGATCCAACAGTGGTCTGTCAGGCCGGAGCAGTGGAGGCGGTGATCGAAACCACCGGCGATGTGGAGTATGGGGCGCTGGTTGCGTCCGAGGCGATTCGCAATGGCAAGCACATCATTCTCATGAACGCCGAGGTTGATGCTGCAGTGGGCCCGATTCTCAAGGTGTACGCCGATCGCAATAACGTTGTGTACACCTACACCGATGGTGACGAGCCCGGTGTGGCCATGAACCTGTTTCGCTTTGTCGAGAGTATCGGCTACAAGCCCGTGTTGATGGGGCAGATCAAGGGGTTTCTGGATCGTTATCGCAACCCGGATACCCAGCGCGAGTTTGCCGACAAGGCCAAGCAAAAGCCCTCAATGGTTGCCTCATTTGCTGATGGTTCGAAGCTTGCCATCGAGTCGGCCATCATCGGGAACGCTACCGGCTTCAAGCCTGGCAAGGTCGGCATGCATGGGCATCGGTGCAAGCACGTGAAGGACTTGCTGAAGTTATTTTCCGTTGATGACTTTGCCAAGGGTGGCCTGGTTGATTTCGTGCTGGAAGCCGAGCCGCATACCGGGGCTTTTGTCATGGGTTACAACGATCACCCGGTAAAGAAACAGTACATGAGCTATTTCAAGATGGGTGACGGGCCCCTGTACATGTTTTACACCCCGTACCACCTGCCACATCTGCAGCTACCAGCCTCGGTTGCTCGTGCAGTGTTGTTCCACGACGCGACACTAACGCCGCGCGGAGCGCCGGTATGCGATGCGGTCGCCACCGCAAAGCGGGATCTCAAGGCAGGGGAGACCCTGGATGGCATGGGCGGCTTTACCTGCTACGGGTTGATCGATACCTACGAGAGATCAGCGGCAGCGAACAGCCTGCCAATGTCCTTGTCGGTGGACTGTCGCCTGAAGCGGGATATCAGCAAGGATCAGCCGATCAGCTATAACGACGTGGTCCTGCCTGCTGGCCGTCTGTGCGACCAGTTGCGCGCGGAGCAGACGGCGCATTTCGCCGGTCAGTTGGCGCGCAGCGCCTAGCAGGCTGGTGTAGATGGCCTGAATCTGCCCGGGGTTTGCCATTCACCGCCGGGGTTGTTTAGCGTCAGATGTACTAATGCGTTGTCAGGCCAATACCCCGCGCATGTGTCCGTTTGTCGCTGGCATGAAGCCGCGCTCGGATGAGCACTTCAGTGTCCAGCGAGCACTGTTCAAGTCCTGTGCCACACCCTCCGGTCAGCCGTTCACCGGGTTCATCGCAACGCGGCCTTCGTCCGCAGTCAGTCAGCTATAGAGAACATCAATGACCAAAGTTGCCATTATTGGTACGGGTATCTCAGCCTTCGGTGCGGCGAACAGTCTGGCAGGAGAAAAGCTGGACGTTACCTTGTATGACAAGAACTCCTTCTATGCGGGTCATACGGTCTCCCTGAAGTACCAGGAGGGCTTCACTTTCGACATCGGACCGCATGTGTCGTTTACCAGTGATGAACGTATTCAGGGCATGCTCGCCGATGCGGTAGATGGCGACTTCGATACCCATGACTACAAGTTCAATAATTGCTGGAAGGGTGCCTGGCTGGGCCATCCCGCACAGACCAATCTGTATGGTCTTCCAGCGGACGTGATTGTTAAGGTGATCGCTGACTTCGTCGAGCAGGGGACCCGGCAGGTCGACATCAAGAACTACGAGGACTGGCTGTTGGTCGCCTATGGCAAGACGTTCGCCGAACAGTTTCCCGGCCAGTACACCTTCAAGTACCACACGACTCCGGCGCGCAATCTCACTACCGACTGGATGGGGCCGCGAATGTATCGGCCCAAGCTCGAAGAGATGTTGTACGGCGCCTTATCCGCCGAGACACCTAACGTTCACTATATCCAGAACTTTCGCTACCCGCGGTCGGGAGGCTTTGGACGGTATCTGGACAAGTGGGCGCGCGACTCGCATCTGGAGCTCAATCACCACGTGCAGCGCATTGATGCCAAGGCGCGAACGCTGACCTTCAGTAATGGCAGCACTACCAACTACGATGCGTTGATATCCTCGGTGCCTCTGCCAGAGGTGGTGAAACTGATAGCCGGTGTTCCTGCTGATGTGACTGCGGCAGCAGCGCGGCTCGCCTGCTCGGCCTGTGTGCTGGTGAACATCGGCGTGGCGCGCGATGACTTTGCCAATACACATATTGATTACTTTTACGATCTGGACATTGTGTTTCCACGCACCAGTTATCCGCACATGATGGCTAAGAGTAACGCCCCAGCCGGCTGCGGGAGTATTCAGGTAGAGGTGTATTTCTCGCCAAAATACCGGCCTTTCACTGGCAAGCCCGAGGACTACATCGAGCCTGTGCTGCGCGATCTGATTCGCTGCGGGGTGATTGAAGAGGATGACAAGATCCTCCTCAAGCAAGCGGTCTACATTCCGTATGCCAACATCATTTTTGACCATGATCGCGCCGAGGCACTCAGAATTGTTCGTGGCTACCTGGATGACGTTGGTATTGATACGTGTGGCCGTTATGGCGAATGGGGCTACTACTGGACCGACGACAGCATCAAGAGCGGCGAGAGAGCAGCAGAAAAGGCCTTGTCGCGGCTGGGCGGATGAAGTCAGGCATGATTCCCTGGCCGCCACGAGGCTCTTTCGAAGAGAGGCGTGGGTTGGCTGAGGGTAAATGACGTAGTCCATCATGAGTATGCATCGGCAAAGCTACTGGAAGACCACCCTGCTGTCAGCGGCGATGGCTATCGTCGTCCTCGTCGCCGTGTACGGCATCGCCGCATGGGTGCTGCTCCCAGGGACGCTCATCAGGACGGTGGGTTGGGTGTTGGCCCTCCCGCTGCTGGCGACCGCCGCCGGTGGGTGGGTGGTGCTCTATCGGGATGCCCGGGCCGCCCGGGGCCAGCATGATCTTTTTCTTTCGCTGGTCGAAACCCGCACGGAAGCCGCTTTGGCGGCCGGTACTGACGGGGGGCTGAAGCTGCGGCGCTGGCTGCGTGCACTGTTGCCCACGCGCCAGTTGCTGGTGGGTGAATACGTCGAGATTGCCGCCTGGGAAGAAGTTGCCAGGACGCTGGATGATCAGGGACGTCTTGACGGGCTGTCCTTTCAGCCTGAGATGCTCAAGTATTGCGGGCAACGGGCACAGGTTTTCCGTCTGGTTGACAAGATATACGACTACGGAGGGAAGAAGAATCTCCGCCGTCTCCGTGGCACTGTTTTGCTGCGTCACCTGCGCTGTGATGGAGCAGCCCATGATGGCTGTCAGACGGGATGCTATCTGCTGTGGAAACGGGCCTGGCTGAGGCCGGTTACGACAGGCGTGGTCGCAGCCGCTCCCGCATCCCCCCAGTTCCCACACCAGAAAAGTACAGCTGCGGATGGCAGCAGCTGCTACACCTGCCAGTTCACGCAGCTGGTGGGGGCATCGTCCCGGCTCAGTCCATGGGATATCGGTCAGGATCTGCGGCCACTTCTCGCCGGCAATCTCACCCTGAGCGCCTTCGTGGTGGCTATGCTCACCCGGTTATTCAATGGGGTGCAGGCGTGGCGCGGTGGCACAGGCTTCCCTTTCATCCCGGCCAGTTCACTCACCAGTACGCCCACCGTCAGTCTCGGGCTGGTCGCGGCTGACGAAGTCAGCGTGCGGTCGGCTGATGCAATCAGCCGCACGCTCGACAGCAAGGGCAAGAACCGTGGCATGTGGTTTGACCAGGATATGGTCAAGCACTGCGGGCAGCGCTATCAGGTGCTCAAGCGGGTTGACCGTATCATTGATGATGCCAGTGGCCGGATGCTCACCATGAAGACGCCTTGTATCGTGCTGCAGGGTGTCAGCTACTCGGGAGAAGGGTTAAGATTCTGCGCCCAGCAGGATCCTACCTTCTGGCGCGAAGCCTGGTTGCAGCCGGTTAAAGATGCCCAGGTTGCCGCAGGGAGTGCTGCGCCCGCCAGGACCACAAGGTTGGCCTCGGCTGGTCCCGCTTCCTGACTCGTAGAGATCTTCATGTCCGCTTCGTCAGTTGCCCCGCCTCTCGTCACCATTGGCATTCCTGTCTACAACTCTGAGCGGTATGTGGCCCAGTCTATCGAATCGCTGCTGGCGCAGACCTACACGAACTTCGTCATGGTGATCTGTGACAATGCCTCCACCGATGGTACTGCGGCCATCTGTCAGCGCTACGTGCAGCAGGATCCGCGGGTGCGCTATCACCGCAACCCCGTGAATATTGGCATGACCGGAAACTTCAATCGGGTTTTCGAGCTGTGCAGCACGAAGTATCTGAAGTGGTCCACGGCAGATGACTTCTGGGCCGATGACATGCTTGCCGACGCGGTGCGGATCATGGAGGCCGATCCCAGCATTGCCGTCTGTTATCCCAAGGTGGTAATCGTCGATGCGGACGGGCGGGAGGAGGGCCGCTTCGAGGATCAGCTGCACCTGATGCAGGATGATCCAGTAGAGCGCTTTCTTGGCGTGATCAACCAGATTCAGCTCGTAAATCATCACCTGGGCCTGCTGCGTACCGATTGCATCCGCCGTACTACGCTGTTTGGCAAGCACGTGTCTGCTGATACCGGTTTCGCCGCGGAGCTCAGCCTGTACGGCAAGTACTACCAGATGAACAAGCATCAGTTCTTCCGTCGCTTTCATGCCGACTCCTCCAGCTGGAAGCGTACCGATGAGGAGCAGCAGGCACGGCGTTTTCATGCGGCCAACGTGCGCAAGCTGCCGTTCAACACCTGGCGCTACCACTGGGCGTTCAGTCGTGCGGTATTCCGGAGCCCGCTGGGTACGGTAGACAAGCTGCGTCTTCTGGGCCGCATCGGTCACGGCATGTACTGGGATCGCGCTGCATTGGCGTCTGAAGTGTTCGATGGCTGGAGCCGTCCGGCAGCAAAGCGCTAGCGCCTAAGAGCCCTGCGGAGGGCAAGCCAGCGTGGTCTCTGGAACCCGGGATCAGCATCACACTGGCATCCGGAGAACTACGGTATTCTGTCAACTGTGTTCGTGGCTGGCCCGCCCGGTCCGGGATGATTGTGGAGACCCAATTGGCAGTTTCAAAGACCCGGCGACGGATCGCCTGGGCCCTGGCTGGCCTCATCGTGCTCAGTTCCGGACTGGCAGCATTTCCAGACGTGCGCTGGCGAATGGCTGTCGTTCTTGCCAAAGCCACAGGCGACCTGCCCACGATTCCTGCCGGTCAGTTGCTGCGCTGGCTCCTACCCGACAGCCCGGTCTGGCTGGGTGACCTCGTGTTCGAGGCAAGCCCTGACGCGATGATCACCAACCGGTTTCAAACGGCACCGGAGCACGCCGAGCGCGGTGCCGCCCTTTACCAGGCCTATTGCTCCCAGTGCCACGGCGCAGACGGTGCAGGTGGAGGTGCGATTGGTCCCAGCCTGGTTGCGTTCGTCGCAACGTCAACTGACTGGCAGTTTCTGTCGACCGCCAAGTGGGGGCGGCCAGGCACCGCGATGGCGGCCCAGCCTCTTGACGACATCCAGATCTGGGACGTCCATGCGTTCCTGAAGCGCGAGTCCCGGGCCTGGGCCGCAGCAGTGGCTGAGCCAGTAACCGGAATCAAGGTGTCTGCGCCCCTCGAGCGATTGCTCAACCCAGAGCGCTATCCGGAGGACTGGCTGCAGTACTCCGGCAGTCTGGAGGCCCACAGGCATAGCGCCCTCGGCCAGATCACCAAGGCGAATGTAGGGTCGATGCGGGTAGCCTGGGTCAGTCAGCTCCGGCAGGCAACGAAGCCCCTGTCGGCAACACCGATCGTGTCGAATGGCGTGATGTTCGTGTCCGAGGCACCTGACGGTGTAACCGCCCTTGATGCATCCTCCGGCAAGGTTCTGTGGGAGTACCGCCGGCCGGTTGATCCGTCCAAGCTACCGCTGTGTTGTGGGGCGTTCAATCGCGGTGTTGCCATACTCGATGACTCCATTTTCGTCGCTACTCTTGATGCCAGCGTGGTTGCTCTCGACGCCGCCACGGGCGCCAAACGCTGGGAATCGCAGGTAGCTGATCCGGCAGACGGCTATAGCATGACCGGCGCACCGCTTGTTGTTGAGGGGCACATCATCGTCGGCGTCGCCGGGGGTGAGTTCGGCATGCGGGGCTTGCTCGCTGCGCTCTCTCCCAGAGACGGCAAGGTGCTCTGGCAATTCGATGTTGTGCCCGGTCCCGGCAAGCCTGGCAACGACACCTGGGCGGGCGACTCGTGGAAGACCGGGGGCGGACCCACCTGGACGACGGGCGCGTACGACAGGGAACTCGACCTGGTGCTCTGGACCACTGGCAACCCGTGGCCGCCGCTTGACGCCACTGTCCGCAAGGGCGACAACCTCTACTCAAACTCCATCGTGGCCCTGGAGCGCACCACTGGGAAGCTGAAGTGGTACTACCAGTTCACACCAGAGGACACCCACGACTGGGATGCGACTCAGCAGCCTGTCCTGACGGACGTGACCTGGCAGGGTGAGACCGTTCCCGTCGTGATCATGGCGAACCGGAATGCCTTCTACTACGTGATCGATCGGCGCAACGGCAAGTTCCTGTTCGCGAAGCCCTTCGTCAAGCAGACCTGGTCCAAAGGCTTTGACAGTAATGGCAGGCCTATCCGGGACCCCGCCTCCCTGCCGTCCAAGCAGGGCACGCTCGTCTGGCCGTGGATGCATGGTGGCACTAACTGGTGGCCTCCTTCCTACGACGCTGCTCGCAAGCTCCACTTCGTCCCGACGGTGGATGCAGCAACCCAGTACTTCACGGTGAACATGGACTATGAATCCGGGACGATGACGATGGGTGGGACGACGCGTCTCGCCGAGAATCAGCCATCGATCATGGCTGTAAAGGCCATAGACCCTGCCACGGGTACCGTAAAGTGGACCACGCGCCTCGATCAGGGCGACTTCCATGCGTACGCGCGTATCGCAGGCCTCGTTTCGACGGATGCGGGTCTGGTTTTCGCGGGCTACGAGAGGCAGTTCTTCGTCCTTGACTCCGACACCGGCAGCATCCTGTGGCGCTTCAATCCGGGTGGCCAGACCAACGCGGGCGCGATCGTGTATGCGGCGGATGGCGTGCAGTACTTCGCCGCGCTGGCAGGAAGCACACTATTCGCGTTCTCGCTGCCGCAACCTCTTCAGAGCGCGGAAGCTGCCCGGTGACGTTTTAGAGTGATACCTCGGGCGACTAGCCCGCTTTACGGAATACTGCGTCGACCTCGCCGATGCGCAACAACTTGTCAGCCCAGATGGGGAACAGGCCGGTGATGCTGAAGCCCTGTGAGCGAAGGAATGCCAGAACCTCGAGATAGTCCGGTGCCTGCTCATAGACCTTGAGCAGCTCCAGCTCACTCTGCAGTGCCGGTAGCTGTGGCAGGGACTTCGGCGCTCCGCGCATGATCTCCAGATCAAACCCCTGGGAGTCCAGCTTCAGGTAGCAGCGCGACGGATCAAGGTCTGGTTCGAGACCCGCAAACACCTCGTCGAGGGTATGTACCTGGACGTCGACGACGCGTTCGATCGAGATCGCGGCGACAACCTCATTGGTGTCTGACTCCGACTTTCGTAGCAGCGAACTCCAGCCGGTCTTGTCGCTGATATTGAGCGGCAGCGTGCCGCGCTGACGTCCCAGCGCCATGTTGTGCACGCTCCACAGGGGATCCGCAGAGCTACGGCGCTTCAGCTCCTCCGCATGCTCCGGGATCGGCTCGAACGAGACAATGCGACCCCGAAAATCGGCCCGGTCGCGGAGAAAATCATAGTACTGCCCCTTGTTGGCGCCAACATCAATGACCGTCTGTGTTCCAAGCTCCCGGAAAAGGTCCTTGAGGTGGGCCGCGATCGCAGCCACTGATGAAGAATTGCCCAGTGAGTAGCTTGACTGCTTGGCCAGATCGTAGCCGGCCAGTCGGGTCATGCCCTGTACGGTGTTGAACAGCAGGCGCTTCATGGACGCTTCTCCAGTCATGACTCGATGGGACATATTGTGAGCGTGGCCGACCGGCGCCGGCGAATCAAGCGGGACAACTCAAAAGCGAGAAGAAAGTCCGTGCCAGGGAGCTGCTATGCTAATTTCAAATCCACTCAGGACTGCGAACTCTAACGATGGAAGTCAGGATTCCTGCCGCTACAGGGTCAGCCTGCACTCCCGCGCGTCTGGTAGCCACGGCGGGCCTGATTGTCGTTTTTGTTCTGGCGCTGATCGGCTGCAGTCCCAGGCAAGCATCCCCGCCGGACAGCACCATCGAAACTGATCCTCGTCCGTCAGTAGCAAATTCAGGCACCACGCCGCCCTACAGGGTCTTCGTAACCAACGAGATGTCGGGGGACATGACGGTGATCGACGGCGCGAGCGACACCGTGATCGCCACCGTTGCCCTCGGCAAACGGCCACGCGGCATCCAGGTTTCTCCGGATGGTACCCGCCTGTACGTGGCCCTGAGCGGCTCCCCGATCGCTGGCCCTGATTTCGAGGGCACCCCGCCTCCGGCAGACAAGGCTGCGGACGGCATCGGCGTGGTGGACCTGCGCACGCTGCAGTTGCTCAGGGTGATTCGTGGAGTCTCTGATCCTGAACAACTGGTCGTCCATCCGGATGGCAGACGCCTTTACGTCGCCAGCGAGGACACCGGCACGGCAGTCATCATGGACGCCGGGAGCGGCAGGGTTCTGGCCAGCCTCCCGGTGGGCGGTGAGCCCGAGGGCGTGGGCATCAGCCCGGATGGCCGGTTCGTCTACATGACCTCTGAAGAAGACCATCACGCTGCCGTGATCGACACCACGCTCGACGTGGTAACGAGCACGTTCGGCGTCGGCAAGAGGCCCCGCCACGCGGAATTCTCGTCTGACGGATCTCGCGCCTACGTGACCGGGGAGCTCGATGCATCGGTCAGTGTTGTCGACGTTGGTGCACACCGGGTGCTGAGCGTGATCAATCTGGCCGGGGAACTGGTGCGGCCGATGGACGCAGCACTGTCCCCCGATGGCACCACCCTGTATGTGACCACCGGTCGAGGTCGCCTGCTCTACGCGATCGACGCAGCGACGCAGGAGCCCCGGGCCAGCGTGCAGGTTGGCCAACGGCCCTGGGGCCTTGGGGTCAGCCCCGATGGCCGCCGCATCTACACGGCCAACGGGCCTTCTAACGATGTCTCCGTCATAGACGCAGTCAGCATGACTGTACTCAGAACCATCACGGCTGGCACCAGGCCCTGGGGAATCGTCGTGGTGGAGTGATGGCCAGGTCAGCCGCCACGGGGGATAAGAGGGTGTAGGAGCGGCTTTGGGCACGATTCAACATTGATCGCGCCTAAAGGCGCTCCTACACTCGGAAATATGGCCGAACTGCTGAACATCCAGATTGTCTCCGACCTGGTCTGCCCCTGGTGCTACGTGGGCAAGCGGCGGCTGGAACGCGCCCTGGCCGCCCGGCCGGACCTGCCAGTGGCTGTGACCTGGCTGCCGTTTCAGCTGAGCCCGGATATGCCGCGGGAGGGCAAGGATCGCCAGGCCCACTACGCGACCATTTTTGGCCCGGAGAAAGCCCGCACCATCATGGCAGGCATGCAGCAGACGGCGGCCGCCGAGGGCCTCCGGTTCGAAGCAGGGCCGGGTGCCCGCTCGCCCAATACGCTGTCGGCCCATGTCCTCCTGCACTGGGCCAGCCAGGGGACTGGTCTGGCCGCCGGGGTGGATCAGAACCTCCTGGCCGAAAGGCTCTTCGCCGCCCACCACACGTACTCCGAGGACCTGGGCGACCCGGTGCTTCTGGCCCGGATCGCCGGTGAGGTCGGGATGGACCCGGCCAGGACCGAAGCGGCGCTCCGGGCCGGCATCGATGAGGACCAGGTGCAGGCCCTGATGGAGGAAGCGCGCAAGGCAGGGGTCAGCGGCGTGCCGTTTTTCATTTTCAATGGGCAGTACGCGGTGTCCGGGGCCCAGCCTCCGGAGGCGCTCATCGAGGTACTGGACCGGCTGTCTGCCGGGGGACAGAGCACCCATGCTCCGTAACACTGTCAGTAGCTGGGGGCTAGTGTCCCGCAATCTCCACTGGCTGATCGCGGTCATGATTGCGGTCCAGGTGCCCCTCGGCTTCTACATGAATGATGTCTACAAGGAACTGATTGCCACCCGGAGCAACGACTACTCGCTCCTGCTGCAGGTCTCCCAACTCCATCACACCAATGGCTTTTTGATCCTGATCCTGACCACCCTGCGTCTGGGCTGGCGCCTCGGCAATCCCACGCCAGAATTACCCCGGGCTCTTGCTGCCTATCAGCGCCACCTCGCCCGGCTGACCCACGTGTTTCTCTACGCGCTGCTGTTGGCCTTTCCGCTGTCGGGATGGGCAACGCTGTCGGCTTACGAAGGTGAGTTCCCGATCTACTTCTTCGGCTGGGAGCAGGTCCCGCGCCTCGTTCCCCAGGCCATGGATGGTTCCCACGCGCCCTACGAGTTTTACGCGGCAATCCACAAAGCCTGCTGGCGAATCGGTGCCGTCGTGCTGGGGCTGCACGTGGCGGCTGCGCTCTGGCACCACGTCGTCGTGAAGGACAACGTGCTGAACCGGATGCTGAGGGGAGCCTAGAGGTCTGTGGCAGGTCGCCGCAGGCCCGGCTCACCGGGCCTGCGGCGATTAATGGAGCCGTGAATCAGGGCTTCGGGGCTGCCGCCGGGGCGGACGGGGCGCCCGTCGGTACGGGGCTGCTGGCCGCCGCCGCATCCTTGGCCACTTCCTTCGGGGTCGTGGCATAGGTAGTCAGGGCGGCCGTGAGCTTCTCCGCATCGATTTTGGATTCCGCACGCAGCGTCTTCAGGTAGTCAGTAATCTTCGTCCGCTGCACCAGCTGCTGGACGCGATCCTTCACCTGCTCCAGCGGCGGGAGGCTGGCGGCCCGGGTGTCTTCAAGCTTGATGACGTGCCAGCCGAACTGGGTCTGGACCGGGGCGGTGGTGAACTTGCCCTTTTCCAGCTTGGCTACGGCCTCGGAGAAGGGCTGCACCATCGACTGGGCACTGAACCACCCCAGGTCGCCGCCGCTCTTGGCGGAACCGTCCTTCGAGTACTCCTTGGCCAGGGCGGCAAAGTCGCCACCAGCCTCCAGCTTCTTGATGATGGCTTCGGCCAGTGCCTTGTCGTCGACCAGAATGTGCCGGGCGTTGTACTCGCCCGGGGCCTTGGCAACCTGGGAGTCGTACTCAGCCTGGATATCGGCGTCGGTCACCGGGTTGGCATCCAGTTGTTTCTGGAGCAGAGCCTCGCTCAGCACGTTCGTGCGGCTGAGGGCGATCTGGGCCTTGACCTGGGGGTCCTTGTCGAGGCCTGTCTTGGTCGCCGCATCGGCAGCGACCTGCATGCCGATGTACTGCTCGACAGCCTGCTTGAGTTCCTCTGGCGCCAGTTCCGCGGCCGACTTGCGGGCGGCAGCCTTGACGAAGGCTTCGAAGCCGGCGTTGGTCTCAGCGGCTGTGGGCGCCTTGTTGCCGAGTTGGTCGCAACCGGCCAGAACGAACAGGAGCACGGTGCAACCGGCTAGGGCGAGACGTGAGTTCATGGGAATCCTCTGCTGGGGGCTTACTGGGTTTTGGGTCTGCCCTTGCCTGCCCCGGTTTTCACCTGGGGCTTGCGGGGCGGGAACGCATGGGATGGCGCGCTGCCCGGTTTCGACTTGTCGAACTTGGGCTTGCTGAACTTGGGCTTGTCGAACCTCGGTTTCGCGAACTTCGGCTTGGCAGGCCCAGGCTTTTCGCCGTCGAGGGCAAGTTTACCGGGTTTCCGGGCCGGTTCGAAGGGCTGCCCGTCTGCGACGATACGCAGTTGCTGGCCTACGACCCACACGCTTTTCAGGTGCTGCAGGACGGCCTCAGGCATCCCGGCCGGGAGGTCCACGAGACTGTGATCGTCCCGGATTTCGACCCGGCCGATATTGCGGCTGTCCACGCTGGCCTCGTTGGCGATGGCACCCACGATGTTGCCGGGTTTCACCCCGTGCATATGCCCAACGGCCAGCCGGTACCGGGTCGTGCCCGCTTCGGGCGGCCTGGAGGTGGACGCGCCGGGGCGCTTGGCCCGCTGGAAGGGCGAGCCGAACTCAGGAGCAGCCGGCCGTTCACGCTGGGGCCGTTCACCCTGGGGTCGGTCGCGCTGGGGTCGATCAAAGGGTGCCCGATCCGGCTTGGGTGGCCGGGATGGGGCCGGGGGTGCATCCGGCACCAGCAGCGGATTGTCCCCCTGGGCGAGGCGCGCCAGGGCGGCAGCGATGTCCAGGGCTGGGACGCCATGTTCCTGCTCGTACTGCTCGATGACGCTGCGGAAGGTGGCGAGGCCCGCGCCTTCCAGTGCCTTGGTGATCTTTTCCTTGAACTTGGCAATGCGCTGGTCGTTCACGGCAGCGACGGAGGGCAGGTTCATGGGCTCGATGGGCTGCCGCGTGGCGCGCTCGATGGACCGGAGCATGCCCTGCTCCCGATAGACCACAAAAAGAATGGCCTCGCCTTTGCGCCCGGCCCGGCCGGTGCGCCCGATACGATGGATGTAAGCCTCGGTGTCGTAGGGGATATCGTAGTTCACGACATGGCTCACGCGGTCCACGTCGAGGCCCCGGGCGGCAACGTCGGTGGCCACGAGGATGTCCAGGTCACCGCTCTTCAGGCGCGCGATGGTGCGCTCCCGCTGGGCCTGGACCATGTCGCCATTCAGCGCCGCGGCGGCAAAGCCCCGGGCCTCGAGCCGCTGGGCAATTTCCTCGGTGGCGACCTTGGTGCGGGCGAAGACGATCATGCCGTCGAAGGGCTCAACCTCCAGAATGCGGGTGAGGGCGTCGAGTTTCTGCAGGCCGCTGACCATCCAGTAGCGCTGCCGGGTGTTGGCGGCGGTCGTAGTCTTGTTCTTGATGGTGATCTCGGCGGGATCTTTCAGATGCTTCTTGGCGATGCGCCGGATCTCCGGGGGCATGGTTGCCGAGAACAGCACCACCTGACGGCCGGCCGGTGATTTCTCCAGCACGAGCTCGACGTCGTCGATGAAGCCCATGCGGAGCATCTCGTCGCCTTCGTCGAGGACGAGCGTGGTGAGGCCCTTCAGATCCAGGGAGCCGCGGTTCAGGTGATCGATGACCCGGCCCGGCGTGCCCACAACCACGTGGGCGCCGCGCCGGAGGCCGCCGAGCTGGGGGCCGTAGGCCTGGCCACCGTAGATGGGCAGGACGTGAAACCCCGGCACATGCTTCGCGTACTTGTGAAAGGCTTCTGCCACCTGGATCGCGAGTTCCCGGGTGGGCGCGAGCACCAGAGCCTGGGGCCCGAATTTCTTCAGATCCAGCCGCGCCAGGATGGGCAGAGCGAAAGCAGCCGTCTTGCCGGTGCCGGTCTGGGCCTGACCCACGAGATCCCGGCCCGCCAGGAGGCTTGGGATCGTCTCCGCCTGGATGGGTGACGGGGACTCGTAGCCCAGGTCCGTCAGAGCCTTCAACAGGTTGTCGGGAAGGGCGAGATCGGTGAAGGCAATCGGGGGGGTGTCGGTGGCCATGAAGATAGTAGGCTGGGTGGGCGGGGCGCGTATTGTGCCCTAGTTTGGGCAGTCCCCATTAGCCGGGTATGCTTCCGGTTGCCCGCCGGGAGCCAACCTGCAAGGAATCTGACTGATGTCTGTCTCGATCTCTTCCGTCGCCCGTCTCGCCACAGACCAGATGTTTGCGGGCCTCGATGGCGTTCTCAGAAAAGGCGCAGCAGCGGCCCTGAGCAAGGGTGTGGATGAAGGCGTCTATCTCAACTGGCGGCTAGCTCCGGACATGCTGCCCCTGACCCGGCAGGTGCAGTTCGCCACCGAGATTCCGGCTCGGGGCCTCTCCCGCCTGGCGGGAGCGCCGCTGCCGGGTTTTCCCGATACGGAGAAGACCTTCGATGAACTGCTCGCCCGCGTTGCCAGGGCCCGGGACCACATCAAGGGGCTCCCGTCGGTGCCGATGGACGCCGACCCGGACGGGGAGATCAAGGTGCCGATGGGCAAGGAGGAGCGCGTTTTCACCCGGATCAATTTCCTGCAGCAGTTCATTCTGCCGAATCTCTATTTCCACACTACAACCACCTACCTGATTCTCCGGCACCTGGGCGTGGACATTGGCAAGCTGGATTTCATGGCAGCTCCGCCGCGCTAGCCTGGCAATGACAAAATTTGACTACCCCTGCGGCGACCCGCCGGCGGCCGGCGAGACGAAGGAAGTCGCACCCGGCGTCCTGTGGGTCCGCATGCCGCTGCCCTTCGCGCTGCGCTGGATCAATCTCTGGCTGCTCGAGGACGGTGATGGCTGGACGGTGGTCGACACGGGTGTAGCTACAGATCAGACCCGCGAACACTGGCGCAGGATCTTCGCCAGTCCCGCGCTGCTGGGTAAGCCCGTTACCCACGTGCTTTGCACCCACATGCATCCGGATCATGTGGGGCTCGCCGGGTGGATCACCGAGCAGTTCGACTGCCCGCTGTGGATGTCCCGTCTCGAGTACGTCGTGTGCCGCATGCTCGTGGCCGACACGGGCCGCGAGGCCCCGGAGGATGGCGTGAGGTTTTACCGGGCCGCAGGCTGGGATGAGGAGGCGCTGGCCACCTACCGCAAGCGCTTCGGTGGGTTCGGCCGGATGGTGGCGCCGCTACCGGAGTCTTATCGCCGGTTGAGCGCCGGCGAGGAAATGCTGGTGGGTGGTCGGCGCTGGCAGGTCCTGGGCGGTAACGGCCACTCCCCCGAACATCTCTGCCTCTGGTGCCCCGAACTGAATCTCTTCATCTCGGGCGACCAGATCCTGCCGCGGATTTCCTCCAACGTCTCGGTGCACCCGACCGAACCCGATGCGGACCCGCTGACCGACTGGCTGGAATCCTGCGCCCGTCTCCGGCGGGAGATTCCCGCTGGGGTGCTCGTGTTACCGGCCCACAATGAGCCGTTCATAGGCGCCCACGCACGGCTGCAGGAACTCGCGGAGGGTCATGAGGCGTCCCTGAACAGGCTGGAGGCGCATCTGCGGGAAGCCCCACGGCGGGTCGTCGACCTGTTCACTGTGCTTTTCCCCCGGGTGGTCGGCAGCGATCTCCTGATGTTCGCGACCGGTGAGGCGCTGGCGCACCTCAACTGCCTGGTCGGCAGGGGCAGGGCCCGGCGGCGCACCACCCCGGAGGGCGTGTGGCTCTATGAGGCGGTCTGAGCGCTGACGCTAGCAGCAGCCGCCGCCGTCGTAGAACCAGGTGGAGGCCGACAGGTAAATGTCGGCACGCTTCTCAAGTCGAACCCGGGTGGCGAGTGCGTCCGACGTCTTGTCACAGACCGCCAGGGGCTGATTGCGGATCAGCAGGTGGCCCTTGCCGTCGTCGAGAAACTCCTTCTCGCCATGGTAAATCGCGGTTCTGCCGGTAAACACGCAGGGCCCGTCCGCCGGCATAGGATCCTTGATAGCGCAGATCTCGACACTGTCGATCACGATGAGTCGCGGCGTCGCGTAGTGGCCGGGTGACAGCACCCTGTAGGGGCGCCGGGCACGGACCTCAATGGTCCCAAAGCCCTGGCTCGTCAGTCGGTCGATATAGTCTGCGAGCGGCCGCGCTCCGCTCAGGCAGAGGGCGCGCAGTTCCGGGTTTTCCCGCAGTTCGTCAGGCATGGGCGCATCGCAAACGGGATCCGAGAGCAGCAATCGGCCCCCCGGGCGCAGCACCCGGTACATTTCGGCCAGCGCCTGTTCCAGGTCTGCATCCCTGAAGATATTGAAGAGGCAGTTTTGCGCCGCCACGTCCACGGACCCGTCCGCCAAAGGTAGCGCCCGGGCGTCGGCGGTGCGCAGGTCGACGAAGTCCTGTTTAAACCAGGGGTTCAGGCTTTCCGCTTCCGCAAGGTTGTGCCGGCAGGCATCCAGCATCTCGTCGACCACGTCCAGGCCGATGATCGAGCCGGAACGCCGGCTGAAGTACGCGAACTGAAGGAGTTCCAGTCCCCCACCCACGCCAACATAGAGGAGTGTTGGACTGCCCGTGAGGTCCCGGGGATGCACCGTGCTGCCACACCCGTAGTTCATCGCCAGCATGCGCGGCGGGATACTTAACTCGGGCAACTGCCATACGGGGCTGGTCGTGCAGCACAGGCCCTGCTGGGGGGTGAGCGCGGCATCCCGATAGAGGTCTTCGGTGGCTTTCAGGTAGGCATTGGCGTTCACAGTGGAATTACTCTCCGTTGGCTTTGCCGATAGTATGGTCAGGTCTGACCCGGGAGGAGGCTATTGTGCGGCTACTCAGCGCTTTCGTTGTTCTCGTCATCATGTCGCTCACCGGTTGTAACAGTATGACTGGCGGGCCGGCACTTGATGGCACCAGCTGGCAACTGACGGGCTGGGCCGATACCGGCGTCGATCCACTGCCCTTCGGGATCACGGCCACGTTCACTGCTGAGCAGATGGCCGGCCAGTCTGGCGTCAACCGCTACTCCGGGTCCTACCGCCTGAGTCCCGGGGACAGGCTAACCCTGGGGCCGGTCGCCGGCACCAGGATGGCGGGTCCGCCGGAGGCCATGGAGGCCGAGCAGGCCTTCTTCAGGCTGCTGGAGCAGGTGCAAACCTATCGCCGCACCGCCGACGAGCTGACCCTTGCCGATGCTGGCCGAAGGCCGCTCCTGACGTTCAGGGCGATGCCCTAAGGGTCAGCTACTTCATTGTCGGCATCTTGTAGTCCGCGCCGCCTGACGCAGTGTTGGCCGAGCCGTCGGCAAACCACCGCGCCGTAACCGTCTTCAGTCGGGTGTAGAAGCGCACGCCGTCAGGACCGTGGACATTGAGGTCACCGAACAGTGAGCGCTTCCAGCCACCGAAGCTGTGAAACGCCATCGGCACCGGGATCGGGACGTTGATCCCCACCATGCCGGCGGCAACGCCGTGCGCGAATTCCCGGGCAGCCCGGCCGTCCCGGGTAAAGATCGCTGTGCCGTTGCCAAACTCGTGGTCGCTCACCAGTTGCAGCGCTTCGGCAAACGACTGCGCGCGAACGACGACCAGTACGGGACCGAAGATTTCTTCCCGGTAGATCCGCATGGCCGGAGTGACGTGATCGAAGAGCGACGCGCCGAGGAAAAAGCCCGCTCCAGCGCCGGTTACCTGCGTGCCCCGGCCATCCACCACCAGCGTGGCGCCCTCGGCCACGCCGGTGTCGACGTAGCCTCGCACCCGGTCCCGGTGCTCGCCGGTGACCAGCGGGCCCATGTCCATGTCTGGCAGCGTGCCGGGCCCAATCTTCAGTGCCGCCAGCTTGGGCTGCAGTGCCTTGACCAGCCGGTCACCCGCGTCGCCCACGGCGACCGCGACCGAGATGGCCATGCAGCGCTCGCCGGCGGAGCCGTAGGCCGCGCCCATCAGCGCGTTGGCCGCCAGTTCGATGTCCGCATCCGGCAGCACCACCATGTGATTTTTAGCGCCGCCGAGCGCCTGGACGCGTTTGCCGTGCTCAGCCGCGGTCCGGTAGACGTGCTCGGCCACCGGGGTTGAGCCGACGAAGCTCACGGCGCTCACCTGCGGGTGGGTGAGCAGTGTGTCCACGGCTTCCCGGTCGCCGTTGAGCACGTTGAACACGCCGGGAGGCAGGCCCGCCTGGGTGAAGAGTTCAGCGAGTCGCAGTGGGCAGGACGGGTCCTTCTCCGACGGCTTCAGGACAAAGCTGTTGCCGCAGGCAATGGCGATGGGGAACATCCACAGCGGCACCATCGCCGGAAAATTGAAGGGTGTGATCCCGACGCAGACTCCCACGGGCTGGCGCAGCGACCAGCTGTCCACCCCGGAGCCGACGTTCTCGCTGAACTCGCCCTTCAGCAGGTGGGGAATACCGCAGGCGAACTCCACGACTTCCAGGCCCCGGGTGACCTCGCCCCGGGCATCTGCCAGGACCTTGCCGTGCTCGGCGGTAATCAGCCCGGCGAGTTCGTCCCGATGCGCCTCGATGAGTTCCTTGAAGCGAAACAGGACCCGGGCCCGCTGCAGGGCTGGTGTGGCGGCCCAGGCCGGGACGGCGGCGGCGGCCGCAGACACTGCCTGCCGGGCCTCACCGGCACTGGCAAAGGCGACCTGCAGGCGTGCCTGGCCGGTGGCCGGATTAAAGACGGTGCCATAGCGGCCGGACTGTCCCGCCTGGGCACCACCCTGCACGTAGTGACCCAGAAGGGGGTTGCCTGGGTTAGCCGAGGTCTTGGCGTGCATCGAACCGGTTCCTGGTGGGTATGGCCCCAATAGTATTCTCTCGCGCGTAAGCTACCCCCTAGTTTCAGGGAGAAAGCCTATGTGGGTCCGTACTGCCGCGGCTCTGGTCCTGCTTCCGGGCCTTGTCCTCACTGGCTGCGCGGGCTTTCCCCGGCTCGATCCGGCGAAGTCCGGTGCCATGGCTGCCACGGCCACCGAGGCCTCAACGACGCCTGGCCCCGAGCTGCGTTCCGAGGACGCAGTAAAGCGCCCCGGCTCAAGGCCGGTACCCCAGGACCCCGTGGAGCAGGCCGTGCTGGCGGCCCTGGCCAATCCGGCTCGTCCCGCCGCCGACCGGGCCCGGGACAAGGCCCGACAGAGTGCCGCCGTACTCCGCTTCTTGCGCATCGCTCCGGGAATGACCGTACTCGATCTTTATTCGGGAGGCGGCTACTACACCGAACTGCTGTCCTACATCGTGGGTTCGACAGGCCGGGTGGTGGCCCACAACAACACCCCCTACCTGAGCTTCGCCAAGGCAGATCTTGCCGGGCGTTTCGCTCCGGGCCGGCTGCCCAACGTCGACAGACTGCTGGCGGAGAACAACGAGCTCCAGTTGCCTGCCGCCCGCTTTGATGCGGTCGTGATGACCGATGTCTATCACGACATCTACTTCGTCGACGACAAGGCGGGCTGGTCGCGCATCGACGGACCCCGACTGCTGGGCGAAATCCTGAAGAGTCTCAAGCCGGGCGGTGTGCTGGGGGTGGTGGATCATGCCGCACTGGCCGGCGCGCCGCCGGAGACCGGCGGTACGCTGCACCGGATTGATCCCGCCCTGCTGAAGCGGGAGGTTGTCGCGGCGGGTTTTGTCCTGGACGCAGAGAGCGACGTGCTCGTCAACCCTAACGACGACCGCACCAGGTCCGCTTTCGATCCGTCGGTGCAGGGGCGCACCGACCAGGTCGTGCTGCGCTTCCGCAAGCCGCTGTAGGAGCGCCTTGAGGCGCGACTCTGCACTCCGTAGCCCGCAGCCACCGGCTGGAGACCCCGGCCGCTACCGGGAGTACCCGGTGGGCGCGGCCGAGGCACGCAGCCGGCGGCCGCTTTGCCGGTGTATCCTTCGCGGCCCATGACTGCACTCAATGCCAGTCCGTCAGTCTCCAACGACCTCGCGAAGGACGTCGCGCGGCGCCGCACGTTCGCAATCATCTCGCACCCGGACGCGGGGAAGACCACGCTGACTGAGAAGCTGCTGCTGTTCGGCGGCGCCATCCAGCTGGCCGGGACGATCAAGGCCCGGCGCAGTTCCCGCCATGCCACGTCGGACTGGATGGAGGTGGAGAAGCAGCGGGGTATTTCCGTCACCAGTTCCGTCATGCAGTTCGAGTACGGGGGCGACACCATCAACCTGCTCGACACACCCGGCCACGAAGATTTTTCCGAGGACACCTATCGCGTGCTCACGGCAGTCGATGCCGCGGTGATGGTGATCGACGCGGCCAAGGGCGTTGAGGTCCAGACACTCAAGTTGCTGGAGGTCTGCCGCCTGCGGAACACGCCGATCATCACCTTCGTCAACAAGATGGACCGGGAGGTCCGGTCGCCGCTCTCCCTCCTGCAGGAGATCGAGGCCGCGCTGAAGATCGAGTGTGCCCCCATCAGCTGGCCCATCGGCATGGGCAAGACGTTCCGCGGTGTGTATCACCTGCTGCAGAATCGCCTGCTGCGCTTCACGCCCGGCGAGGAGAAGCGCACCAGCGTCGAGGAAATTCACGGGCTGGATAATCCGCAGCTCGACACGCTGTTTCCCGAGGAGATAGCCAGTCTGCGGGCCGACGTGGGCCTGATCCGGGACGCGAGCACGCCCTTCGATCAGGGCCAGTTTCTCGCCGGTCAGCAGTCGCCGGTGTTCTTTGGCTCGGGCATCAACAATTTCGGGGTGCAGGAAGTACTGCAGGCCCTCGTCGACTGGGCGCCACCGCCCCAGCCCCGGGATGGCGGGGCCCGGCTCGTCGCCCCGACGGAACCCGCCTTCAGCGGCTTCGTCTTCAAGATCCAGGCAAACATGGACCCGAAGCATCGGGACCGGATTGCCTTCTTCCGGATCTGCTCGGGTCGCTACGTGCCCGGAATGAAGGTCCGGCACCTGCGCAGCGCCCGGGAGATGAAACTGGCCAATGCCCTGACGTTCATGGCGAACGAGCGGGTGACCAGCGAGGGCGCAGTAGCTGGCGACATCATCGGTATCTTCAACCACGGTCAGCTGCAGATCGGGGACACCCTGTCGGAGGGCGAGGCGCTGGTGTTCAGGGGCATTCCCTACTTTGCGCCGGAGTTGTTCCGGTCAGCTCGCCCAAGAGATCCCATGAAAAGCAAGCAGTTACAGAAGGGTCTTCAGGAACTGGGCGAGGAGGGCGCCATCCAGGTCCTCACGGCCCGGCAGGGTGCCCAGACCCTGCTGGGCGCCGTGGGCCGTCTCCAGTTCGAGATCGTCGCGCACCGCCTCTCCTCTGAGTACAACGTGGACGCGCTCTATGACAACGTGGATATCTACACGGCCCGCTGGCTCACGTTTCCGGACGATCTGACCCGCAAGAAGTTCGAGAAAGACGAAGCCATGTCCCTGGCGAAAGACGTGGACGACAACCCCGTCTTTCTGTCCAGCAACAAGTACAACCTGCGGCTCACGGTGGAGCGCTGGCCCACCATCGGCTTCCACGCCACGCGGGAACATGGGCAGCGCCTCGGTCCTTGACATAAAGCCCGTCCGCCTTAGCCTTCGCCAACCCGCAGCATGGCGGCCGACGACTGCCTCAGCGACCGCTTGGCGGCGCGTTTCGTTACCCCGGACTGGACACTGGCCAGCGGTGCGCCTAATGTCAGTTGCATGGCGCAATAAGACGCCATTCACGCAGAACACGTCGGGGGAGTCGCTCAATGCGCAGCGCCTGTGTTGCCGGTCAGCCGTTGCGGCAGATCCTGGTGGTTACTGTCTGCCTGCTCGGGATGGCGGGCGCTCCTGTGCAGGCTGCCACGGTCTCCTACACGGGTAGCTTCCTGCAGGACGACAATGTCCAGAGCTTTGCCTTTTCGCTCGCTGCGCCCGGCGTGGTCACCCTGCAGACCTTCTCCTACTCGGGCGGGACCAATGGGGCAGGGGCGGTGATCGCCGCCGGCGGCTTTGATCCCACGGTCACGTTGTTCACCAGTTCGGGAACCCTGCTGCTGTTTCAGGATGACGCCACCCCCGAGTGCAACGTGGTAGCGGCAGACCCGGTGACGGGCGAATGCTTCGACGTCTACCTGACTACCAGCCTGGGCGCCGGCTCCTACCTCGCGGTGCTGACGCAGTTCGACAATCACGCTATCGGCCCGAATCTGGCCAACGGCTTTACCCGCAGCGGCACCGGCAACTTCACGGCCATCTTTGGCTGCGCGCCGGGGATCTTCTGCGACGTGGACGCCGATGCCCGCACCGGGGCCTTTGCCCTGGACATCACGACGCCGGCTGCAGTGGTACCGGTACCGGCCGCGGCCTGGCTGTTTGCCGGCGGACTGGCGGCGCTCGCCGGTTTACGTCGCCGGGCTGCCTGAGCCTGGCGCCCTTCGACGGGATTTGGACCTAGTATCGAAACCGGCCGGGTCTATGGGGGCTCCGGTCGCTTACCCAGACTGACAAGGAAGCAAGGCCATGCTGCCGTTCCACAGACTCTCCCCGGCGCTGCTGGGCGCCCTGATTCTGGCTGCCGCTCCGGCTTTCGCCCAGACGGTACCCACCTGCAACGGCAAGGTGGCCACCATCATCGGTACGGACGACGGTGAGACGATCAGGGGTACGAAGTACCCGGATGTGATCTGGGGTGGTGGTGGCGATGACATCATCAGCAGTGGCAGTGGCGCAGATACCATCTGCGGGGGCGACGGCGCCGACTACCTTGCAGGGGGCAATGGCCCGGACTGGATCGACGGGGGTTACGGCGACGACGAGATCGTCGGCGGACTGGGCAACGACAAGCTCTTCGGGGATCTGGACAACGACCTTTTCTGGGGTAGCGACGGCATCGACACCTGCGACGGCGGCGTTGGCCAGGACGGCGTCCCCGAGATGGACTGCGAGACGATGACCAACATGTACCTGCAGGTAAAGAAGGTGCAGTTGCTGGACGATGATGGCACCCCCCTGGATGGGGCGCTGTTCATTCCCCAGGGCGGGACGAAGAAGGTGGCTCTCCTGGCGACCCACGGCGCCAGTGGCCGCTTCTACACCGGGCTCGTGGGCTGGATCGGCTGGTGGGGCGAGCTGAAGGGCCTGACCACACTGTCGCTGAATCGCCGGGACAGCATCGACTATGGTCCTTTCGAAGGCGGTGGTGCCACCCTGTTTCCTGACACCGTCTGTGACCTCAAGGCGGGGGTGGACTACCTGGTCAGCCTCGGCTTCGAGCAGGTGGTGATCGTTGGCCACAGCAAAGGTACTCAGGCTGCGGCGATCTATCCCAGCTACTTCAAGAACTGTGGCGCGGATGTGGCCGGCAGCCCGGACGTCAATGATCCCAAGGTTGCGGGGGTGGCGAACTTTGGCCAGGTGGCCGATGCCCGGGAGGCTGCCCGTTTCGTGCCTTTCGCCGGCTCCATCTATTTCTCTAACCGAACACTGGCCAACAACCTCGTGATCCAGGGGCTGGGCAACGTGTTGTACCCCTTCCCGACCCAGTTTCCTGGCACCACCGTCAGCAATACACCCAATAGCTGGCTCAGCTACTACGGCCTCAACACCCTCAACGTGGCCGAACGGGAAGCCCAGAAGCTCATTATTCCGATCCTCATTATTCACGTGGAGGGGGATGCGGTGACGCCCGTGACCTGGTCAGACCGCATGGTGCAGACCCTGACCGACGCGGGCGTCGATATCGCCTACGGTACGCCTCCCTATCCCTTCACCGACCCCACGGGATTCTCCCAGCACTCGATCAACGCGCGGTTTGTCCGGGATGACGTAATGAACGGCTTTTACGACTGGATGTCCATTAAGTTCCCGGGCGCCACCCAGGACGCCACCAGTCTGACCATTCCAGCGCTGCCGGACTTCTCCCCGGCGCTGCTGCCCGTGCCGCCGAGCCCGTAGGAGCAATGACCGACCGGGTCCGGGTCGACATCGACGGCCCGGTCGCGCTCGTCTCCCTCACCCGCGCCGAGCAGCACAATGGCATGGATTTCCGCATGCTCGACGCGGTGGTCAGGGCGGCGAGAAAGCTGCGGAAGGAGCGCCGGATAAGGGCAGTCATCCTCCAGGGCGAGGGCCCGTCCTTTTGCGCCGGGCTGGACGTGAAGTCCGTGCTGGGTAATCCGGCTGCCGCTCTCACGGCGCTCACGGCGCTCCTCTCGCCCCGCCGCAACCGTTTCCAGGACTGGAGCATGGCCTGGCGCGAGGTACCGGCCCCCGTCATCGCTGTGATTCACGGCAACTGCTTTGGGGCAGGACTGCAGCTGGCGCTTGGTGCCGACCTGCGTCTCGCGACGCCGGAGGCACGGTTCTCCGTCATGGAGGTGAAATGGGGCCTGGTCCCGGACATGGGCGGGGCCGCGCTGCTGCGGGAACTGGTGCCCATCGATGTGGCGAAGGAACTTGCCATGACCGGGCGCATCTTCACGGGCACCGAGGCCCACGCGCTGCGGCTGGTGACCCGCGTCACCGCCACCCCGCTGGAAGATGCCCGGGCGCTCGCTGCCGAGATCGTCACGCGTTCGCCGGACGCGGTGGCTGCGGCAAAATTCCTGCTGCAGGAAAGCTGGCACGCCACCGAGCCGGAGGTGCTGGCCGCGGAGCGCAAGTGGCAGCGGCGGGTGCTGGCAGGGCGCAACCAGCGCATTGCCATGCGGCGCAATGCACCCCGCAGCCCTGACCAGCACCAGCCCGAACTCCCGTTTGTACCCCGGCGCCTCGGAGACTGACCATGTCCTACCCCCACCTGCTGGCACCCCTGGACCTGGGCTTCACCACCCTGCGTAACCGGGTGCTCATGGGCTCCATGCACACGGGCCTCGAGGACCGCGTGGGCAATTTTCCCCGCCTTGCCGCCTATTTTGCCGAGCGGGCGCGCGGAGGCGTCGGCCTGATGGTGACGGGCGGTTTCGCGCCCAACATCGAGGGCTGGCTGCTGCCCTTTGCCTCCCGCCTGGCTTCCCACGCGGCAGCCCGGGCACACCAGACCATTACCGGTGCGGTCCACAGGGACGGCGGCAAGATTGCCCTGCAGATCCTCCACGCGGGCCGCTATGGCTATCACCCACTGTCGGTTGGCGCGTCCCACATCAAGTCGCCCATCACGCCCTTCAAGCCCCGGGCGTTGTCGACAGCGGGCGTGGAGCGCCAGATCCGCGCCTTCGTCCGTTGCGCGGCGCTGGCCCGGGAGGCGGGCTACGACGGCGTGGAGGTGATGGGTTCCGAGGGCTACCTGATCAACCAGTTTCTCGTGACCCACACCAACCAGCGCACCGACAAGTGGGGCGGCAGCTTTGTGAATCGCATGCAGCTGCCGGTGGAGATCGTCACCCGGACCCGGGAGGCCGTGGGCCGGGACTTCATCATCATCTACCGACTCTCCATGCTGGATCTGATTCCCGCCGGCCAGAGCTGGGAGGAGGTGGTACTGCTCGCGAAAGCCATTGAGCGGGCGGGGGCCACCATCATCAACACCGGCATCGGCTGGCACGAAGCCCGGGTGCCGACCATCGCCACGTCGGTGCCCCGGGGGGCGTTCGCCTGGGTTACGCGCAAGCTGAAGGGTGAAGTCGGCATTCCCCTGTGCACCACCAACCGGATCAACGCGCCCGAGGTCGCCGAGCGGATCCTGGCGAACGGTGATGCGGACATGGTCTCCATGGCGCGACCGCTCCTTGCTGATCCCGAGTTTGTGAACAAGGCGGCCGCCGGTCGCGGGGCGGCGATCAATACCTGTATCGCCTGCAACCAGGCCTGCCTGGACCACGCCTTTGAGAACGAGGTGGCGTCCTGCCTGGTGAATCCCCGCGCGTGCCACGAGACGGAACTGAATTACCTGCCGGCGACCACGACGAAGAACATCGCTGTCGTTGGCGCGGGTCCGGCCGGCCTTGCTGCCGCCACCGTGCTGGCCGAGCGTGGGCACGCCGTGCAGCTCTTCGAGTCCGCCGCGGAGATCGGTGGCCAGTTCAACATGGCGAAGCGGATTCCGGGCAAGGAAGAATTCCACGAAACGCTGCGCTACTTTCGTGAGCGCTTGACCGGCCTCTCGGTACAGGTGCACCTGAATACGCGCGTTACCGCTGACCAGCTCGTGAAGGCCGGATTCGACGAGGTTGTCCTCGCCACGGGCGTCACGCCACGCAGTCCGCGCATTCCAGGTCAGGACCACCCCATGGTGCTGAGCTACCTGGACGTGCTCTTGCACAACGCACCAGTGGGCAAGCGCGTTGCCGTGGTGGGCGCCGGCGGCATCGGGTTCGACGTGGCCGAGTTCCTGGTGGAGGAGGGGCATTCCCCGGCCCTTGATCTCCCGACCTGGCTGCGGGAATGGGGCGTGCAGGACCCGGCCATTGCCCGGGGCGGTGTGGCTGGAGTGAGTCCGGAGCCCTCGCCCCCAGTGCGGCAGGTTTACCTGCTCCAGCGCAGGTCGGGCAAACCGGGCGCGGGTCTGGGCAAGACCACCGGCTGGATCCATCGCGCGGCGCTGAAGATGAAGCGCGTGCAGATGCTGGCCGGCGTGACCTACGAGGGTATTGATGACCGGGGTTTGCAGATCTCCATCGACGGTGCGCCCCAGTTGCTGGAGGTGGACAACATCATCCTGTGCACCGGGCAGGAGCCGCTGCGGGAACTGCTGGCGCCGCTGAAAGCCGCGGGCGTAACGACCCACGTGATCGGCGGCGCTGACGTGGCTACGGAGCTGGACGCCAAACGGGCGATCAGGCAGGCGTCGGAGACAGCGTCCCGGATCTGATTCCGTCCCGGTACGGGGTCCGTGTCCCTGGGGAGCTGCCCCGAAGGGTTTCAGAGTGGTGCCGGGAGAGGGACTTGAACCCACACGATGTCACCACCAACGGATTTTGAGATTCGACTTGCCGCTATTCTGGTGTACGCCGGAGTACGCGGGTTTACTTTCCAGTACGTTTAATCAACGCGTTAGCAGATCTATCCTGCTCCCGGCTTCGATCCAGTTCGCCCTGGATATCGTTCTGGAGGCACCTATGTGGCTCCTGAGAAACGGGGTTAATAGCAGGCCGGGAAATGCCGACGCACAAGCTGACGAAAGTCTATCTGGAAAGCATCGCGCCGACGGACCGGGATGTCGAGATCCGGGACACGGTGGTGCCCGGCTTCCTCTGCAAGCTCACACCAGCGGGCCGCCGCGTGTTCATGCTCTCGTACCGGACCCTGGCCGGGCAGCGCCGCAAGCCTGCGCTGGGCACCTGGGGCGAGCTCACCGTGGAGCAGGCGCGGGACCTGGCCCGGGAGTGGCTCACGCAGATCCGCCGGGGCCAGGATCCGTCCGCGGCCAAGGCGGCCACGAGGAAGGCCCCGACGGTTCGTGACCTGGCCGAGCGCTTTATCGAGGAATACTCGAAGACCCGCAACAAGCCGCGCACGGTGGAGACCTACCAAGGCTACCTGCGGCTGCACATCCTGCCCGCGCTGGGTAACCGGAAAGTGGTGGAGGTCGTTCGCGCTGATGTCACCGCACTCCTGCATCAGCTTGCCCGCCGGCATATCACGGGGAACCGTGTGCGGGCCTGCCTGCGGAAGATGTTCAACATGGCGGAGGTCTGGGGTCTGCGGCCCGACGGCTCAAATCCGTGCCGGCATATTCCCAAGTACCCCGAGAACGGGCACACGCGGCTGATCACCGACGAGGAGCTGGTCACGTTGTTCCACTACCTGGATCGGGCGGAGCGGGACCAACTGGAGCACCCGACGATCATGCTGGCGGTCCGCCTGCAGTTTGAGTTCGCGGCCCGGATGTCCGAGATCATCAACCTGGAATGGGACTGGATCGACTTTGCCAAGCGCCGGGTCGCCTGGCCGGACAGCAAGACCGGCGGGATGTCGAAGCCGATGAGCCAGGAGTCGCACCGGCTGCTGACGTCCGCTGGGCGCTACCCAGGGTCACCTTATGTCTGCCCGGCGCCTGGCGATGAGGGCAAGCCGCTGGGAACCCACCCGTACTTCACCGGCTGGAAACGCATCCTGAAGCGGGCAGGGGTGCCCCATGTGGGAACCCACGGGATCCGGCACCGGGCGGCGACGGATATAGCCAATTCCGGGGTGTCGGTGAAGGTCGGGATGGCGCTGACGGCGCACAAGACGGTGACCATGTTCATGCGGTATGTGCATGCGGAGGACGATCCGATCCGGGACGCGGCGGCGCTGGTGTCGGAGAGGCGGCGGAGTCTGGTGGGGGCCAGTCAGCCGGTGCCCTCGCAAAGTGCCGAACCGTCCACCAAAGTGCGTCAGGACCGGTGCTAAGCTTTGTCCCTGGCGAGGAACTGTAGCTGCGCGCCAGCCAACACTCAGGAGCCGCCCATGAACGCCCAGGCCGAACAACTGCTGCTTGAGAAGCTGAAGGCACTGCCCCCCGAGCGGCGTGCCGAGGTCGAAGATTTCGTGGACTTCCTGGCCACCAAAGCCCGTAAGCAGGCGGCGTTTGACCGGCTGCTCGCCATCGCCCCGGCGCTCGCAGCGGCCGGTGTCGCCCCGCTGACCGAAGACCAGCTCCAGGCCGAGATCAAGGCCGCCCGTGCCGAACGGCGGACACGCAGCGGCGGCACCGGTGCGGATCGTCCTTGATACCAATGTCGTGATCTCCGCGCTGCTGTGGCGCGGTCTCCCGTATCAGCTCCTCGCGACCCTGCGTGCGCACCCCGCCGCACAGCTCTACAGCAGTCCGGTGCTCCTCGCAGAACTCACCGACGTGCTCACCCGGCCGGCGGCCACGCGACAACTGGCAGCGATTGGCAACACGCCACGTGCCGTGCTCGCCGATTACCTGGAGGTTGTCGAACTCGTCGAGCCCGTCGAGTCACCGCGCGTGGCCCGTGATCCCGATGATGACCAGGTACTCGCCGCCGCGCTCAGCGCCAAGGCCGACGTCATCATCTCCGGCGATGCCGACCTGCTGACTCTCGGCAGCTTCCAGGACATCCGCATCCTCGCACCACGCGACGCGCTTGCCATGCTCGCGGAACGCAGCGGCTGAGTCTGGCTTTCGGCAGCTTGGTGACAGGCCACCGTCACGAGTACGAACAGGCGGCTGACAAGTCGCCGACAGGATCGCGACCGGTTCGGCGACAGATTTCGAGCAGTCGCCCAACCACCTGCCGTACAACGCCATAGAGCCGCCTCACAAAAAACTTCAAAAAGAGAAGGCGCGAATGGGGTCAGGCAAGATTAAAGGCGACGGCACTGCCGACGCCACGAATTGATGTCTGCACGTCAACGGGGGCAGCACGCCGCGCCCGTGGCCCATTGGCGAACCCTTGCCGGATTGCACGGTCTGCTTGCTGCCAGCCCGTGCCGTTTGCGCCGGACTGCGCCGGGCAACGAAAACCCACCGTCACGGGTGCGCATTACCACGATTCTGACTGGATTCGACCGGCGGGTGATGTTCCGGTGCATCGTGCGGGATTCGCGGCTGGCAACTGGCCGCCGCCCGCTCGCAGGCTGGCGCCATGGAGCCCCTGCGCCGGACGCGCGCGCTACCCGAGGTCCTGCCAACCGCCAGGTACACACGCCATCGTCCCGAAGCCACTCTTCTTTATGAGTGGTCGACCAGCACTACCCGCCGTTCCTGGGCACGGCTTTCTCCGGGTGCGCTGTGCCCAGTGTCTCGCGGAACGGCTGGTGGCCTTCAGCTGCAAGCGCCGGGGCTTCTGCCCGAGCTGCGGGGCGCGGCGCATGGTGGAGACGGCGGCGCTGCTGGTGGACGAGGTCCTGCCCCGGCAACCCCTGCGCCAGTGGGTGCTCTCCGTGCCGTTCCCGCTGCGCTTCCTGTTTGCCACGGAGCCGGCGGCCCTGACCGCCGTGCTCGGCATCGTCTACCGGGCGATTGCCGCGCACCTGATCCGCCGGGCGGGAGCTGCCCGCCGGGTCGAGGCCGCCGTCGCGGGGGCCACATGAGGGGCGGCTGGGGTGTCCGTAACGGGGTCGGGCGTGCCGGCCCGGGTCGGGTTCACGACGCCGGGGGTCACCGGCTGCGCGGGTGGCGATCTGCGCTGCACCAATCCGGCGGCATCTGGGAGATTTGCCGGCTCGTGGGTCGGCGCGGCGGGCCACCGGCCAGCCCGGCGGCCGTGGCGGCCGGGATCCTGGGCTGGCAGACTCCGCTTAGGGGGTGTTTGAAATGCCTAGTCCCAATTACGAAGGGGGTTTAACCGATGAGTTATTCGAGCGTGCGCGTTGTGGCTGGCCTTGCCCTTGTCGCCCTGACTGGCGCTTGTGCGACCGTCGGCGTTGATACTGAAGTTTCCGCTTTTCACACTCTTCCGGCCAACCTGCAGGGTGAACGGTACGCGTTCGCGCCGTCACCGGATCAGGAAACTAGCCTCGAGTATGCGCACTACACCGGGCTTGTACGGGAGAGGTTAGCTTCCCTAGGGATGGTGGAGTCAGCGGTGCCCGAGGCAAAGTTCGCAATTGCTTTTGACTACTCGATCGACGATGGAACCGTCCGGACGGTTAGCCTCCCGGTATGGGGTCAGACAGGGGTTTCCTCCGCACAGACACGGACGACGGTAAATACATTCGGTAATACGGCTACGGCTAATGCCAACACAACCTACACCCCGAAATATGGGGTAACAGGGTATCGTACTCAGTCCACAAACGAGTACAAACGTCGGATGACTTTCCTCGTGGTTGACTCAGCTGCGCTCGTGGACGGGGAAGTGGTTCCGCAGTTTGAGGCGACTGTCATTAGCGAGGGGACTAACAAACATCTGCCGTTGATCGTCCCAAAAATGATCGACGCACTATTCAAGGATTTTCCCGGCCAGTCTGGATCCGTCAGGAGAGCGGAAATTCCTTGTCCTGAGTGTCCGTAGGCCCACACTCGATGGTGGAATGTTGGGGCAGACGTTTATCGGCCGTCGTCCTCGCTGCCAGGTGTGCGGGTCGCCGGGGTCGTGGCAGGTCCGCCCGCCGGTGACGCAAGGGACAGAAGGTCGCGCCGGGGCATACCCGCGGCCATTCGCCTAACCAGTGCCGCGGTTAGGCGAGTTCGTCAGGGGGAAGCTGCAAAGTCCAACCCTGGTCAGTTTCCTGAGCTGAGACTTGAAACCCCACCGGGAAGGCGCCGACAGGCACCGGCCGATCTGCTGTGAGGTTTGGCCACACTATTAGGTCCCGGCCCATCTCCGCCTCGCTTATAGGGCAGGTCGCCGTGGAACTGATGACCGCCGAAATCAAAGGCATACTGGAATCGACAAACGATGTGACGGGAACCTGCGCGCCCTTTGTGCGTCGAACGCTTGCCAGCGCTCGACGCCCGAACTCAGTAGGTCCCGTTTCGCCGGGTGCAAAGCTGACCGTCTGGTCGCCCTGTCCGTAGACGGCGCGCAACATTAGGTCTTGCGCATCCGCCCACATCCAATCGATTCCTCGAAAGCTTACTGCAATGATGCAAACGTCATCTGCGCCGACGATTCCCCCCTCGCGATAGTCGTCAAACTTTCGGCGCTTTCCCTCTATGGCGCCGGTCAATCGCAGCACTTGTTGGCGAATCGGGACAGTGGTCACTGTCGGCGTGGCTCCCATTTCCGTGTAGGTCGTCTGCGGTACGGAATCGCCTCCTCCAGGTGCGCCGGGTCCCGGACAAATCATCTCAATCCACACCGGCCGCCCGGCGTGGGAAAAACGAATGTCTGGCCCTGGTTTCGGACACGCGACGTCCAAACCTGCACGGATCATCGTTACCGTTAGGTACATCTCAAACCAGCGCTCGCGAAAGTGGAGTTGGAATTGCGTCCGGAAGTGCTCATCAGCATACGGTTCGAAGTCACGCCAGAGAGCTTCGCAGTTCGTGCGCGCTGCAACCGTCGCTTCTCTCTCCGCATTACGGATGTTGATGTAAGCCCGACACGCCGCTGGGATAGGTGGTCCGAATAGATCCGTGGGCATACCCAAATACCTGGGTTGCTGGCCGATGCGACCGGCGCAGGCGCTACCCCGCGCACTCCGCCGCCGCCGCAATCTCCGCTGGCGTCAGCACGTCCGCGGGGTCCGGGCGCGGCTGCGTGTCCACCCACATCAGAAATTCGCGGGTGAGGGCCGCTTCGGCGTCGAGCATCTCCCTTCCGGTGTCCGCCCGATAGAGCTTGGCCAGGGCCGCGAACAGCACGAGGGTTTCCCGGTGTGCTTCGCGTTGCTGCCGCGCCCGGTCGCGGCGCACGTCGGCCAGGTTGATGATGTTGCTCATAGCGTCCGCGCCTTCAGCAGTTTTCGCACGAGCCATTGGGACTTCTAGTCGTAAATGTGAGAGTAAGTAGCACGGCAAAAATCTAGGATGGCGACACTATCCTCCCGGACTTGCTTGCGAAGCTTCTCCGCATCAACGTCGATTACATTTCGCACAGTGGAGAGGACCTCGGAGTTTTCCCAATTCCACGAGGTTGATCCTATGATTGCTGCCAGTGCTTCGAGTCTATCGAAGTGCCAAGTTAGGCGCGCAATAGCGTTCAGGCACTTGGCGTAGCCCTCAAATCTGAATACCTGCCCCTTTGCGGCCAGCGACCGCATCCGAACTGTTGCCGGCTCAGCGGCAGCCAAAGAGTTGAATAGGCGTTTCGCCTCCGCATCGCCTCGCTTTTGGATGTACGCGATTGCGCCTTTCACCGACCGATCCTCGCACTCCTCGATTGGCGCATAGCTCTCAATGCCAATCAGCACTGATTCGAGCACGGCTATGGGAGCAGACATCTCCGTGATGTAGCCATGGCTCGCATCGATTAACTGATCCAGAAACTCCGCCTGCCTCTTAGCCTTGTCCTGGCGTTTCCAGTTCCTTAGGGCGAGAAATGCGATGAAAGCCGTGGCCAGTGGCGCCAATGCTTTGATGATTTCAAGCCACGGCAAGCCTGTAATCGCATCAAACGACCACACTAGTTCATCGCACATCGGGAGCGCTCCAATACCAGTATCGCAACGATTCTAATGTGATTGGCAAACCGAAGTAGATGGCGCCGCAGCCGTCACAGTCTCCCCGTCGGGATCGCCAGAATGCCTACGTCGACCGCGAATCAGCCACGATCAACCGTCGGGAGCAACCGCGTGGGGGCGGAGGCCCGGCACCGGAGCCTAGCCAGGATTGCCAAACCGTGCGCCGAGTGCGCCACGCTCAGCGAAAGCGCCCAAGCCGTACTTTGACCTCGTCCTCTATCGCCTTGTATGCACGCTCGAACTCAGCCCCGAGGGCATCGCCCGCCCGGTCCTGCTTGCTAAGCACCGTCCGATGCTGCTCTGGCCAGCGTTCGTCCTCGGTCCGAAGCTGTTCATACAGCTCAACAAAGCCATACTGAAGCGCGGCCATACAACGGACCAGGGCTGTCACCTCCCCATCCATTTCCCTATCGGTAACGATGCAATATTCGTCAACGCATCGCTCACAGGTCTGCAGGTGTTCGCCAATGGAGAATTGTTTGAATCGGTTCTGGATGACGTGCATATACGCGTCCGCCTTGGCATCACCAATCTTTTCTCCTGATCTCTTGTCGCGATACTCCGCCGGAAACTCCCACTCGTGAATGAATGGATCTCGAACATCCCAGTAAGCGCGCCGCAGTCTACGAAGAGCCAAAAGCACATCGCGAGCGGATGCATACTCGGACTGCCCCCGAAGCTGCTCCCTCCAAGCGGCGTACCCGAAACATGCAACAACGAGGGTGAGTATGGATGCAGCGGCGTTAACCATGTTCAGGCCGTAATTTGCGATCTCCAGGTACCCGCTCACTCGAATCCCTCAACCTTCAACAATGATAAGCGTGGGGCAGTGGAGCCACGGTAAGCAACATGTTAGCCGATCAGGTCGCCCGCTCCCGGAGAGAACTTTGCGATGTGACGAGCGGGAAAGGCGGCCCCGCCACCGTCACACGCCGGGGCGGGGCCTATGAGCGACACCTGCCGGCACCCCGCCTGGCAATGTCACAAACCAAGCATCTTCCGGTCCTACGGCGCCGCGCAATCTTGAAAGGTGGTCCGCCACTCGACACCCAAGTGGCGGACCGGGGCGCCGGGAAGGAGCCGTGCGGGTGGATAAGGCCCGCACGAGAGGACCCGGCAAACTCAGTCACGCGGCCGAAAGTAGCGGTGCTGGACGGGGTCTACCTCCGGAACCATGACCGGCTGGAGTTCCGGCGGGTACCGCCACCGACCAGGGCCGAGCTGGAGGAGATTCTCAGGAGCATAACCAGCCGTGTCGGCCGGCACCTGCAACGGCGGGGCTGGCTGACGCGGGACGCCGAGAGCAGTCACCTGACGCTCGACCGGGAGGCCACGGGCCTGTACAGCCTGCTCAGCCACTCGATCACCTACCGGATCGCGTTAGGGTCCCGGGCGGGGCAGAAGGCCTTCACGCTGCGGAGCCTGCCGGCCACGCCGCTGCCGCAACCGAGCCAGCCCTTCCTGGCCAGCGCCGACGGCTTCTCCCTGCACGCGGGCGTCGCCGCCGGGGCTGACGACCGCAAGAAGGTGGAGCGGCTGTGCCGCTACATCGCCCGGCCGGCCCTCGCCGAGGGCCGGCTGTCGCTCACCGCTCAGGGTCAGGTGCGCTACACGTTAAAGACGCCCTACCGGGACGGGACCACCCACGTGGTCTTCGAGCCGCTGGACTTCATGGCGCGCCTGGCGGCGCTGGTGCCGAGGCCGCGGGTGCACCTGACCCGCTACCACGGGG